>CAYHNY010000056.1:0-3101 GCA_964358115.1 uncultured Planctomycetales bacterium | reverse complement strand
CCATAGGCGCATCAAACTCAAGGATAATCCTTAGGCATTTATCGCCCCATACATTAGGCCCGGTCATTGTAAATGTTACCTTAGGCATTGACGGGGCGATCCTTTTGGAATCAGGATTAAGTTTCTTAGGTTTGGGGGTGCAGCCGCCTACGCCTAGCTGGGGGAATATTCTCATTGAGGCTAAGTCTACTCTGGGTGTGGCTTGGTGGATAACATTATTTCCGGGCATGGCGATATTACTCACTATTTTAGGTTTTAATTTTCTGGTCGAGGGATTAAAAAAGATATGGGATTAAATTCCGTTTGTTTGCTTGAGGTGAAAAACTTAAAGGTTGATTTTTGCCTTGAGAAAAAAACTATCACCGCCATAGACCAGATAAGCCTTGAGATTGCGCGCAACGAAGTTTTAGTTTTAGCCGGTGAATCCGGCTCGGGAAAAACCGTCACCGCGCTAGCGCTCACCAAGATCCTGCCGCCAAATGCCAGAATAAGCGCAGGCAGCGCAATATTTGAAGGGCAGGATTTGCTATCTTTAGATGAAGCTAGTTTAATGAACATCCGGGGTAAAGAAATCGCCTATATATTTCAGGAACCCACCAGTTTTCTCAACCCGGTTTATACCGTAGGCGAACAGATAATAGAAGTGATTATCCTGCATCAAAATAAGAGCCGTAAAGACGCAAGTATAGAAGCCGAGAGATTATTGGATTTAGTCAAAATTAAGGATACGCAAAGAGTGATCCTGGATTATCCGCACCAGCTTTCCGGAGGGATGAACCAGCGGGTATTTATTGCCATGAGCTTAGCCTGCCAGCCGAAACTTTTAATTGCCGATGAGCCGACCACTTCCTTGGATGTTACCATCGAGGCCCAGATCCTGCAGCTGCTCATGGAGTTAAAAAATGAATTAGGGTTTTCCCTGCTTTTTATCACCCATAATTTATCCATTGCCAAAAGAATAGCAGACAGGATCTGCGTCATGTATAGGGGGAAGGTTGTTGAGCAAGGCAGCAGGGAAGAAATTTTTCAATCGCCAAAACATTTCCATACCCGGCAGCTGATAGCTGCCTATGAAAAGATAGGTAGAATATGATTTTAGAGGCAAAGGGTATCCATAAATATTTTGTGGTTCAACGCGGCATATTTAAGCAGGATATGCAGAAGGTATGCGCGCTTGACGATGTAAGTTTTGCGCTTGAAGAATTCCAGACTTTAGGGATTGTGGGAGAGTCCGGCTCGGGCAAGACGACACTGGCCAAGATTATCCTTAATTTAATTCCCGCCAGTTCCGGTAGAATAGTGTTTGATCCTCAAAAAATAACTAATTTTCGCAAGGATGTGCAGATTATTTTCCAGAATCCCTATAACAGCCTTAATCCCAAGATGCGCATTAAGGATACACTTAGCGAACCGTTATTGATTCATAATATTGTTTCGCGTAAGCAGATAAAAACTAAGCTGATCGATTTGCTGCGGGCAGTGGGTTTAGATGAAACCATCTTAAATCGTCGCCCTAGCGAATTTTCCGGGGGGCAGCGCCAACGCATTTGTATTGCCCGGGCTTTAGCCACTGAGCCCAAAATAGTGGTTTTAGATGAGCCGATATCTTCGCTAGACCTGACTGTTCAAGTTCAGATGCTGGATTTGTTTAAAGAATTAAAAGAGAAATTTCATCTGACCTATATCTTTATCAGCCATAACCTGGCAGTGATTAAGTATATCGCGGATACGGTCATCGTGATGCAAAACGGCCGCATAGTAGAGCAGGCAAGCCCTGCCGATATTTTCCGCCACCCTGCAAATGCGTATACTAAGCAACTTATCCAGGCGGCTCGGGCATAGCGGTATTAATTCGCACTTATAACTTAGCTTCACTATTGTTCGCTAAGTTATGTGCTCATTAACTATTTTTTCTTGCCTTTTTGAAAACTTTTGCTTATAATAAAGGTCTATGTTTGCTATGTTTAAGCCGTTTATACTGGCGTTTATCCCTATCTTTGTTGCCGTAGATGCTATCGGTAATATACCCTTGTTTGTTTCTTTGGTTCATGGGGTAAGTAAAAAACAAAGAGAGAAGATCATCTTAGAGTCTATTACTACGGCTACGGTGATGGCCATTTTGTTTATGTTAGCCGGCAAATGGGTTTTAAGGTTTATCGGGGTAACTATTCCCGATTTTCAGGTTGCGGGTGGGGCGCTTTTATTTGTCATCTCGCTTAAGCTTTTGCTTCCCGGGGCCACGCGCAGTTTTTTATCCGATGGGCATGGTAAAGAGGTGGGCGTATTTCCTCTAGGCACGCCTTTGATCACCGGCCCGGCAGTTTTAACTACTACTATTATTATGCTGGATAATTTTGGCATTACCCTTACATTTTTATCATTGGCGGTGAATATGTTTCTTGTCTGGCTGTCTTTGATCAAGGCCGATGTGATTATGCGTTTAATGGGTACTTCCGGCACGCGCGCGTTTTCTAAGATCATGTATATTTTGCTGGCGGCAATCGGGGTGATGATGATCAGGCGCGGGATAATGGGGATTTTAACGCTATGATACGCAAAGTCTTGACTTTTATTATGGCCGGCGGTAAAGGAGAGCGCCTTTGGCCTTTGACCAAAGACCGCACTAAGCCGGCAGTGCCGTTTGGCGGCATATACAGGATTATCGATTTTGCTTTGAGCAACTGTATTAATTCGGGGTTGCGCCAGGTCTATGTGCTTACCCAGTATAAATCCGCTTCGCTGCATCGGCATATCAGGCTGGGTTGGAATATCCTGGCTTCGGAATTGGAAGAGTATATGGAATTATTGCCGGCTCAGCAAAGAGTGGGCGACACCTGGTATTTGGGCACTGCCGATGCTATATATCAGAATCTTTACACTTTAGAATTGGACAAGCCGGATGAAGTATTGATTCTGGCCGGAGACCACATTTACAAAATGAACTATTACAGCATGATGGATTTTCACCGCCAGGCGGATGCGGATTTGACCGTAAGTGTTGTGGAAATGGATAAAGAAAATGCCGCGTATTTGGGGGTGGTGGAGGTGGATAGTGTCGGCCGAGTCAGGGGGTTTCAGGAAAAGCCGGCGCAGCCCAAGAC
>CAYHNY010000055.1:0-4438 GCA_964358115.1 uncultured Planctomycetales bacterium | reverse complement strand
AAACCTGAAACAGCTAAAACAGGAGTTATTTAGCCTTCTGGAAAAAGAGGCGTTAAAACGCGGCAGCTTTGTTTTGTCTTCGGGTAAAACCAGCAATTATTATCTGGACGGCCGCGTAGTTACCTTAACTGCCGAAGGCGCCTATTTAATCGCCAGCATTATCCTGGATTTTACCAAGGCTGATAATATCGCTGCTATCGGCGGTCCTACTTTAGGCGCGGATCCCATTGTCGGTGCCGTAGCCTGTTTAAGTCACCTGCAGAAAAGACCCATCAAGACATTTATTGTTAGAAAGCAGGCCAAGGAGCATGGGGCGCAGAGGCAGGTCGAGGGCCCGGCCCTAAAAAAGGGAGACAGGGTAGTTATAGTCGATGACGTAGCCACTACCGGTAAAGCCCTGATTGAAGCCAAGGCCGCGCTGGATGCCTGCGGGGTTGAGGTAGTCAAAGCAATAGTAATTGTGGATAGAAACGAGGGCGCTAAAGAAAATTTAGCTAAGTTGGGATTAGCGCTTCAACCCATCTTTAATATAGCGGAATTCGGACTCTAGGAAATTTTTAGTGGATGCTAAAAGAATAGTTGTTGTCGGTTCCGGTCCTGCCGGCTTGATTGCTGCTATCCGCGCCAGCCAGCTTAAGGCGCATGTAACTCTGGTTGAAAAGAATTCCTCGGCGGGTAAAAAACTCCTCCTCAGCGGCAAAGGCCGCTGTAATCTTACCAATACTTGCGAGTCGGATTTATTTATCAAAAGATTCTCTCATCACGGTGAATTCCTGAGGGATGCTTTTAAGAAATTCTTTCATCAGGAGTTGATGCGTTTCTTTGAAAAAAGAGGGCTTAAGCTTAAGGTCGAGCGGCAGCTGCGGGTTTTTCCGGTGACCAACCGGTCCGCAAGCATACTTGAGGTATTAAATCAGGAGCTCAGCAAAAATAAAGTAAATATTCTATATAATTCTTCCCTTAAAAATATTTTGGTTGAAACCAATGTTGTGAAGGGGGTCTTGCTTGCTAACGGCCAAAAGATTATGGCGGATAAAGTTATTCTGGCTACCGGTGGCCTATCTTATAGTTTTACCGGTTCAACCGGCGAGGGGATAAAGATAGCCGAAAAACTCGGGCATCATATAGTTGCGCCAAGAGCCGGGCTGGTGCCCTTAGTGGTAAAGGGCAACTATCCTAAATCATTAGAGGGTTTGACGCTAAAAAATATCCGTTTAAAATTTTACAATTCCAAAAATAAGATCGTCTCTGAAATCGGCGAGCTGCTTTTTACGGGTTTTGGCATTTCCGGGCCCCTGGCATTATCTTTAAGCGGAAAGATTGTGGATTGGCTGCAGGAAGGGGAGAATGTTTTTGTCGAGATAGACTTAAAGCCGGCTTTATCTAGGGAGCAGCTGGATGCCCGGCTTTTAAGAGAGTTCAGTATGTGTCCTAAGAAAAGCATTAGAAACATACTCAAAGAGCTGCTACCCTTGCGTTTGATAGATGTGTTTATAGATATGCTTAAGCTTGAGCCGGATAAAAAAGCCAGCCAGATCACCCAAAAAAATCGCAGAGAAATCATTGAATTGCTTAAAGGCCTGCGTTTGAATATAATTTCGGCAAAATCAATAGAAGAAGGCATGGTTACGCGGGGAGGGGTTGCGTTGGCAGATATTAATCCCCGCACTATGGAGTCGCGGCTGATCAAGGGGCTGTATTTTTGCGGAGAGATGATCGATGTAGACGCGGATACCGGCGGTTTTAACCTGCAGGCAGCTTTTTCAACCGGTTATCTTGCCGGTGAATCGGCAGTTTTAAATTAAGCGAGGACATAAGTTACGGAGCTTTCTATTAAAGGCAAGCGACATAACTTATACGTCCGAGCTTATCCTTGACAATTTTTGGAATAATGATGGACATCACAGATAGCCCTAAACTAAAAAATTGTCAAGGATTAAATTCGCGCACATAACTTATGTCGGAGTAAAGTAAAATAAATGCTCCATAAGTTATGCGCTCATTTAAAATGAGAAAAATTTACCTGGCCTCGCAATCCAAAGCAAGAAAAAAACTACTGCGCATCTTCGGATTAAAGTTTTCTGTTTTGCCCAGCAGGGTCCGGGAGGAAACAAAACCCCGGGATTTATCCTATAGCAGCTTGGTCAAGAATAACGCCCTGAGAAAAGCTCAAGACGCCGCCCAAAGAATAAAAAGCGGGATTGTAATTGCCGCGGATACCATTACCGTACAGGACGGTAAGATATTCGGCAAGCCCCGGGATTTAAAAGCTGCCCGGGCTATGCTAAAAAAACTTTCTCGCAAACCCCAGATCGTTTATACCGGGATTGCCGTAATTGACAAAGATAAAAATAAAACCCGCATGGCTTCTGAAAAAACCAAAGTCTATATGGATAGATTGACTGACAAAGAAATAGAGGCTTATTTTGCCTGCGTTTGCCCCTTAGATAAAGCCGGCAGCTTCGATATCCAGGGTAAGGGCGCTTTCTTTATGCGCCGGATCGAAGGCTGTTTTTATAATGTCGTGGGCCTGCCTTTAAGAAGGCTTTATCTTATATTTAAAGAACTCGATATAAAACTCTTTTTTTTCTTCCTATCTACTATTTACTGTCTGCTATCTACTGTTTTTCTATCCGGCTGCTCTACCGAATACAATATTGTCACCGGCAAAGAAGAGCTGTTTTATTACAGCACGGATAAAGAGGTGCAGATAGGCAAAGCTATAGCTAAAGAAGTAGGCCTAAAATATAAATATGTTGATGACCCTTTGGTGCAGGAGCGCTTGGAAAATATCGGGAAAAAAATAGTTAAGGTCTGCGATCGCAAAGACATAGATTATACTTTTAAGGTTTTAGATGACGATGAGATCAATGCGGTTTCCCTGCCCGGAGGTTACGTGTACGTTAACAAAGGTTTAATTGAGAAGGTGGCTAATGACGACGAGCTGGCCGCGGTAGTAGCGCACGAAGTTGCCCATATCGTCGCCCGGCACAGTATCAAAAAATTACAGGCGATGATGGGATATTCTTTGTTGAGAATGGCTACCGCAACGCTACCCGGTACTCAGGATGTGGGCACCACCGCGGATGTGGCGTTTTTACAGCTGATGCTGGGTTATTCCCGGGAAGACGAGCTTCTGGCAGATGAGTTGAGCACTCGCTATATTAAACTAGCCGGCTACAATCCCCGCGGCATGATTTACTTTCTTTTAAAGCTGCAAGAGATAAACCGCAGAAAGCCGCTGCGCGAAAAAAACTATTTTAAAACCCACCCTTATGTGCCTGACCGCATCCGCACCGTAAAAGAGGAGCTAGGCGAGAAGATCAATTTCAGCGACTATATAAACATCGAAGACCAGAAGCATGGCCAAGAATAATCCTTTTGGGGTCTTGGAGTTTCTGCACTGGAACCACGCCTGGAATAGCTATAAATATCCCGATCAAAAATCACTGGAAAAAGCGATAGCCTTGATGAAAGAACTGGGCGCGGGTTTTGTGCGCATAGACTTTTTATGGGAGGATATTGAGCCTGAAAAAGGCAGGCTCAAATTTGCTAAATACGATACTATCGTGGATCTGCTTTGTAAAAATAATCTTGGTATTTTGGGTTTACTGAATTATAGCGCTACCTGGGATTCGCCCACAGGCAAATGGAACGATCCTTCAGCCGATCACAAAAATTTCGTTAACTATGCGCTCAAAGTGATTCAGCGCTACAAAGATGGGGTGAAATACTGGGAGGCCTGGAATGAGCCGGATTCTGCAATCTACTGGGCTCAACAAGATGGATTGCAGAGTTATTGCGCTTTGCTTAAAGAGGTATATGCAGCTGCTAAAGCTGAAGATTCAGGATGTAAAATATTAAACGGCGGGTTTGCCAACGGTATCTCCAGCGTCAAGCGCCTTTACGAAAATGGCGCCAAAGATTATTTTGATATCTTGAATATCCATATCTTTGAGTATCCGTTGCCGGATAACGCCATAAATATGGCGCAGGATTATATCCGGTCAGCCAATGAAGTTATGCGGAAAAATCAAGATGCGGATAAAAAAATCTGGATTACGGAAATAGGCTGCCCTGGGGTCAAGGATGGACTCCAGGTAAAAAACTGGTGGATGGGCCTAAATCCTACTGAAGAGCAGCAAAGAGATTGGGCCAGCCGGGTATTTAGCGCATTAATTAAAGAAAAATCCGTGGAAAAAATATTCTGGGCGTTCTTCCGTGATTGTTTAGGGCACTGGGAGGATGGCATTGATTATTTTGGCCTGGTGCGCTGGGACTACTCTAAAAAACCCGCCTTTTTTGCCTACCAGAACTGCTTCCGGAATTGGGTGGAAAGACCTAATGACTCATTGATAAATGTTACCGGAAGGAAATAGCGGACTCATAATTTTTTAGGGTAGCAAATGTCAAAAATTGCTTTAAGTTTTTTATCCAT
>CAYHNY010000054.1:0-4554 GCA_964358115.1 uncultured Planctomycetales bacterium | reverse complement strand
GCTTTCAACACCAGTAAGATTAAGCTTATTATAACCAGGGCCAGGGTTACTATCGTTATCCCCAAGCCCAGGGAGAAGGACGGGGAATCAAAGACAAAGCGCAGGGAATATCTGCCGGCATCCAGGGCTACGGCGCGGAACATATTGTTGGCGTATAGAGGCTTGCGCCTTTGGCTCTGGCCGGTCTCTAAATTCAATATATCTACTCTCCAGCCGGGATAATTGAAATCGCTTAAGACCAGATAGCCCTGCCGGTTAAGCACTGCCTTGATGGTTATCTCATCATCGCTGTATTTCAAGAATTCTACGGATTCACCGGGCTGCTGCGGCAAGCCTTGAGCATCTGCGGGCAAAGCCGGCGGCTCCTCCAGGATAACTGTGTTAGCGGGATTAAATTCTTGGTTGAAGAGGATATATGATATTCTTTCTTCGTTCCCCGGGATGACTCTTGATCCGTGCACGATATAAGCCCGGGGTAAACAATTGAGGTTCTGCCAGACGACAGCCTTATCTGCATGGTATACCGGGATAAAGGCGGGGTTGTTGATTCTTGCGGTTTTAGGCATGATAAGAAACTTGAGATTATTCATACTCAGCAATTTTAAATTGCGCTTTGAATATACGAGTTCCCGGGAACATAAGGTAAATAGCTCAGTATAGCGTTTCAAAAAAACCGCGTCATAACCATCAACCGTATGCAGGCCGTCAAGCACGGCTTTATTGGGAAACGGCCCATCTAAGTGCGGGCTCATCACACGGTAAGTATGGGGCTGGCCCTGGGTTTTTAGAAAACCCACTACCCCCCTATCCCAATAGCATCTATCTATTTTCTCGGAGACTATATACTTGGCGCCGAAAGACCACAAATCCAGGATTACCAGGATTAGAGCTAGGGTCTGAAATACCCTGAGGGACAATCTCTTTTTCATCCAGAAGAAGAGCAGGAAAAAGCTGGCAGTGATAAAGAATGAGAATTTAGCCAGGCTAAACAGGATGATATTCAGCCCTGCGCTCTCAACAAAGCCTGAGGGCAGGGCGGTTATCTGCCTTAAGGTTTGCAAGGCAAGCGCGCTATTTAAGCTAAATATTACAGTAATCAGGATAACTATCCCGCAGATAAAGCCCAGTATCCAGACTAAGCGCTTAAGCCTCTCTTGGCCTTTGGTGTCTTTAGGGGATAAAACCCAGCTTAGCCCATACGCGGAAAGCACGCTCACAGAAAAAGCTAAAAGCATGATCATCTTGCTGTGCCCGCGGAATTTGCTAAATCCGGGTAAAAGATAATAGAATATCTTGAATAATAAAGGCAGGTAGCCGCCCAGAGACCCCAGCAAGGCAAATACAGACAGCCCTGCAAAGAAGATGGTGCAGCGGTTACGGTTGCAGGTTACGGCGATTGCGCTTAATACCAGCGGCAGGATGCCTAAGTAGCCGCACATCTCCCAGAGCGCTGACTCTCCCCGGTAGGCAACGTGTATGATATCGCCGTAGAATTCCGGCAGAAAATAGGTTATGAGATTCTGCGGCGGAAAAGACCAACTGGCGGCAAAGGATAAATCCGTGGCAGTCCTATCCGACATACTTGTAAACTCAAGCGAGGGGATTAACTTTATCGCGGCAATGCCTAAGCCGATAAGGATCAATGTTGCATAGCTAGACAGATAAAACTTAAGCTGCTTCTTATCTTTATCCCGAATATAGTTGAGAAAGGCGGAGAATAAAAAGTAGGCGCTTACCGCAATTACGGTATAAAAGAAATACTGGGGGTTGCCCGCGAGAAACTGGATGCCTAAAGCCAAACCCGCAAACAAGGCCGGCAGGAGTGTTTTTTTCCGCAGGCACATCTCGGTGAATAAAAAAAGCAAAGCCAGCCATGGCAATGTCTGAAGAAGCTGCACATGCCCACGATAGGCATGCAGCAGGGCTACACCGTTAAACATAAATATTACCGCGGCAAGCAACCCGCTAAAACGCCCCTGGCTTAGATACCTTAGATAAAGATAAATAGCGATACCGCAGAACACGGTATTTAAAAGAAAACTGTAGTTGAAGGCTAAATGCAGAGGCAGGAAAAAAAAGATCAGGTTTAAGGGATAGAATAACGGGCTGCCGGGATGGTTGATCAATGGCTGGCCCAGAAAAATATACGGATTCCAGGAATAAATCTTGTGCCCTGATGCGTAACCAAAGGTTAAATGATCAAAAGGAAAACTATAAAAAAAGATATCACCAAATAGAGAGGATATAAGCCTGTCTTTTACAAAAACGATATCCTTATAAAATAAGAGGCTTAAGCCGAAAAAAATAATTATTGCGAGCAAATCTTTGATTCTTTTATTCTGCATATTGCGATAGGTTTATGTAGCCCCCTCCCCGGACTAAAGTCCGGGATTCCTCGAGGCGGAATACTTTCGCGGCCATGGCCGCGAAAGTACAAAACGCGCTCGGGGAGAGTCGAACTCCCAACGCCTAGCTCCGAAGGCTAGCGCTCTATCCATTGAGCTACGAGCGCAAACTAAAAAATTTCGCATTTATCCCCGAAGATCAAAGCCGCCTTTTTTAGCTTTTCCTTATCCGCGGGGATGATGCCCGGCTCAGACGTAGTGCGCACCGGAGAATTCAACTGGATCTTATCCGGTTTGATTTTATCGATAGCTTCCTTTAATTTCTTAATCTGGCGCAAATCGTCGTTTAAGCCTTTGACCAGCATCACCTCAAGCCAGATCTGGCCCTTAAATTCCTTGCGCAAATTTATCAAGCCTTCGATTATGTCAGCTATCCTGACAGACGCATGGGGGCGGTCAATCTTTTCTAAGATTTCCGCGGTTGCCGCGTCTAAAGAAGGCACAACCAAATCCGCGCCTAAAAGCGCATTGAGCACCTGGGGGTCTTTTAGTAAGGAGGCATTGGTAATTACCGCCACCTTAACCGCGGTCAGTTTCTTTATACCGGTAATCAGCTCTCCCATCCTGCTGTTTAGTGTAGGTTCACCTGAACCGGAAAAAGTAATATAGCTTAAATTCTGCGCTTCTTGAGGGTTATTCTGCAGCCAGGCCTTGACTTCTTCCAGGATTTCCTGAATGGGAAGATATTCTTTTGTTTCAGTAGTCAGTTGCCTGGTTTTACCTAACTGGCAGTAAACACAGTCAAAACTGCATGTCTTATAGGCAGTTAAGGTAATACCTAGGGACAGGCCTAAGCGGCGGGATTGGACCGGGCCATATATATATTTCATATAATATCAGGCTCCCTTAAATAAAACACCCCACCCGGTTTAATTTATGTTTAACTATTAAAAAGGTGGGGCGAGCGCTTTTTTACTTTACTTCGATAACACAATTCTGGCTGCCAAGGGCGTTAGCGACCAGGCTCTTGCAAAGCGGGTCATTGACCCATGAGCCGTCAACCACAAACTTATATTCATAGCGGCCCGGCTTTAAACTCAGCTTGGCTGTCCAATTACCCTTAAGATCCTTCTTGGCGGGATGGGCATTGATATCCCAGTTATCAAAACTACCTGTGAGAGCTACTTTTTTTGCCGCGGGGGCATTGATTCTTAACTCAACAGACTTAGACCTGACCGTTTTGACCATTTCAACCTCCTTGATATTACTTAATCTACACAAGAATTCAGTTTATGTCAAGCAAAATTCAGGCTACACCGCGACAATACAAAACCCCTTCTTATCGGCTAATTTAAGGCTTTGTTCTTTATCAATAAAAAGGGTTTTGCCGGCCTCAATGGCTAAGGCTTTTGCCCCTGACTTGATGAGATTTTTAACGGTATTTAAGCCTACTACCGGGATGTCAAAGCGCATATCCTGTTTGGGCTTACTTACCTTTATAATAATCTGTCCTGCGCCGCCGATTTTGCCTGAACGCCGAATGAGATTATCCGTGCCTTCCAAGGCCTCCACGGCAATAATCGCCTTATTTTTCACCGCGACTGTCTGGCCGATATCTAAAAGAGCGACCTCTTTGGCTAAATCCAGGCCAAAATAGATATCTTCCCACTCCTCAAAACTAGGTTCTTTTTTCGTAAGCGTGCCTTTTTTCGGCAGGGAATCCGCGATAAAAACCGTTGAATCCATCAGCTCAAGTCCGCATTCTTGAAGTTTAGCGGCTATCGCCCCAAAAATCGTATCTGCCTTCTTATCTTTAATGCTGGCAAGCAGATTTTTAAGCCCGGGGTCTTTGTTGACCTCCTTGCTAAAAAGCCTGTAAGGGCTGATCTGGCCGGCCATGGTAATTTTAGTAATACCTTCATTTTTGAATATTTCAAAAATGCGCGAAAATTCGCCTAAATCCAGCCAATAGATCTTATCTACGTATTTTTTTAACTTAGGGTCAGTATCGCCTTTTATGGCGATAGCGGTAATGTGGCATTGTTTTTTCTTCGCCGCTTCGCAAAAGATGATCGGGAATCTGCGGTTTCCGGCAATCAGGCCTATTTTTTCCATGCTCTTTTTTTATTGTTCCGGGACCCTCTCGTACCTTGGCATAAATGAATGCCAAGTACGCCCCTTGTGGGGCGTATGAGCCGAGGAAAAACCT
>CAYHNY010000053.1:0-4874 GCA_964358115.1 uncultured Planctomycetales bacterium | reverse complement strand
ATCCCCTCTTTAATTTTTTGCTGACTTAGGCGATAAAATGCCATGATGATTTTAAGCATGCGGTGTTGTTTAGCCAAAGAGGTATATGTGTCAATTTCATGAAAGGCATTCTGGTGCAGAAAATCTTCGCGGATGGACTTGGCTACTTCTAAAGTCAGCCGGTCATCAAAAGAAATGGATTCAATGCCAACCAGTCGGGCAATTTCTAGAAGGGAATCCTCCTCTTCCAACAAGCGCATGGCCTCTTTTCTTAACGCAAGGAATTCTTCGGCAATATGGCTTTTCATAAATTCCTGTAGGTTGTCGTGATATAAAGAATAGCTTAAAAGCCAGTTTATAGCCGGGAAGTGCCGGGCGTTAGCTAGTTTATCATCCAGGCCCCAGAATACCTTGACCACGCGCAGGGTTGCCTGGACTACCGGATCGGATAAATCTCCTCCCGGAGGAGAAACCGCGCCCATGATACTCAAAGCGCCTTGGCGGGAATCGCTGCCTAGGCAGCTGACTTTACCTGCGCGCTCGTAAAATTCGGCTAACCTCGACGACAAATAAGCGGGATAGCCCTCTTCTCCGGGCATCTCTTCCAGCCTGCCGGAAATCTCTCTTAATGCCTCTGCCCAGCGCGAGGTGGAGTCCGCCATCAGCGCCACGGAATAACCCATATCCCTGAAATACTCCGCAATAGTAACGCCGGTATAAATCGAAGCCTCGCGCGCGGCCACCGGCATATTAGAGGTGTTAGCTACGATAATCGTACGTTCCAGCAACGGCCGGCCGGACTTAGGATCCTTTAGCTCCGGAAAACTTAATAAAAGATCTGCGCATTCATTGCCGCGTTCGCCGCAGGCCACATAAACAATCACCTGCGCATCCGACCACTTGGCCACCTCATGCATGGTCACGGTCTTGCCTGCGCCAAATGGCCCGGGGATGCAGGCAGTCCCGCCTTTAGCAATGGGAAAAAAGGTATCGATAACGCGCTGGCCGGTGGTAAGCGGCTCATTGGGAGAAAATTTTTCTTTTATCGGGCGGCTAATCCTTACCGGCCAATGTTGCGCCATGATTATTTCTTTGCTGCCGGAAGCCGTATTAATTTTAGCGATCGTATCTTTAACCGTAAAATCGCCTTCTTTGATTTCGGATAACTCACCGGCCACGCCCGGCGGAACCATAATCTTATGTTTGATCAAAGGGGTTTCATCAACGACTCCGAGGATATCTCCGGCAGTTACTTTCTGTCCTGCCTTAGCCTCAGGCACAAAATGCCAATTCTTGCGGCTATCCAACCCGGCCACATCCACTCCCCGCGGGATAAAATCCCCGAACCCGGCGCGGATTACCTCAAGCGGCCTCTGTATCCCATCATACACAGAGCTCAATAATCCCGGGCCTAACTCTACGTTCAGCGGCCGTCCGGTTAAATAGACCTTTTCCCCCACGCCAATCCCTGCTGTCTCTTCATAAACCTGAATATAGGCCAAATCATTTTTTAGCTCGATTATTTCTCCGATCAGCTTATGCTCGGATACGCGCACGATATCATACATCTTGGCGCCAAAACAGCCGCTGGCTACCACCAAAGGCCCGGATACTTTGATAATCTTGGGTTGTTTTGACATTAAAGTTTCCCTGTCGCTTTAAGGCGAGCTTGCCTGATTATGCTCTCTAATAAACCGTGCCTGACATCTTTAGAAAAAGGAATAAATACGGGTAGCGCCTGATTCCTATGGCTGTTTATAAAATCCTCCTGCGCATGGTAAATATCCTCTTGCACCAAACAAACTGCCACTTTTTCATTTACCGCGTCGGCTAAAAAACTCGCTTGTTCTAGGGTGTTGCGCACGGGATAAACCTTAAACCCCAATGCCTTAAAACCTGACCCTAAATCCTCGTCTGCGATAATCGCAAATGGATGCTCTGAAATTACCTGCTCAGGCATAGGCAAAGTTTAGCCTTTCTTTGGCTGTATCCACGCCAAAATTATTCAGCTTAACCAAGATAATCATGCGCATCAGATTGATTTCGTTGACTTTGGTAAAATAATATGCCAAAAGCGGCTCCGGGCCAAAACTTAAGTATCTAGCCGGCCTTAAAATCCGGATCAAGAAATCATGCATGGCTTTTTCTAATCCGATAAAGGAACTTTCCTTCTTCAGCATGATTATCGGCTCCTCTAAGAAATAGGCGTAATCTATTGACTCAGCGCGCTTATGCACGTAACGCAGGCCGGATAAAAACGGGGATAAATCCTCTGCGTAGTTTTTAATAAAAAATCTTTTCTGGATGAAACCCTCTTCATTCAGACAAGCCTCAAACGAGCTCTGCGGCTCATTTAAAACATGCAGCCGCAAGAAGGTCTTAATATTATGCATATCAATAAAATGCAGAATGTAATCGCCTAAAAATTCACTTTTTATCTTCTGCGCTGACTTTTTCGCCAGGGTTAAATTATCCAGCTCTAAAAGGCACTCCAGATCTTTATCCAACAGCAGATCCTTGATAAGTTTTTTCAGCTCCGACAGCTTCCGGCCTAAGGCCTTTTCAAGTTGGCGACTGTCGTTTACCCGCAAAAGCTCTTCTGCGGAAATATCGGCTTCGGCAAAAAGTTTCAGCGCCTCGGGCAGCGCTAAATCAACCGCCTCCTGAAAAACCTCCTGCCCGATCAGGGATCTCTCCAGGGCCCGGATTCTACCAACAGCAAATACATAATCCCAGCTTTTTGCTTTCTTAACCATAACGGAAGAATTCTACCACGCTTACTACGGCTGCTCAAGAAAAATATGCCTTAAGTGTTCTAAGCCGGGCATCAATTATTCAACCCGGTATTGGCGATCAGCTTATCCCAAAAACCAGTGATCTGTTCAACCGGATTACTTTTTACTAAAGGCTGCTTTTTCTCATTTAGATAAAGCTTGAACTGGCTAGCAATTACAGCATCAGGGATAGAATCTATCACCCCGGACATCTCTTTTTTCTCCATGGACTTTATTTTGTTAATCACGGCGGATTTAGCCATTTCTTCCTTAAAACCATAGCGGCTTAAAACAGGCGGCGCATCTTTAATTACCTGATAGACTCTTGCGTAGCGCCTTTGGAATTTCTCTTTATCCATATTGTTCAGCTTTTCAATTAATCTGTCTTTGCTTTGTGCCGAGATAAACAGCTTAGCCAGGGTTTTAAGAGTAGCTCCGATAAGGGCATCTTCCAGCCCGGGCTTTTTTTCTTCGGCGCAAAATGCGGGATTAAAAAATGCAAGGATGAAAATACCAACTGCAAAAACAGCCACTGCGCAACGCATACTCTAAAACCCCGGTTATTTAAGGCCTTGCTTTAAGAGGCTGACTGCCTCATCCAGCTTGCCAGATATCTTCTTAAGCAGCTCTATCTGTTCGCGCTGCAGGCACTCTTGTCTTTCCTGAATCTGCTTGGCCTCCTGGGCCATCTTTGAAATATTGCCGATATCAAACATTAAAAAACCTCCTATTGCGGCCAGGCATGGGTGTGGATATCAATAATCATAACTTTTTTTAAATAAACAGGTGTTGGGCAATCTCGCTTTCGTAATCCAGCCTTATGCCGGCCAGATAAAAATCAACATCCTCAAAGGCCTCTTGTTCACTATCCAAAGAGACTATCTTCTTTTTAATTTTTTCTTTGTCCAGCTGCGGTTTTAATTTTTGAAAAACACCGTCGATCAACTCTTGTTTGGCTTTAAGCAGGTTCTTCTTTGCTTGAAGCCTTGCATTAATCACTAGCTTTTGCTGTTGAGCTATGCTTAAGACTTTTTCTCTATCGATTAATTTTTGATAAAGCGCCTCTGCCTCTTGCCTGGCAGACTGGATAATTGCCTCTGCCTGCCCTGAGGCCTGCTGGATTAGAATATCCTTCTTAGCATCCGCTTCGTCTATAATGTGTTTGAAAATCGATTCCAGCGACATTAAATTTTCACTCCTAATAATAATAAGAATGCTGCGGCTAAACCCAGTATGGCATAGATCTCCACAAAGATCGGCAAAACCAGGGCCTTGCCTGCCTCTTCGGGTTTTTTAGCCACCAAATAAATAGAGGCCACGGAAACCTTGCCTTGCCAGACCGCAGAGATAGACTCCACCAAACTAACTACCAGACAAATAGCAAAAATCTGTATGCCTTGGCTAAGCGTTGGTATTTTTATTGTGGCGCTTAAAAGGTCCAGCTTATTCAGGACGAGGAACCCAATCAGAAAGCCATAAAACCCCTGCGTCCCCGGAATCCCTATGAGCGGAACCATCTTGCCGAATTTCTCCGGGTCTTCAGACATCACCCCGCCAGCAGCCTGTCCGGCAAGAGCCACTCCAATAGCCGAACCTACTCCAGAAATAGCCATTACTATTGCCGCCCCTGCGATAGCGAAAGCTAAACCGACATCCATAAAGCCTCCTTTTTAACTGAAATTAATGTATTTGGTTTCTACCTTAAGCGGTTTAAAAGCCCTCCCTCCACTCTTAAAGAATTTGGAAAAGAATTCCACAAATTGCAGCCTCACGGGATGCACGAATGCGCCCAATAGATTCATGGCAAAAGAAACCGTATGCCCGAAAACAAAAATAATGATAAGAATCACAGAGCTTATAATAACCTTGAGTATCCCGATCCTGTTGATAAAAGGGATAATCGAAATAAAAATCTGGCTGAATTGTACGCTGATCATATTGATGGTATTGGCCATTACCCCGGTAACCAGCCCTAATGCCCAAAGCCGACTATAAGAAAGTACGTCACTTAAATACCCGGAGAGGGCATTGTAAAGGTTATATACACCATAAAAAATCTTACCTCCTAGCTCTTTTTCCGAACGGCCTTGAGTCATAATTAATCCTAATGAACCAATTAAT
>CAYHNY010000052.1:0-5250 GCA_964358115.1 uncultured Planctomycetales bacterium | reverse complement strand
CTTTTAGGGATTTTAATAATCAGCCTGGGATTTATGCTTGGCGGGCAGGCTGAAGGAGGTTATCAGATGAGATTAACCAGTCCGGAATTCGAAAACGGTAAATACATGCCGGCAAAATTCACCTGCGAAGGTTTAGATATAAACCCGGCGCTTGTTATTGAGGGCGTGCCTGCGCAGGCCAAAACCCTGGTTTTGATTATAGATGACCCGGATGCCCCGCGGGGGACATGGGTGCATTGGGTGCTTTTTAATATTCCCGTGATTACGCGTATTGAAGAAAACAGCATCCCTGGCCAGCAGGGGATTAATGACTCCGCAGATATAGGTTACGGCGGCCCCTGTCCGCCTTCCGGCACCCACCGTTATTTTTTTAAAATATATGCTTTAAACAGCGAGCTCTCTTTAAAGGAAGGCATTACTAAGCGGGATCTGGAAAAGGCCATGCAGGGGCACATTCTAGATAGCGCCGAGTTAGTCGGATTATATAAAAGAAAAGCCGGCTTTTAAGACTGCCTTTTAAAGCTTGCCTGCGATAAAAAATTCTTGCTTTTTCTTTGACGGCTATGGTACGATACGCAAGTATTTCTTGCGCTTAAAATTACAAAGGGAAAGGAATGAAGATACTGCGCTTAACCTTGATGTTTGTTTTTTGCCTGTTGTCAGTTTCTTGCGCCCAAGAAAAAGGTATATTAATTGATGGTTTTGAAGGGGCTATTTCCGGCGGAGCGCAAGGAACGGTTGATTTCGGCGCCGGCGGCGGCTCTAGCGTGGATGCCGCGGCTGCGCAAGATATAAAATATTCCGGGGGCCAGTCATTAAAAATAACATATGACGCTGTTAGCGACGGTTATATGTGGGTGGCCAGGGGCTTTGATCTAGACGTCAAGAATGCCGTCTGGTTAGTCAAACCGCAGGATATTGATTGGCAAAAATTCAAGGCGATCTCTTTCTATATGTATGGCAGCGATTCCAAGGCAAATATAGCCTTTGATATTAAGGATAACGGCAACGAGATCTGGCGGTTTATGGTTGAGGATAACTTTAAAGGATGGAAGCAGGTAATCTGCCCTTTTAGCGAATTTTTTGCGCGAGGAGACTGGCAGCCTGATACTGCGGATAAAAATGCCGCGTTGGATTTTCCGCTTAAAAGTTTTCAGTTTGAACCCCGGCCGCCGGCCAAGGGCGTAGTTTATTTTGACGATATCCAGTTGCTCAACAAATAAACGAGAAGGAGTGCTATGGAAACAAAAGATTTAGGCAAGACGTCCACAGGCATACAGCCTAATGTCGCTGCGCTTTTAAGCTATCTTTTGGGTGTAATCACCGGGATAATTTTTTATGGTACAGGAAAGTATAAAACACTTTCCCATACCACTGCGAAAATCACCTAAAGTCATTGCCGAAGGCAATTTTCTTGCTTATTGGAAAAAGAGAATAAGTTTGTGCGCTTTCATGCCATGCAGTCAATCGTGGTTTTTGGGGCATTGCTGGTTGTACAGGTGGCATTGGCAGTCATACCCATAATCGGATGGGCCTTAACACCTATCGTCGGTATAGTCAGTGTGATCCTTTGGATAATCCTTATGATCAAGGCTTATCAGGGCGAGTATTTTAAGCTGCCCATAGCCGGAGATATCGCTGAGAAGAATTCTTAAAAATTTATCTCATTCAACTTTTAAAAACCCACTTGTTTTAACGCACCCGGCTATATTTTGTCCAGTAAAATACTGCCTTTGCCAATTGGCTAAAAAATGAATGGGACCAAAAAACTACGCTGTGGAATTGCGGCCATTGTCGGCCGCCCCAATACCGGAAAATCTACTCTCCTGAACAACATCCTTGGAGAAAAGCTAAGCATTGTCTCTAAAATTCCCCAGACCACGCGCTATCAAATAAGAGGTATTCTTACTGATGAGCGCGGCCAGATTGTTTTTATCGATACCCCGGGCATGCATCTTCCCAAAAACCGTATGGGCAGTTGCCTGGTCAGGCAGATAGACGATGCCATAGCGCACTGCGATTTAATCATCCATTTGGTAGACGTAAGCGAGTCCCCGGGCCAGGAAGAACGCTTGATGGTCGAAAAAATCAATGCTGCCGATGCTAAGATAATCCTGGGATTAAATAAGATAGATTTAAAAGCCGTATTTTTAGACAGCTATATAAAGCTTTGGGAAGAGGCGAGGCTTAAGAAAATCCAGGAGATGACGGCGGATTTTATACTGATGCCCATGTCCGGGCTTAAAGGGACTAATGTGGATAAACTGGTGGCAACTCTGTTTGAGCAAATGCTCGAGTCAGAGATGCTTTACCCTAAGGATATTCTCTCGGATTTTCCCCAGCGGCTGGCTATCGCGGATATGATCCGCGAGAAGTTATTCCTTTTGCTGCGCCAGGAACTGCCTTATGCCGTAGCCGTATATGTCGATGAGATCCAGCCGCGCTCAAAGAAGCTTACCTTTATCCGCGCCGTGATCCTGATTGAAAGGGAATCTCAAAAGCAGATTGTCATCGGCAAAGACGGGCATATCCTGAAGACTGTGGGCGAACAGGCGCGCGCCGAGATTGAAACTCTACTGGAAAGAAAAGTATTTTTAGAGACTCACGTTAAGGTTAAACCGGGTTGGCAGGAAGACCCCTCCACCTTGAGGCAGCTGGGTTTTCTTTAATTCATTGTGAGGTATAGGATGAAGATAGTGCGCAAGGAAATATTGACCGAAGCACAAGGCACAAAAATAACTAAGTTAGATATTTTGGCACCGCTTATTGCCGCGAAGGTAAAGCCGGGGCAATTTATTGCGCTTATGGTTTGCCCGGAAGGGGAGAGAATCCCTTTGACCGTGGTGGATAAAGATGACCTTCAGGGCACAATTACCTTGATCTTCCAAGAGGCAGGATTGACTACCAAGCTTTTAGGCAAATTAAATGTCAGCGATTCTTTATTTGCTTTAGTCGGACCTTTAGGGCACCCCACCGAAATTAAAAAATATGGAAAGGTAATCTTGATCGGTGGCGGGGTGGGTATTGCTGAAATTTATCCTGTAGCCAGGGCGCTGGAGGAAGCCGCCAACCGCATTACTGTCATGCTGGGAGCAAAAACCGCAAGCCTCTTATTCTTAGAGCGGGAATTAAAGAAATTGGCAGATGATTTCTGCGTGACCACAGATGACGGTTCTTACGGGAGAAAGGGATTTACTACCGATGCTTTAACTGATTTGTTAAAGTCGGATAAATACGATTTGGTGTATGCGGTGGGGCCGATCCCCATGATGAGAAAGGTTTCTTCAGTGGCCAAAGACTATGGGGTAAGGACAATTGTTTCCCTGAATGCCTTAATGGTAGATGCCACGGGCATGTGCGGATGCTGCCGGGTTACGGTAGACAAGGAGACTAAGTTCAGCTGCGTAGACGGTCCGGAGTTTGACGCTTCTTTGGTGGATTGGGAAGAGCTGGGCAAAAGAAACAGGGCTTATTTAAAGCAGGAAGAACATATCTGCAATCTTTTGATTAAATAGCATGGTAAAAGAACCGGTGAGAGTAAGAGAATTTGATGCACAAAAGAGGATAGATAGCTTTGATGAGGTAGTCTTGGGGTATGCCGAAGAGGAAGCGTTGAAGGAGGCCTCCCGCTGCCTGCAGTGTAAAAATCCCGCCTGTATCGCAGGCTGCCCCGTTGGTATAGATATCAAAAAATTTATCTATGAGGTCACCAAGAAAGATTACAGTAACGCATACTTTACTATCCGCGAGAAAAATAACTTTCCCTCTTTGTGCGGCAGGATATGTCCGGCAGAATACCAGTGCCGTAAGGCCTGCGTGCTTACCAAAAAAGGCGAGCCTTTTGCTGTTGAGGCAGCTATTAATATCCACTTTCTGGAGAGATTCATAGGTGATTATGGGATTAAGAGTGATTTAAGCGTTAACGCCGAAAAAAACCAAGCGTTTTCTAAATTGAAGGTGGCGGTGGTGGGTTCCGGGCCCGCGGGCCTGTGTTGTGCCGGAGAATTGGCCAGAAAAGGGATTAAGGTAGTAATCTTTGAAGGACTGCATAACTCCGGCGGAGTTTTACGCTACGGCATCCCCGCCTTCAGGCTGCCGCGGGATATCCTGGATTTTGAGATAAACTATTTAAATAAGCTGGGAGTAGAAATCATAACCAACTTCCTTGTCGGCAAGGCAGTAACACTAGATGAACTTTTTGAAGAAGGCTATTCGGCCATATTTTTGGGTTTAGGCGCCGGGATACCTTCTTTTCTGGGTATCAAGGGAGAGAATTTGTGCAATATCTATTCTGCGAACGAATTTTTGACCCGCGTAAACCTGATGCACGCTTATAAGTTCCCGCAGTTTCATACACCTATAAATATAGGTAAGCATGTCGTAGTAATCGGTGGAGGCAATACTGCTATGGATGCGGCCCGGGCAGCTTTACGCCTGCAAAAGATCAAAGGGCTTAAGCTGGATACCGCCATTTTTTACCGCCGCAGCGAAGTGGAAATGCCCGCACGCAGGCTGGAGATAGAGCATGCGCGGCAAGAGGGGATAAAATTTAGGTTTTTAGTCCAACCGCAAGGGTTTTCTGGAGATGAAAACGGCTTGGTCAGCAAGATTAAATGTTTAGAATGTAAACTGGGCGATCCGGATGCATCCGGCAGGAGGAGCCCGATGCCGATTGAGAGCAGTGATTTTGAGGTGGATTGCGATTTAGCTATCGTGGCCATTGGCCTAAAGGCAAACCAGATTTTGACCAAGGTTACCCCGGAATTAAAAACGGATAAATACGCCGATGTAGTGGTCAATCCCGAAACGATGGAGACTTCTATCAAAGGCGTCTTTGCCGGCGGCGATATTGTCGGCGGAGAAGGCACGGTAATTGAGGCCATGGGTATGGCCAAACTTGCCTCTCAGACAATTATTCGGCAGTTTACCGAAAAAAAATAGGGAAAATAGTAAAATAGTAAAATAGGGGACGCTTCGGGAAACGCCCCCATTATATCATTTTTTTGTTGACAAAAATAATTTTTGTATTAATATTAAAACATAATTTGTACGCTCGCCTTGCAAAGAAGCAAGGGGTTTTAAGGTAGATAAGTATCGGACAAAGACGTCTTGATAAACTTAGGAGGCGTCTTTTTTTTATCGCCTCCTGCGTAATTTTTAGGCAAAAATAGATTAAAATTTGGATAATCAGTAAAAAGTAGTGCGGTAATATGTCAAGATAAAAAATGACAACATTTATCTTTGTACCAA
>CAYHNY010000051.1:0-5513 GCA_964358115.1 uncultured Planctomycetales bacterium | reverse complement strand
AAGGCGTAATATTCAGGGGGCATACTGCGCCGATAAACAAGAGGCGGTAAATAAAATCTTAAGAATTATTCCCACAACGGCTAGTATCGGGCTTTCCGGCTCAGTCACCCTGGATCAATTAGGCCTGGTCCAGAGGCTTGAAGCCAGAGGCAGTAAGGTTTTTAATCAGTACCAGCCGGGCTTAACCAGGCAAGAGAGTTTACGGATAAGAAAAGACGGCGCTCAGGCAGATTATTATTTAAGCGGGGTAAATGCCATTTCTCAAAAGGGAGAGCTGGTTTTTTTTAGCGCATATGGCAACCGCACCAGCGGGATTTCGTATGCCAAAAATGTGATTGTAGCCGCCGGAATAAATAAAATCACCCCGGATATTGAGCAGGCGCTTAAGCGCGCGCGGCAGCAGGCTACCCCTCTAAACTGCAAGCGGCTTAATTATAAGAGCCCCTGTCTTGCAGATGGGATATGCCTTGAAGATATATGCCTTTTCCCCGAATACCAGCGCATGTGTTGCCAGATTCTGATTATCGAGGCGGAAGTGAGTCCGGGCAGGTTAAAGGTTGTATTAATCAATGAGAAATTAGGTTTTTAAAAAAAAGAGAAGGGGGTGGTAGGCTATGGAGAAAAAATTCTCTAAAAGCGAAGCGATAAGATTCGGCTGGGAAGCCACCAAAAATAACCTCGGGTTTTTTATTCTCCTTTTACTCATTGCCTTTCCAATTTCTGCAGCCTCCAGCATTATTCAGAAAATTTTTGGAGATAAAGTTTTATCGGTCAATATCCTCTCAGGGGCCCTTAATTTAATCTTATCTACCATTATAAACATAGGATTAATCAGGATTGCCCTTAAGTCTTGCGATGGCCAAAAAGCCAGGATCGCAGATTTATTTCTCTCGGGCAAGTTATTCCTGCCGTATCTTATCGGCACTATATTGTATTTACTGATTGTCCTTGGCGGATTGATTCTACTCATTGTCCCCGGGATTATCTGGTCATTTAAATTCGGTTTCTTTGGTTACTTTATGGTTGAAAAAGGCCTGGAACCAAGCGAGGCCTTAAGAAGAAGCGCGTTAATTACGCAGGGGGCCAAATGGGATTTGTTTGTTTTTTGGCTACTACTGCTATTAATTAATCTGGCGGGGGTAGTAGCATTATTCATCGGGTTATTTGTTACCTTGCCGATTACCATAATTGCTAATGCCTTTGTCTACCGGACGTTATTGAGCAGGGTTAAAATATAAACAGGATATTTAAGGGCATGCTAAACTTAAAAGGACTGGCTACGGGTATAGGAAGCCTGCCGCATAAAGACGCGGATTTAGCCTTAGACCTGATTTTTAAATATTTGCCGCAAGCCCCCTTTTGGCCGCAGCTGCCTAAACGCGATGTGCGCGAAGGCATGATAGCGCAATTTAGCGAAAAACTGCCCTGCCTAAAATTGGGCAAAGAAGGGCTGGCCTTTGATGCAAAAAATAAGGAGAAAGAGCTGGAAAATTTTTATGAGCATATCATTGCCGCAGACGTTGATTATTTTAAGATCAGCCCGGATTATGCCGCCGGCATCTACGCATTTTATCAGAGGCTAAAGAAGGCGGATTTAAAAAATATCCAATATATCAAATGTCAGGTCACCGGGCCGCTTACTTTTGCCGCCAGCATCAAGGACGAAGCCGGTAAATCCCTTTTACACGACCCTGTCTTTATGCAGGTAATCACCAAGGCCCTGGCAATGAAGGCGCTCTGGCAGATAGAATTTTTGCAGGAGTTTCGCAAGCAGGCGATCCTCTTTATTGACGAGCCTTATCTGGGTTGTTTCGGCTCAGCCTATACCCCCATAAACAGGGAAGACGTGGTAGGGGTACTTTCCGAGTTAACCCAGGAGCTGGCTTCTAAAAGAGCGGATGTCTTGCTGGGGGTACATTGCTGCGGCAACACTGACTGGTCCATATTTACCGATATAGACCAGATCGACATTATCAGCTTTGATGCCTTTTCTTTTCTGGAGAGGTTCTTGCTTTATAGCCGGCAATTGCTCGGGTTTTTAGAGAGGGGTGGTGTTCTTTGCTGGGGGATGATCCCTACCCAGGAGTTCAGCGGAAAAGAAGATCCAGAGATGCTGGTAGGCAGGATAAGGGCGGGCATAGAAATTTTGGTTAAGAAAGGCCTTCCCGGGGATTTATTGTCTAAGAATATCCTGCTTAGCCCGGCCTGCGGCTTAGGCACTTTGGATATCGCTCAATCAGAGGCTATTCTTAAGCTGCTTTCAGAGACCGCAAACTACCTGCGCAATAAAAATATTTGACAAGCCGCAGTAAAAAGCGTATCATATGAAAGTCGCTTTTTCCCATTTCTCAAATCAGGAGCAAAATTAGATGAAAGAGATCCGTATTCATGCCCGGGCCGGCCAGGGCGCCATCACCACCGCTTCCTTATTGGGCTATGCCTATTTCTTAAAGGGTATGTATCCCAATGCGTTTCCACATTTTGGCGCCGCCAGGATGGGTGCCCCCATGAATGCCTTTGTGCGCATTGATACCAAGCCGGTGCGCTTGCGCAGCCAGGTCTATGAACCGGATTATCTGATTATCGTTGACCATACGCTTATGCGCGGCTTTAATTGCTTCTCAGGCTTAAAAGAAAAAGGGATCGCGATCATTAACGCTAAGGAAGAAGACCTGGAAATCCCTAAATTAAAGCCGACCCAGAGAGTTTTTGCGCTAGCGGCTAATGATATTGCCTTAAAGGCTATCGGCCGGCCCCTGGGTAACACCGCCCTGCTGGGTGCTTTTGCCGCGGCCACGGGCGAGTTCGATCTGGACACCTTATTTGAGGCGATTAAGAAAAGGTTTGTCGATAAGCTGCAGGCAGGCAACATCCAGGCAGCAAAAGAAGGTTTTGAGTTTATTAAGCATAAGATAAAAGGATAATACATGTTCGGTCCGTTGATCTCTAAGCCCGGAAGCAGCAGAAATAACCAGACCGGCTCCTGGCGCGTGGAAGTAAAGCCAAAATTCCTGCAGAAAAACTGCATTGCCTGTAATATGTGCGTGTTGATCTGTCCGGAAGGGTGCATCCAGGGAGAAGGCAAAAATACCTATATGTGTGATTACAATTACTGCAAGGGTTGCGGAAACTGCGCGGCAATCTGCCCTAAGCAGGATATTGAGATGGTCAAGGAACAATTGGAGCCCACTCGGGCTAAAGCCCGGGGTACCTAAGGCGGAATACTAAAGCCGCCCTTATCCCCGCCCTTAAGGGTGGGGTTTGCGAGCGGCGTAGTATCAGCATCGAGAAAAAAGGATAAGGATGAAAGAGTTTTTAGAAGGCTCAATGGCAGTAGCCAAGATTATTAAGTTGTGCAAGCCCGGAGTTATCTCGGCTTATCCCATTACCCCGCAAACTCACATAGTTGAAGAATTAGCGCAAATGGTTGCGGATGGGCATCTGGATTCGCAGTTTGTGAATGTGGAATCAGAGCATTCTGCGGCTTCGCTGGTTTTGGGCGCGGTAGCTACCGGTGTGCGCGTCTATACCGCTACCAGCTCCCAGGGGCTTTTTTATATGGCCGAAGTCCTTTATAATATCGCCGGGATGCGCCTTCCGGTGATTATGACTACTGCTGCCCGGGCAATATCCGCTCCCATCAACATCTGGAACGATCATCAGGATGTGGTGTCATTGCGGGACTGCGGCTGGGTGCAGCTGCATGCCGAAGATATTCAGGAGGTAGTTGACCTACATTTAATCGCCTATAGATTAGGCGAAGATAAATCCATGATGCTGCCGGTTATGGTGTGCATGGACGGTTTTGTGCTTACGCATGGCATTGAATCCGTAGATATTCCTTCCCAGGAAGAAGTGGATAAATTTTTGCCCGGTTATAAACCGCTTTATAAGCTTGACCCGGAAAATCCTCTTACCTTAGGCCCTCTGGTTGACCCGGAATATTATATGGAAGCACGTTACGCCCTTGAGCAAACTCAAAGAGAGGCCCTGGTTTTAATCCCTAAGCTAACCGCGGAATTCTCAAAAGTCTTTGGCCGCACTTATAACGGCCTGATTGAAGAATACCGCACCAAAGATGCCGAACGGGTGATTGTGGCTATGGGTTCGGTGTGCGGCACGATCAAAGAAGTCATTGATGAATTAAGGGCTAAAGGTAAAAAGGTGGGGTTGTTAAAGATTACCAGCCTGCGCCCTTTCCCCGCGCAAAATATTTATGAAGCCTTAAAAAATGTCCCTAAAGTAGGCGTGGTAGACCGGGCTTTGTCGCTGGGTTCTTATGCCCCGTTGTCCGCGGAAATTAAGGCAGTATTTTTTGGCAAGGCTAAAAAACCCACTGTAATCAGCAGCTTTATTGCCGGATTAGGCGGGCGCGATATCACCAAAGATTCAATAAAGGAAATATTCCGCTTATTAACTACCAAAGAAAGACAGTGTGAATTTATTGATTTAAAGCCTGAGCTTTTGAAGGAGAGTTATGAATAAGACCCTATTTAATTCCGGGCATACTGCCTGTGCCGGCTGCGGCCAGTCATTGGCGGCGCGGCTGGTTATAGACGCTGCCGGTGCCAATACTATCGTAGTCAATAATACCGGCTGCCTGGAAGTATTCTCCACTAAATATCCCGAGACTGCATGGGCAGTGCCCTGGATACACTCTCTGTTTGAAAATGCAGCAGCAGTAGCCTCAGGTGTGGAGTCAGCATTAAAGTATTTAGGCAAAAAAGATAGCATTAATGTCATTGCCCAGGCAGGAGATGGTGGCACTGCGGATATCGGCTTACAGGCATTATCCGGGATGTTGGAGAGAGGCCATGATATACTTTACGTTTGTTACGATAACGAGGCCTATATGAATACCGGGATACAGAGAAGCGGCTTGACTCCTTTTGAGACTAACACTACTACTAGTCCGATAGGGGCGCAGTCTTTAGGTAACCTGCGGCCGAAAAAACCCATGCCGGAAATCGCTAATGCCCACGGTATACCCTATGTGGCTACGGCTTCCGCGGGTTTCCCTCAGGATATCCAGAGAAAAGTCAAAAAAGCTTTAAGTATTAAAGGCCCGAAATATATCCAGATCCATGTTCCCTGTCCTTTGGGCTGGAGGCATGAACCCGGGCTTACCTTTCAGGTAGGTAAACTGGCGGTAGAGACCGGGCTTTATCCCTTGATCGAATACGAAAATGGGAAATTGGCCAATGTGCGCAAGCTAACACAGGTCAAGCCCGTGAGTGAATATTTAAAGGTCCAGGGCCGTTTTAAGCATTTATTGAATAACCCCGAGGCGATCAATAAGGTTCAGGAGATCGCCAATTATAATATCGAGAAATATAATCTAAGTGAGGTCACGACTTGAGCAGAGCGCCTGCCTACCGGTAGGCAGGATAACGAAGCTAAGTCGTATGGCCGAACTTATAACTTGCAGAGCACGAGGTGCAATGTAAGTTGTATGCTATTTCTTAGATACCGCTTCGTAAGCAATGCCAAAATTATCAAAGATAATTTTGGCA
>CAYHNY010000050.1:0-6634 GCA_964358115.1 uncultured Planctomycetales bacterium | reverse complement strand
GGACACCGTGCCCGCTCCTTGCCTCCACGCCCTGCTCGAAATCAAGCCAAGCCACCCGCAAAAAGAGCAAAAATTTTATGATATCTAATAAGGAACATTGTTCTTTGTTTTTAGCTATTTGGTTTAATATTTATTCATATGTGTAAAAAGAAGTTAAGTAGTTGGCGATGGGGGAAATAGTGATTTCCTATAAAATAGGTTTAGTCCCAGAAAAATATACGGCTGATAAAAATGAACCATTTAATATCATTGTAAAAATCAGTGGGGCAGGTACTGTCATCAATGCAAAACTTACAGCTTATTCTGATCTTAATGTTAGATTAGCGGAATATCAGAATGGAAAACAGGAGAAGGATTATAATTACGAAGCTGATCAATTTTTCTTCGGCGTTTCAACTGAGGGATTTAAAGAGCGAACAGGGTTTGATAAATTTCCAACCCCAGCTTTAAAATATGAATTCGGACATGATTATGATATTGCAAGAGTAAGAGCAAAAGCTTTAAGTGCGGGAGACCACGTAATAAATTTTATTTTTTCATGCACGCCCGATGGCGTTAACTGGTATTCTGATAGACTAGAATTTAAGTTTCATGTAAATACTATAATGGACAAATATGGGTGGTGGGGATTAATAATCGCATTTTTAGGTTTTATATTTAAACAAGAAGTATTCAGCTTGCTTAAATCTTTACTATGTGGAATGCGCAATTTCATTAAATTTTGTTTATAGATGAACCGTGGCAGTTTTCGCAGCGAATGGAGATTTTAGCCAAAGCAGCTTGAGCATTTTAGGGAATCCCAGTGGAGCGTAAGCGACAACACTGGGACGACGATGCTGTTTGAGGAGCATTTGCTAGAGCAAATGCGACGAGTTCAGCAGTCGCCAAAAATGCGAAAGACCTTTGGCAGCTCCTGCGGGGCCGCAGGGGCAAAATCGACTTGAGCGAGAAAACTGGTAGGGTTCAGATAATAAGAATTAAATAAATATGCGGATTTTAGTCATTGGTTCAGGTGGGAGAGAGCATGCGCTGATTTGGAAGATTGCGCAATCCAAATTGTGCGATAAGATTTTCTGCGCGCCGGGAAACGGCGGCATAGCTCAAACCGCAGAGTGCATTGATATAAAAGCTGAGGATATCGCCGGGCTGCTTGATTTCGCCAGAAAAGAAAAGATTGATTTGACAGTGGCTGGCCCGGAAGTAGCTTTATCCTTAGGTATTGTTGATGAGTTTGTAAAGGCAGGCTTGAAGATTTTTGGCCCGGATAAAAAGGCAGCGAATTTAGAAGCCAGCAAGGTTTTTAGTAAGCAGCTGATGGCTAAATATGGCGTGCCTACCGCGGCTTTTAAGGTCTTTGATGATCCAGGAGAGGCAAAAAAATATATTGAGGAACAAGGCGCTCCTTGCGTAGTTAAGGCTGATGGTTTGGCTGCCGGTAAAGGCGTAGTCGTGGCTAAGACCACTGATGAGGCAAAGGATGCCGTAACTTCGATGATGCAGGATAAGATTTTTGGCGATGCCGGAAAGAAGATAATTATTGAAGAGTGCCTTGTTGGCCAGGAGGCCTCGATTCTGGTAATTACAGATTCAAAAGACGTGGTTGCTTTAGCTTCAGCCCAGGACCATAAAAGAATATTTGATAATGACCAGGGCGCCAATACCGGCGGCATGGGCGCATATTCGCCTGCGCCGGTAGTCAGCGAGGAGATTTTTAGGGAGATTTTAGATAAGATAGTCTATCGCACCATAGACGGGCTGGCTAAGGAAGGCATAGATTATAAAGGTGTTTTATACGCCGGGGTTATGTTAACCAAACAAGGCCCGCAAACCCTGGAATTTAATGTGCGCTTCGGCGATCCGGAAACTCAGGCGATACTACCCCGGCTTAAATCAGATTTAGTCGAGATTATGCTGGCTACAGGCGAGGAGAAACTCAGCCGCTTTAAAAATTTAAGCTGGGATACGCGTCCTTGCGTGTGTGTTGTGTGCGCCGCCGGTGGTTATCCCGGCGATTACGGAAAAGGAAAAGAAATATTTGGGTTACCCGAAGCAAGCCGGGTTAAAGACGCGGTGGTGTTTCATGCCGGAACGAAGAAAATCAACAATCAATATTTTACCAACGGCGGAAGGGTTTTGGGAATTACCGGTTTAGGCGCTACCTTAAAGGATGCCATTGATAAGGCCTATAGCACAGCAGGGAAAATAAGTTTTGAAGGCATGCATTACCGTCGGGATATCGGGCACAAGGCCCTCTGGAAATAGCAGATAGCAGGCAGTAGTTAGCAGATAGGGATAAAAGGGGAGGAGTTATGGCTAAAGCATTAGTGAGCGTAATCATGGGCAGCCAGTCGGATTTAGAGACCGTAAACGAAGCGATCAATGTGTTTAAGGAATTTAAGGTTGGCTTTGAGGTCAAAGTGCTTTCGGCGCATCGCACTCCCAAAGAACTGGCAGCGTATGTTGAAAATGCTTCCAAGAAAGGAATAAAAGTTTTTATCTGCGCTGCAGGCGGGGCTGCGGCTTTAGCGGGTGTAGTGGCTGCGCATAGCACATTGCCGGTGATCGGGATCCCTATGGAGACAAAAAGCCTGCAGGGCCTGGATTCTTTATTATCTACCGTGCAGATGCCCGGCGGTATACCGGTAGCTGCGATGGCGATCGGCAAGGCCGGCTCCAAGAATGCCGCGTTATTTGCCATAGCGATTTTAGCGCTTGCGGATAAAAGTATTGCGGCCAAATTAGGGACGTATCGCAGGCAGATGAAGGATAAAATTAAAAAGATTAAGATAAAAATATGAGTTTGACCAAGATAGTTAAGGTTGATGCGCGGGCGCCGGATGAGGATTATGTTGAAGAGGCAGTCCGGATTTTACGAGACGGAGGATTGGTTATCATACCAACGGAAACTGTGTACGGGATAGCGGCGAATATGCTGAATAAAAAGACAATAGCCAGGCTTTCCAAAATTAAAAATCGCCCCAAAGATAAACAATTTTCCCTGCACATACACCAAAAAGACAACGTGGATGATTTTGCGACAGATATTCCGCTGGCTGCGTATAAACTGATGGATAAATTCTGGCCCGGGCCTTTGACCCTGATATTTAAATCGAAAGAAGATAAATCTACTATCGGCATACGCCTGCCTGATGACGAAATAGCCTTTAAGGTAATTTCGCGCGCGCAGGTTCCCCTGGTTTGTCCTTCGGCAAATATTTCCGGCAAGCCTGCACCCGTTAATTTCCCCGATGCCATTAAAGACCTTGATGGCTTGGTAGATTTTGCCATAGACGCCGGAAAAACCAGGCTGGCCCAGGAGTCTTCGGTCGTCGATATTACCCAAAAGCCGCTGTGCATATTAAGAGAAGGGGCAATCAAACAAAAAGATATCGAAGAGGCAGCCGCCAAAAAAACCGTGCTTTTTATCTGCACGGGAAATTCCTGCCGTTCAGTAATGGCGGCCGCGCTTTTGAATAAGGCGTTAAAAGAAAAAAAACGCCGGGACGTAGAGGTTCTTTCCGCCGGGATAATGATGCTCAGCGGCCTGGGCGCATCCGAGCAGACCAAAGAGGCCCTAAGGCGGGAAGGCGTTGATGTTTCCCGGCACGTATCGACCAGAGTAACTAAAGACATGGTTAATAAATCTGATCTTGTCCTGGTGATGGAGAAGTTGCACGAAGAAAAGGTTTTAGAGCTTAACCCTCAGGCCAAAAATAGGGTGTTTCTTTTAAAAGAATTTGCTAAAATAGATGATAATAATCTGGGTATTGCCGATCCTATAGGTAAAAATAATGAATTCTATGAAAAAACATTAAGCACCATAAAAGAAGCGGTAGAAAGGGTGAGCAATATAATATGAAGAATGTGCTTATTGCCTCTGACCACGCCGGTTTTGCCTTAAAAGAAAAAATAAAGCCTTATCTAGAGAAACAAAAATTACGGGTTAAAGATTTAGGCACTTATTCTAAAGAAAGCTGCGATTACCCTGTCTTTGCTTCTCGCTTGGCTCAAATGATTTCACAAGGAAAATATCACCGCGGTATTCTTATTTGTAAAACCGGTATCGGCAGCTCTATTGTAGCTAACAAGTTTCCGGGAGTAAGGGCCTCTTTATGTTATAATACCCGTGTTGCCCGGCTTACCCGCGAACACAATAATAGCAATGTCTTGGTGCTGGGTTCGCTTTTTGTTAACGCAAGCTTGGCTAAGAGAATAATCAAGGCTTGGTTAAACACGGAATTTATGGGCGGAAGGCACCAGAGGCGTCTTGCCCAAATCCAAAAAATCGAAAGGCAGATAAGGTGTAATAAAAAATGAAACATATGAAGCTTGTTGACCCGGAGATTTACGCGGCAGTAAAAAATGAAATCAAGAGGCAGGAAGAAAACCTTGAGTTAATCGCTTCGGAGAATTTTACCTCTTTGGCGGTTATGGAGGCCCAGGGTTCAGTCTTGACCAACAAATATGCCGAGGGCTATCCGCGTGCCCGCTGGTACGGCGGATGCAATAACGTGGATACCGTAGAAAGCATTGCCATCGAGCGGGCAAAAAAGTTATTCGGCGCCGAACACGTCAATGTGCAGGCGCATTCCGGATCGCAAGCGAATATGGCGGTATATTTGGCGGCCTTGAAATTAAATGATACGGTGTTAGCCCTGGACCTTGCCTGCGGAGGGCATCTTACCCACGGCCATCCGCATAATTTCTCCGGTATGTTTTATAATGTGGCCACCTACTGTTTAAACCAGGAGACAGAATTATTAGATTACGATAATATTCTGGATCTGGCCAGAAACCACCGGCCAAAAATGATTTTAGCCGGTGCCTCGGCTTATCCGCGCCAGATGGACTTTAAGCGTTTCCGCAAGATTTGCGATGAAGTCGGAGCATACTTATTTGTGGATATGGCGCATATCGCGGGGTTAGTAGCAGCAGGCGTGCATCCCTCGCCGGTTCCTTATGCGGATTTTGTCACTTCTACAACTCATAAGACCTTGCGCGGCCCGCGCGGAGGGTTTATCATTTGCAAAAATAAATTCGCCAAAAAAATAGATTCCCGGATATTCCCCGGTATGCAGGGAGGGCCATTGATGCATGTGATCGCGGCCAAGGCTATTGCTTTTAAAGAAGCGATGAGCGCGGATTTTAAAGATTATCAGAGGCAGATCGTTAAGAATGCGCGTCAACTTAGCCATAGCCTGGCAGAGAAAGGATTCCGCATTGTTTCCGGAGGGACCGATACGCATTTATTGCTGCTGGATTTAATTGCCAAGGGTATTACCGGGGCAGATGCCTCCTGGATTTTGGAAGAAGCCGGCATCACCGTGAATAAAAACCTTATTCCTTTTGACAAAAAAGGCCCGGCTGTAACCAGTGGTATTCGTTTGGGCACCGCTGCGGTGACTACCCGCGGCATGAAAGAGGAACAAATGCGCAAGATCGCGCAGTTCATAAACGAGACCATAGAAAGTAACGGCGACCACAAAAAACTGCAGGAAATTAAAAGAAAAGTTTTAGCCTTAACTAAAAAATTTCCCTTATATCCGGAGTTAAAGAGAGCTTAAGATGAAGAAAAATAGAATATCAGATAAGCGGCCTACCTGGGATGAATATTTTTTGGAATTAGCCCGGCTTGTTTCCAAAAGGTCAACCTGCCTGAGACGGCATGTGGGGGCAGTTCTGGTAAAAGAAAAAAAGATTTTAGCTACCGGTTATAACGGCGCTCCTTCGGGCACAAAGCACTGCATGGATATCGGATGCTTAAGGGATAAGTTAAAAATTCCCTCAGGCCAGCGCCATGAGCTCTGCCGGGGTTTGCATGCGGAGCAGAATGTATTGCTTCAGGCAGCACTCCACGGTACCAGCACCAAAGAAAGTATCCTTTATGTAACCAACCAACCCTGCATGATTTGCGCTAAGATGCTTATTAATGCCGGCGTCAGAGAGATTGTCATCGCTGACGGCTATCCGGATAAAATGGCTAAGAAATTCTTGGGCGAAGTCAAGATCAAGGTAAGAAGGGCAAGATGAAGTGTCCCTATTGCGCATATAAAGAGGATAAGGTAGTTGATTCGCGTGCCACGCAGGAGGAGTCGGCGGTCAGGCGCAGGCGCGAATGTTTAAAATGCGGCAAGCGTTTTACTACTTATGAATATATTGAGGAAGTATCTTTGATGGTGATCAAAAAAGACGGCCGCAGGGAGCCTTTTGACCGCAAAAAGATTCTCTCCGGCATAATCAGGGCCTGCGAAAAAAGGCCGGTGGGCATAGAAAAGATGGAGGATATCGTTATTCAGGTGGAGCGCGCGATCCAGAAAAAATCCGACCGCGAGGTTTTATCGTCCAAGATCGGCGAGCTGGTGATGGAAAAGCTAAAACTTATGGATGACGTAGCCTACGTCAGGTTTGCCTCGGTCTATAGGCAGTTTAAGGACGTGGGGCAATTTATGGTGGAGCTAAAAGACATATTAAACAAAGAAAAACGTAAGTCAAACAAACAATAAAAGAAGGATTATCAATTATGGTAGAAATGGAATTAAACAAGATTGTGATCGATGAGAAAAGGCACGATCAGCTAATCGTCTTAAAAGAAAAAGGGGGAAACCGGATTTTGCCTATTGTCATCGGTTTGAAT
>CAYHNY010000049.1:0-6715 GCA_964358115.1 uncultured Planctomycetales bacterium | reverse complement strand
GGTTTCAGCGCGGGTTTTTTCATTCGCCTGGAATATACCGCGCACCACGGAAGTCACCGTCAGGGTGCCTGACTTTTTGATGCCGCGCATAGACATACACATATGCTCTGCCTCAATAACCACCATGCAGCCTTTTGGCTTAAGCTTAAGCATTATAATCTCGGCGATCTGGGTGGTTAAGCGCTCTTGCACCTGCGGGCGTTTAGATAAGACATCTACCAGCCGGGCAATTTTGCTTAAACCCGTAACGCGCCCGTTTTTGGGGATATAAGCGACATTGGCCTTGCCTATAAAGGGCAGGAGATGATGCTCGCACATGCTGTATAAAGGGATATCTTTTAAGAGTATGATCTCATCGTGCTTCTGCTCTAAGGTTATTTCTAGCTCTCTGCTGGGATTCTTGCTTATCCCGGAAAATATCTCTTCGTACATCTCTGCCACCCGGCGCGGAGTTTCAAGCAGATCCTGCCTTCTTGGATCTTCGCCGATCGCCTCTAAAATATCCCTGATTGCTTTCTCAATCTTTCTTTTATCCATAGTACCTCCCCTGTTATTTGCCAATACAAAATTCGCTAAATATTTTATCTAAGAGATCTTCGGAAAATCTTCTGCCCACGATTTCATCAAGATACATAAGCGCGTCTTTCAAGTCCTGGGCTATAAATTCAAAGGATAACGCATTATCTAATGAATTAGCCGCCCGGGCAATGAATTTTTGCACACCCTTAAGGCGCTCAATATGCCGCAGGTTAGTCACTAATACCGGCTCCGGAGAAAAAAGCCTGGCCTTGCAGATTAAGTCAAAAATGGCATCCTCCAGAAGGCGGATATTTTTGTTTTTCTTGGCCGAGACAGAAACAAACCTATCGAAGATTTCTACGATCTTGTCTTTTTCAATCTTCTGTTTCAAGTCTATCTTGTTTACCAGTGCTAATACAGTTTTTTTATTTAATCTTTTGATGAGCTCCCGGTCATCAGCAGTTAATTTCTTGCTGCCATCAAAGACTAAAATCACCAAATCCGCTAAGCGCATATATTCTTTAGCGCGCAGCACCGCTTTTTTTTCTACTAAATCCCGCGGCTCAATAATACCTGCGGTGTCTACGATTTTTATGGGGATGCCTTTTATATTGATTACTTCTTCTATCGTATCGCGCGTTGTGCCTGCGACGGGAGTGACAATCGCGCGCTCCTGCCTTAATATGGAATTTAAAAGCGAAGACTTGCCGACATTAGGCCGGCCGCAGATAACGACGTTTACGCCTTCGCGCAAAATCCGGCCGTATCCGGAAGCCTGCAGTATGCCTTGGAGTTTCTGCTCTGTATTTTTTAAATGTTGGGCCAACCCATTGAGGTTGGCCGGGCTTATTTCTTCATCAGGAAAATCAATATTTGCCTCTAAGGCAGAAAGTACATCTAAAATCACCCTTCTGATACTGCTTATTTGTTTAGACAATGCCCCTTTTAATTGCGCAAGGCTTATCTTTAAGGCGGAATCGGTTTTGGCGCGGATAATATCTAAAACTGCCTCTGCTTGCGCTAAATCAATCCTTCCGTTAAGAAAGGCCCTCTGGGTAAATTCGCCGGGTTCAGCTAATCGGGCACCGCTGGCTAAAACTACATCTAAAGCTGAACGCAAGGCGATAATCCCGCCGTGGCAGTTAATTTCCACTATGTCTTCCTTGGTATAAGAGCGGGGCGAGCGCATCACGGTTAAAATAACTTCATCAATAATTTCTTTTCCGGCGGATGCGGCATCAATAATCCAGCCATAATGCATAGTATGGGTTTTAGCCTGCGAGGGTTTTTGTTTATTCCTGGAAACGAATAATTTATCCGCAATCGCCAAGGCATCTTTGCCGCTTATGCGTACGATGCCAATGCCGGCTTCGCCTATTGGTGTAGCAACGGCTGCAATCGTATCATTACAATCAGCTTTTATCATTTCTAAATTCGCCTACCACAAACAATGAGCCGCAGGCTAAAATTAAGTCTTGCCTTCCGGCTATTCTTTTGGCCAAATGCCTGGCCTCATGCACATTATTAGTCAGATAATTATTCTTACCCTTAAAATATTTGGCCAATACTCCGGGGTTTATTGCCCGGGGGGTATCGGCTTTTGTGAAGATCACTTCATCCGCCAAGCCGTAAAGCTCTTTGCATATCCCTTTGATATCTTTATCGGAAGAAATGCCTAATACCAAGATCAATTTTTGATATTTGAAATTATCTTTGATCGTCTTTTTAAGTGCTAAGCTTGAAGCGGCATTCTGCGCGCCGTCCAGAACAACCCAGGGCTTCTTTGATATTATCTCGCATCTGCCCGGCCACACAGTGTCATAAAGCCCATCGCGTATTGCCTGAATGCCTACGCGGATATTATGCAACCGCAGGGCTTCTACTGCGCTTATCGCTGCGATAGCATTAATAAGTTGATGCTCGCCTAAAAGCTTTATCTTAAGATCAGGATAATCGGCGAATATTCCTCTCACTTTAAAAGTATCTTTATCGCCATGTATATAGGAGGCGTGTTTACCTGCCTCATATAATTTTACGCCTTTGTTGTTACATCTTTGGCGGATGACCCTTAAAGCCGCAGCCGGCTGCGGCGCGGTAATTACAGATAAATTGCGCAAATCCTTGACGATACCTGCTTTTTCGCGGGCAATCTCAGTTAATGTTTTGCCTAACTTATCAGTATGTTCGTAACTTATCGGCGTGATTACGCAAACCAAGGGACGGACAGTATTAGTAGCATCCAACCTGCCTCCCAATCCCGTTTCCAAAACCGCAAAGTCTACTTTTTTTTCTTTAAAATAAGTAAAGGCCAAGGCAGTGTAGGCTTCGAAAAAAGTCAGGGGCCCGTCTGGTGATTCACGGTTAAATTGTTCAATGGCCGGCTTAAGTTTATTTGTAATATCCGCCAGCTCCTTGCGGGAAACCATACCCGTAAAATCTCCCGGCGCACGACCGTTTAAAACTCTTATCCTTTCCCTGAAATCAATTAAATGCGGAGAGGTATAAAGCCCCACTTTAAAACCATGCGCTCTCAATATATAAGCGATAAAGGCACAGGTCGAGCCTTTGCCTTTAGTCCCGGCGACATGGATACACCTTAAATTATCCTGGGGATTATTGAGCGCCGCAAGGAATGCCTGAAAACGATTCAGCCTTAAAGATTTTTTGTAAGCCCAAGAGGGGATTTTTTCGTAGTCGATAAAAGATTCCAGATAACGCAGGGCTTCAGGATAAGTCATATCTAGGGCTAAAGGGCAAGCTACCCGCCGATTAATGCCTGAAATGCCTCATGCCCGTAAAGACCATAGCAACGGCATGCTTGTCGCAGGCTTTAATGATTTCTGCATCGGCTATTGAGCCGCCGGGCTGGATTATAGCTTTAGCGCCCGCCTTAATTGCTTCGATAACGGCATCCTCTTTAGGAAAGAAGGCATCCGAAGCCAGGCAGGAATTTTGCGCTAATTTTGCGGATTTTCTTTTAGCGATAAATACCGAATCCACGCGGGACATCTGCCCCGCGCCAATACCAACGGTCTTAGTACCCCTGGTTAAAACAATGGCGTTAGATTTAACGTGCTTGGCTACTTTCCAGCCGAATATCAAAGACTCCAGCTCTTTTTTGGTGGGCTTTTCTTTAGTCACTACGCGTAAATTCTTCTCATCTAACAAAGCGCTGTCTTCATCTTGGACCAGGATCCCTCCGCTGACCCTTTTAAAATCCAGCTGCGGCGGTAAACTAAGCATCTGCGGCAATTCCAGCAAGCGCACATTTTTCTTTTCCTTTAATACGCTCAGGGCCTCCAGGCTAAAAACCGGGGTAATGATACATTCCAGAAACCCGCTTTTGGCAATGAGTTTAGCTAAAGCTAAATCAATCTTCCGGTTAACCGCAAGGATCCCTCCGAAAGCCGAAAGTTTATCGCAAGCCCAGGCATCGCGATAGGCTTTAAGTAAATCCTTGTTCTCGGCGGCACCGCAGGGATTGTTGTGCTTGATGAAGACCGCGGCCGGCAGCTTGAATTCCTTTACCAGATTTACCGTGGCGTTTAAATCCAAGATGTTATTAAAAGAGAGCTCCTTACCCCAGAGCTGTTTCATGCCGGTAAGGCCTTCAATTGCATCTGCCTGCCGATAGAAGGACGCCTTCTGATGAGGATTTTCACCGTAACGCAAATCCTGCACCTTAACAAAGTTTAAGCTTAATGCATCTCTAAGCTCATCTTCACAGGCAGCTTGGGCATTTTCTAAAAGGCGTGTTTTAAGATAATTATAAATCACCCCGTCATAATCAGAGGTGGCCTTGAAAACCTCAATGCCTAATTGCCGTAATGTATCCGGGGATAGCGCATTATTATTTTTCTTCAATTCTTGCAGGATCTTATCATACCAGCCGGGATTTGAGATAACCGCAACCGAGGCATGATTTTTGGCAGCTGAGCGCAGCATGCTCGGGCCCCCGATATCAATATTTTCAATAACCTCTTCTATCAGGACGTTAGGTTTCTGGATTGTTTTTTCAAAAGGATAAAGGTTTACTACTACCATATCAATGAGCCCGATATTATATTCCTGGAGCTTACGCATATGCTCCGGGTTATCCCTTAAGGCCAGAAGGCCCGCATGTATTTTGGGATGCAGGGTCTTTACTCTGCCGTCGAGCATCTCCGGGAACCCGGTATACTCGGACACATCCTTTACCGGTATATTGTTTTCCCGAAAAAGTTTGGCAGTGCCTCCGGTAGAAAGAATCTCTACCCCTAAGCTGCTTAAGCCTTTTGCAAACTCTAGAATACCAGTTTTATCGGATACACTGATTAACGCCCGCCTAACTTTAACCATGTTTAAAACCCCCTAATTTTATTATTTTGAATTAATGCGAGGTTTGAGTTATTTATTAAAACGGAAAAGCATGTAATCGCCGTCGCAAACCACATATTCTTTGTTCTCAAGGCGAATGTGGCTATTATTACGCGCCTGCGAAAGGCTGCCGTCAGCAACCAAATCCTTGAAACTTACTACTTCCGCGCGGATAAAGCCCTTTTGTATATCCGAATGAATGCAGCCGGCTGCCTCCCAGGCATTAGCACCCTTTTTGATCGACCAGCCATGCGCATCTTTCTCAGCACCCGTAAAAAAACTTATATAGCCAAAGGCGGCATATGCCGATAACAAAAGCGCATCTTTATCTTCTAATTCTTGCGGCTTAGCCAGATATACCGGCTTTATGGTCAAGAGGGGATACCCGGAAATTAATTTAGACTCTTCTTCCGACAGGGCTACGCTTGACAAAAAAGTTTCCTTATCCAAAAAGTCTTTGAACCGGCTGAGTAATTTTTTCTCAAAACCATCCTCGCTTCTTTCCAGGCGGGTTTCCGCAAATTCTAGATCGTTGATGACCAAATCTAATTTGCTGGACTCCGGACAGACAATCCCATCGGCCTCTTTTAGCTTTTCACTTTCAACAATCAAATCCGGCTGGATATACACTTTTTTAGCGGAATTGAATATTTTTTTGATCATCTCCAGGCGGCTATCCATCAGATTGGCTTTACCGGCGGATATCCCATCGATTGCAACGATCCCTATCTTCACGGTTACTCCTCTTCTTCCTGTTTGCGCGTTGCCTGATACTGGCTAATAATGCCGGCGGTGATTTTATGGGGCACCTCTTCATAATGCGAAAAACGCATCAGATACATGCCCCGGCCTCCGGTAAGCGAACGCAGGTCATTGGCGTAAGTAAACATCTCAGCCAGGGGCACTTGGGCTTTGACCACCTGAGACCTGCCTTTTACCTCCATACCCATGATCCTTCCGCGGCGGGAATTTATATCCCCGGATATCGCGCCCAGGTGTTCTTCGGATATCATGATCTCCACATCCATTATCGGCTCAAGCAAGGCAGGGGCAGATTCCGTAACTGCCTTGCGCAAAGCAAGCCTGCCGGCTCTTTGAAATGCCATATCCGAAGAATCAACTTCATGGTAAGAGCCATCGAGAAGAGTAACCCGGATATCTTCCAAGGGATACCCAGCGATAATGCCTGCCTGCATTGTATTGACTACGCCTTTTTCAACCGAAGGGATAAAATTGCGCGGGATAGCCCCTCCGAATATTTTATCCACGAATTCAAAGCCCTTGCCTCTCTCAAGAGGCTCAATCTGAATCGTGCAGTCTCCGTACTGGCCGCGCCCTCCGGACTGGTGCTTATATTTACCCTGGGCCTTCGCCGCCTTGGTAATCGTTTCTTTATATGAGACCTTGGGTGTGCCCAGATCTACTTCTACGTTAAACCTTTTCTTCATCCGGCCCACCATGACCGACAAATGCAAATCGCCCAATCCGGAAATAATCAGCTCTTTGGTCTGGGGGTCATGGGAAACCTTGAAGGTCGGGTCTTCATCGGCAAGCTTGGCTAACACATTGGAAATCTTATCTTCGTCCTGACGGGTCTTAGGTTTCACTGATGCTGATATCGCCGGCTCCGGAAATACAATCGGATCAAACAAAAACTGCTCCTTGCCGTCGGATATGGAATCGGAGGTAACGGTCTCTTTCAATTTAGCAATGGCTACGATATCGCCGCAACCCGCGGAATCTACCGGCCTTTGCTCCTTGCCCTGCAGGATATAAATCTGGCCGATCCTCTCTTTTGACTTTTTATTCAGATTATTAAAAGACGTGTTTGATAAAAGTA
>CAYHNY010000048.1:0-6832 GCA_964358115.1 uncultured Planctomycetales bacterium | reverse complement strand
AGGTGTTTGTAAATCACGAGGGGGATTATTACCGCACCCGCCTGACGCATACCCTGGAAGTGGCTCAGATCGCCAGGACTATCGCCGCCGCATTAAGGCTAAACATCGATCTTACCGAGGCCATTGCCCTGGCCCACGATTTGGGGCATACCCCTTTTGGGCATTCGGGAGAAGACGCGCTGGATGAGCTGATGCGTAATACCGGAGGCTTTAATCATAACCTGCATGGGTTACGGGTAGTCGATATTCTGGAAGAAAGATATATGGATTTTCCCGGGCTTAATCTAACCTGGGAGGTCCGGGAAGGGATTGTCAAGCATTCCTCGGCATTTGACAGGCCGACAAAGATCAAGGGCCTTGCCCCGAATGAATTACCTACCTTAGAAACCCAGATCGTCGATATTGCCGACGAAATAGCCTATGACAACCATGACCTCGACGATGGCTTAACCTCAGGATTATTAAGAGAAGCGGATTTGGAAACACTGGCGATATGGAAGCGGCTCTGCCAGCGGATTGCCGGCGATTATGCCCACATAGATTGCGACAAGAGAAAGTATCTGATTATCCGTTCGCTTATAGATATGCAGGTCACCGATTTGATCCATGAGAGCGAAAACAGGATAAGAAAATTCAAGCTTAAATCTTACTCCGAAGTGAAAAAACTTAAATCTAAAGTGGTTTCGTTTAGCAAGGAATTGATCGCTATCAGAGAGCCTTTGCGCGAATTCCTGAAGGATAAACTGTACAACAATTACCGCGTGGTGAGAATGAGCATTAAGGCTAAGCGTTTCATCCAGGAGCTTTTCAAAGTTTATGTGGAAAAACCCAAGCAGCTGCCCCCGCATATACAAAAAAGGATTGCGCAGGACGGCTGTCGGCGGGTAGTCTGTGACTATATCGCCGGAATGACAGACAGGTACGCCCTAGATGAATACAAAAAATTATTTGACCCCTACGAAAAGGTATAAGACGTTAGTTTCTTCGGTGCACAGCATCTACCGCTTAGTTAATTCTACGTTTGAACTTAAAGACCTGATTTCGCGCCTGGGGCGTTTGATCTGCCAGATCTTTAACGCAAGACACTGCACGATCCTTATCCTGGATGCCAGCGGCAAATACTCTATTTTTAAGTGTGTGATCAATAACAAATCAAAACATATCTTTGATAAAAAGTCAAAGATTACCAACCGCCTGGAAAAAAAGATTATCCGCACCCTTACCTCTATTAGAAAAGAAAAGCTTATTGGGCTGCCTCTGGTCTGCGATGAGACCGTGGGTATAGTTATTTTAAGGCGGCAGAAGGATGCGCCGGACTTCGACAGCTTTGACCAGAGCATGCTGGTGACAATAACGGAACAGGCGATCATCGGCATAAGGAACCTGCAGCTTTATGAGGACCAGCAGAAAACAGTTTTGGGCAGTATCAAGTCTCTGGTTTCCTTGCTGGATATGCGCGTTCCCCAGGAATATACGCATTCGCCTTATTTTAGCCGGCTGGTAATGTCTATCGCCGGGCAATTACATTTGGATGAAAAACAGTTGCAGATTCTCAGATATGCCAGCCTCTTGCACGATGCGGGAAAAATAGACATCCCCCTTGAGATACTCACCAAGCGCACAAAATTAACTACCGATGAGTACAACATCATCAAAAATCACCCGATGAAGGGCGCGCAGATCTTGCGGCCGATGCAGCTTTTGCGCCCGGTTATACCGATCATCATGCATCATCATGAAAAATATGACGGCACCGGTTACCCCTCCAGGCTTAAGAAACGCCAGATACCTTTTGGCGCCAGGATAATGTCCGTGGCCGATGCCTTTGAGGCGATGGTCTACGGCAGGCCATACCGCGAGAGGATGAACATAAGCTCTGCGATAAAAGAAATCAAGAAGAAAAGCGGCACCCAATTTGACCCCCGGGTGGTAGATGCATTCTTAAAAATAACCCGAAAGATAAATACAAAAAATTACTTGAAAGCAGGTAAGTAAAAGATATATAATAAAGCTATGGAAAATTCCAACTATTCCCAGCTAGAGTTGTTTTCGCAGGCCAATAAACATAGCGCATCCAGGCATATTGCCAGCGAATCTTTTTTAAGCCGTATCCGGGCTTACGAAAAAATAATATTTATTGTCATAGGTTTTATGATCACGGCTATTGTGGCTTTTTCTTTGGGTGTTGAAAAAGGCAGGAAAATAGCCGCGTTGAGGCAAGAAGCGCGTTTTGATACCGCGAATAAAAAACAACCGGTAACACAGGCAGCCGTTGTAAACACCCTGGCAAAGTCTCCTCAGGCTTCCCCGGCCATAAAGCCGCAGGGGCTAACTCAGAAACCTGTTGAGGCCGCTCCTGTAAAGCCAAAAGATCCATCGCAAAACTATGCTATCCAGTTAGCCTCTTATAAAAACCGCTCCAGCGCGCAAAAAGAGGCAAACCTTCTGAATAAAAAAGGATTCTCTGCGCTGGTAGTGACCAAGGGCGCATATGCGGTATTGTACGTAGGTAAATTTGGCGACAAAGAGACAGCAAAGGCGAAATTGTCGGAATTAGAGAAACGTTATCATGGTTGTTTTATACGGAGGATATAATCATGTCGATTCACCCGTCTTTAGCCGCATCAGACAAAAGCAGCAAATCCAGGTCAGTATTAAAACGCACCGAGCGTTTAAAAATGATGCTGGATAAAAATCAATGGAAAGTCGGAGACGATGTCTACGGGCTGCCCAAGATCAAAACCTTGAGAATAAAGATCAAGAAGGAAAAAGCCGAGAAAGTAGAAACTGTTGCTGCAGAAGCTGCTGCCCCAGTTGCTGGCGCAACTAAAGAAGCCGCCCCGGCCGCAAAAGGCGCTGCCGCCAAGAAATCCGAAGATAAAAAATAATATGCATCTTAATACGAGAATATTCCTGGCGTTGCCGGCAGGGTTATTAATCTTTGCCTGCGGGTTTACCCTATCTCAAGCCGAAGAGGTATTTCCTTTACAGTTGGAGGTTATGGATGACAGCGTCAATGTTCGCGCTGATTCTACGGTTAATTCCGAGGTCATTTGCAAGCTAAATCAGGGGGATTTAATACTTGCTTTTTCTGAATCTTACGGCTGGTATAAAGTAGCTTTGCCTAAGCAGGCCGCGGTTTTTGTAAAAGATAATCTTGCAGCAGGCCTCGATAGCAAAACGGTTAAAATAATCAAAGACAGTGTGAATATCCGTCTGCACCCCGGACAGTCTTCGCGGATCGTAGGCATGGCCCAGAAGGGCCAGGCCTTGACTCTCTTAAGCCATGATTCAGGCTGGTATAAGGTAGAGCCTACTGAGTCATGTTTTGGCTGGCTGCACAAACGTTTTGTTAAGAAAGCTACGGTTTTGCCTAAGAAAGAAGAGGCTAAAATCGAAGTTGGTGATATAAAAGGCAATACCCAAAATGAGAATAAGCCGGACGATACTTTCACAGCGGTAGGCAGATTAAGCCGTTACGGCTGGATATTTAAAAAGTCCTATACCCATAAAATAGTCACCCAAGACTACAAGATTTTTTTGTTAAAGGCAGAGAGGCAGCTTTTAGAGGCTGCTGTCGGGCATAACGTCAAGGTCACCGGGAAAATAAACAATGAATTGTCGCAGAAATACCCGGTAATAGAGATAACCCAGATGGAGGCGCTGGATTGATATCCGGGTTTTTAATATCGTTTGCCCTGTTGTTGCCGGCGATGACTTTTCATGAATTCGCGCACGGCTGGATGGCCTATAAGTTAGGGGACTCCACCGCCAAATATTCAGGCAGGTTGACCCTTAATCCCCTGGCCCACATTGACCCTTTTGGAACTATTCTGCTTCCTTTAATTTTGTTTATTTCTACCCACGGGCAGTTTGTCTTTGGCGCAGCCAAGCCGGTGCCGATAAATTATTGGGCGCTCAAAAATCCCAAAAGAGATATCATCTGGGTAGGATTAAGCGGGCCTTTGGCAAATTTCATATTAGCCGTAGGCTTAAGTATAATCTTTCGCTTCTTGCCGGCATCGCAGCTGGTCAGTTTTATCTTTGTAAATTTGATCGCCATCAACCTTATGCTGGGTGTTTTCAATCTTATACCTATTCCTCCGCTGGACGGCTCGCAGGTGCTGATGGGGATCCTACCGGAACATCTATCCTCTAGATATGCCAGGATCGAGCCATACGGCTTTATAATTTTGATCGTCTTGATAGGCTTGGGGGTATTCAATATCTTAGTTGGGCCGTTAGTAAGGTCCATGCTTTATTTTCTACTGCCGCACCCCTAAATTATAAAATTAAACTAAAAAATGAAGGTCATAAAAGTCAACCTTAAAGAGCGTTCTTACAATATTGTTATCGGCTCAGGCCTTTTGCAGTCCGCAGGCCGTTTTATACGCGGATTAAACTTAGGCCGTGCGGCATACATAATCACCAATGCCTCAATATATGCCAAATACGGCAGGCAATTAAGCCATGCGCTTAAGGCTTGCGGTTTTGACCTTAAATTTAAACTTATCGCCGATAGCGAAAAGAGCAAATCTTTAAAAACAGCATATGCCATTATCAAAGATATTGCTTTATTTGATCACAACCGGCGCGTTTTTATCATCGCCTTCGGGGGCGGGGTAATCGGGGATCTTTCCGGTTTTGTGGCTTCGATTTACAAGCGGGGCATTGCCTATGTGCAAATACCTACTACTTTGCTTGCCCAGGTAGATTCCGCTATCGGAGGAAAAACCGCGGTGGATTTAACCGAAGGCAAGAATCTGGTAGGCACTTTTTATCAGCCAAGGATAGTACTTTCCGATGTCAGTCTGCTTAAGACCCTGGATTCGAGGCAAATAAAAACCGGATTAGCAGAGGTAGTAAAATATGCTTTGATCAAAGACAGAAAATTATTTGACTATTTGGAAATAAACAGCAGGGGGGGCTTAAAATCAAATGGTAAGCTTCTGGAATTTATCGTAGCCAGATGCGCAGCCATAAAAGCAAAAGTTGTCGAGGCCGACGAAAAAGACACAAAAGGAATACGCATGATTTTAAATTTTGGCCATACCCTGGGCCATGCCATTGAGGCAGCCTCGGGCTATAAAGGATATAACCATGGCGAGGCTGTGGCTTTGGGTATGCTTTTAGCTTTAGATATCAGCGAAAAGCTGGGGTTGATCAAGCCGCATCTTGCCGAAAGGATAGAGCTCCTGATTAGGGCTATAGGATTGCCGGTCAAGATCGCTAAAAAAATACCCTTAAGCAGGATAATCAGGGCGCATTATCGCGATAAGAAATTTTCGGGAGCAAGGAATAGATTTGTATTGATTATGGGCATAGGCAAGACTAAGATAGTGGAAAATATTCCGCTTCAGGTAATCAAAAAGACTTTAGCTGCCCGGACTTAACGTATCCTTCGCTTTTACACTTCTTGACATCCAGGTTTATATGTGTTATATTTTTATCCATAGATATGCACCGAGGGTATTTCTAAAACTAATCCAAGAAAGGAAGTAAAACTAATGGCAGCGGAGGTAGCTAAACAAGAGGCGCCCGTAGTTGAAAAACAGACTAACTGTTTGGCATGTAACAAGCCACTTAAAAGAATAAGGCGTTATTACCGTAACGGTAAATTCTACTGCACTAAAAGGTGCTGGTCTAAAGCCACAAAAGAAAAACCCAAAGAGCCCGAAAAATAAATATGTCAAGAAAGTCAGGAATAGAAAGAAGGCAGCACCCAAGGCTCGACCAGAAACTTTCCGTTGATGTCGCCGCCAACGGCTATTCATTTGCTACCTTTACCCAGAATATCAGCTGTTTGGGGGCCTACTGCCACATCACTAAATATATTCCGCCCTTTACCAAGGTTGCAATTAAGCTTGAGCTTCCTATCGTGGGTAAGTCTGGGCAGAAGGATTCCAACGTGGATTGTAAGGGTGTGGTAGTCAGGACGGAAGATGCTGAGAGCGGTGGATTTAACATAGCCATATTTTTTAATGATATCAAAGATTCCCAGTGCCACAAAATATCCCATTATATCAGCCAATTCTTGCCCCAGGATTCATGCGGCCCCGCCAGATAATAAGAATAACAGCGCTTTGCCTAAAGTTTGTTGCGTTAGGCTAAAAAATGGGTAAAGTCAAAAAGCAACCGCCAGTCAAACTAGTCGTCGGGTTTATATTCAAAGAGGAAGATGTTCTTAAACAGGCAAAGCGCATATTGATAAGGCGCTTTGGGAAAATAGATTTTGAAAGCCAGCCCTTAAGTTTTACCTATACCAGGTACTACGAACAGGAAATGGGCAAAGGCCTAAAAAAAGTATTTGTGAGCTTTAAAAAGCTCATCCCCGCTGATAGCCTGCCTGCAATAAAGACCGCCGCTAACAATACCGAGAATAAATTAACACTGGATTTGTCTCGCCAGATCAATATCGATCCGGGGTATTTGGACCTTGCCAAGTTTGTTTTGGCTACGACCAAAGATTATAGCCACCGCATATATCTAAGTAAGGGGATTTATGCCGAGATAACTCTTGTTTATCAGGAAAAAACTTTTCGGCCCTGGGATTGGACTTACCCTGATTACCGCAGCCATGGGTACATCGAGATATTAAACCGGATACGTAAAATATATGCCGAACAAGTTAAAAATATTTAGCTGTTTATTGTTAGTCTTAATGTTAAGCGGCTGTGTTACCATTTATAATCCCGCCACCCAGAGAAGGGAATCTCTTTTTATCGATACAAAAGGCGAGATCGCGCTGGGTAAAGATTTAGATAAAGAGATTGAATTTTATGCATTATCAATTGGAATTGCCAGTTAGCAGAATTAGGCAATATGCCGGTAC
>CAYHNY010000047.1:0-6853 GCA_964358115.1 uncultured Planctomycetales bacterium | reverse complement strand
ACAGCCTATAATCAACGCTCGAATGCCTTTATTGAGAAGGCAGAGTTCGATAGGGCCTTAACTGACCTTAATCGCACCATAAGCCTGGATCCCGATTATTTTGCGAGAGATGATAAGGTAGGCCGCGCAACTTATTTTATTAAACTTGCCAAAATTTACTGCGGCCTGAATAGATATGAAGAGGCAATAGGTTTATTGCGGCAGCAGATAAAAAACGATCAGCAATGCCGGTATAAATATTATGATTACCTTGCTAAGGTGTATGCCCTGGCCGGAAAAAGAGAAGAGGCGATTTCCGTGTTAAAAAATGCCATAGATACCGATCCTCAGCGCAAGCTCGAATATTATCACAGCCTTGGTATTATATATCAGGAAACAGGAAACTATGCCGAGGCAATCAATGCATATGATATAGTTATTAAGATCAATCCGGATTACCCCGAAGCTTTTTATGCGCTGGGTTTAATTCATCAGGATATGGGTAAGACAGATGATGCAATTTTGTTTTATAACCGGGCAATATCATCAGGCTCGGATAATGAAAATACTTATAATAATCTCGCAGCGATATATCTTTTCGCCCAGAACTATAAAGAAACGATAATATTATCGAAGAAAGCGATAGAGCTGAATCCGGATTCTGCTGCGGCATATAGCAATCTCGGCGGCGCCTATTGCGCGATCGGAAAAAACAAAGAAGCAATAAGGTGCCTTAAGCGAGCACTTAAACTTAACCCTTCCTTTGCGTCAGCGCATAATAATTTAGGAATAACCTATTATTCACAAAAGCAATACGATTTGGCTATTGAACATCTTGATTTTGCGCTTAAGCTGGGATTTAAGGTTTCCCCCGGCTTCCTAAAGATGGTTGCCCCTTATCGCGGGCATGGGGAGGCGAAGGGCGCTCGATAAAATCACTTATTTAGAAAAGGTTGACAAACTCCTTAATTTAGGATATATTACCTTTTCCATATAAACACTCAGGAGGCAGGCGATGAATAAGATGACAGTAAATGATATTAACCTGAAAGACAAAGTGGTTTTAATGCGCGCGGATTTCAATGTCCCGCAGGATGAGAATTTAAATATTACCGATGACACGCGCATAAAAGCTACTTTACCTACAATTAAATATATATTGCAGCAGCAGGCTAAGAAGCTTATCCTGATAAGCCATTTAGGCCGTCCGGATGGCAAGGTGGTTGCCAAATACAGCCTTAAGCCGGTGGCAGACAGGTTAAAACTGCTTTTAAATGAACCGGTGGCATTTCTGAATGACTGTGTAGGCGATGAGGTAAAAAAGGCAGTTGCAGCGGCAAAAGAAAAAATCGTGCTTTTAGAAAACTTAAGATTTCATGCCGAAGAAGAAGCTAACGACGCTAATTTTGCTAAAGAGCTGGCTTCTCTGGCTGAGGTTTTTGTCAACGATGCCTTTGGCACTGCCCACCGCGCCCATGCTTCAACCGAAGGGGTTACGCATTATTTGAAAGCCGTGGCAGGATTTTTGCTGGATAAAGAAATCCAGTATTTAGGCAACGCCATCCAGAATCCTGCTCGCCCCTATGTGGTTATTTTAGGCGGGGCTAAGGTTTCGGATAAGATAGGGGTGATTAAAAACCTGCTTCCCAAATGCGATGCGATTATTATCGGCGGAGGAATGGCTTATACCTTTTTAAAGGCCCAGGGTAAGGCAATAGGTAATTCCAAACTGGAAAAAGATAAACTGGACTTAGCCAAGGGCATATTAGATCAAGCCTTGCAATCGGATAAAGGCATTTTTCTGCCCATCGACCATGTTGTGGTAGATAAAATTGACCCTCAGGCTAAAACAGAAATTGCTGGGCAGGATATACCCGAAGGAAAAATAGCGGTGGATATCGGGCCTAAGACTATAGCTTTTTTCCAGGATAAATTAAAAACTGCCAAGACCATTGTCTGGAACGGGCCTCTGGGCATATTTGAGATGGATAATTTCAGCCAAGGGACCTGCGAGATCGCCAAATTTATCACCACCCTTAAAGCAACTACGATTATCGGAGGAGGAGATACCGCAGCCGCGGTAGCCAAGTTTAAGCTGGAAGATAAGATGACCCATATTTCAACCGGTGGCGGGGCAAGCCTGGAATTTTTAGAAGGCAAAGATCTTCCCGGAATAGCTGCTTTGGCTAATAAGTAATGAACTATCCTTGTTGCTCTACGAAGCAACAAGGATTAATTCGCGCAAATAACTTACTCACACTTTGTGTTCGTAAGTTATGCGCTCATTAATGAGAAAAACTATTATTGCCGGAAACTGGAAGATGTACAAAATCGTTGGCGAAGCCATTGAGTTAGCCAATGGATTAAAAAGAGAACTTTTTGATTTAGCCGAGGGGAAAATAGACGTAATACTTTGCCCGCCTTTTACTGCCTTAAGCGAGGTTGGTGAGGTGCTGGCCAGCTCTAGCATGCAGCTGGGTGCTCAGAATCTGCACTGGCAGGAAGAAGGGGCTTTTACCGGTGAGGTTTGCGCAAAGATGCTAAAAGATGCCGGATGCAACTTTGTGATTATCGGCCATTCCGAGCGCAGGCAGTATTTTGGCGAGACTAACGAAACAGTGAATAAAAAAATAAAATCCGCTTTAAAATATAAACTTACTCCTATTGTTTGCGTAGGCGAAGGATTAGAAGAGAGAGAGAAGAATCTTACCTTTGCCGTTTTGGAAGACCATGTGAAAAACGGCCTTGTCGATATCACTAGCGAAGAGATCGCCGAAATTGTCATTGCTTATGAGCCGGTGTGGGCCATTGGCACAGGCAAAACCGCCACATCCGCGCAGGCCCAGGAGGCGCATGCCTACATCCGCGGCCTGTTAGCTAAGCTTTATAATAAAGATTTGGCTGAGGCGGTAAGAATACAATACGGCGGCAGCGTAAAACCGGAAAATATATCCGAACTGATCAAACAGCCTGATGTTGATGGGGCCTTGGTGGGCGGGGCAAGTTTAACCGTGGATTCATTCGCCCAGATCGTCAAAAAAGCAAGCGAGGTAAAAAAATGATGTTATTCATAATTATCATCCATGTAATTTCATGCCTTTTGTTAATCGCCATTGTTTTGATTCAGCAGGGCCGCGGCGGAGGGCTGGTGGAAAGTTTTTCTAAGGTGGAGTCTATGTTTGGCCCTAAGACCAGCGCGTTCCTCACCAAGGCCACCACAGTATTCTCCATTATCTTTTTTACCACCTGTTTGACGCTGGCGATTTCTTCTGCCCGGCAGAGCCGGTCTTTGATGAAGGATGCTAGCCATAAGGCACCTAAAACCGAAGCTACTGCGCAGCAAACAGCTCCTGTCCAAGCTCAACCGGCTCAATAGAAGCTTACAATGCGTAAGTCTTTAGGCTTAAAGATAAGGCTATTGCTTTTTGCAATAGCCTTTTTTATTTATACCCCTGTCTTTGCGCAAGATTACGGCGATGCCATTGTTTCCGGCTCAATCTCCGATGCCCGGACTCTGGTGCCCATATTAGCCTCGGATTCTGCTTCGGCGGAAATCTGTGGGGTGGTCTTTAACGGCTTGGTTAAATACGATAAAGATATTAATTTAACCGGGGATCTGGCAGAAAGCTGGGAGATTAAAAACAACGGCCTGGTGATTATTTTTCATTTAAGGAAAAACGTCTTCTGGCATGACGGGCATGGTTTTACCAGCGAAGACGTGGCGTTTACCTATCAGAAACTCATTGACCCGAATGTGCGCACGCCTTACAGCGGAGATTTTGAGAGGATAAAATCATTTCAGGTGTTAGATGAATATACGATTAAAATCACTTATAAAGAACCGTTTGCTCCGGCCCTGTCCAGTTGGGGGATGCCTATATTGCCCAGGCATTTATTAGCCGGGGAGGACTTAAACCAAACCAAATTCGCCCGGCACCCAATAGGCACCGGGCCGTATAAATTTAAATCCTGGAAGACGCAGGAAAAGATTGAATTAGAGTCAAACCCCGCCTATTTTGAAAAGCGCCCCTTTATTGACCGCTGCATCTATCGGATTATTCCGGATGAATCTACTATATTTTTAGAGCTGCAGACTCAAGGCATAGATTCCAGCGGGCTTACTCCGTTGCAATATATTCGTCAGACCGATACTACTTTTTTTAAGAAGCATTATCGTAAATTCCGCACCAATAGTTTCGGATATACTTACATGGGCTATAACTTGGAGAATTCTAAATTTAAAGATAAACGAGTTCGCCAGGCTATAAATTATGCGGTAGATAAACAGGAGATCATTAATATCGTGCTTTTAGGGATGGGTAGGAGCTCCACCGGGCCGTTTTTACCTGAGTCCTGGGGCTATAATAGTAAAGTTTTGCCGGCAGATTTTAATCCCGGATTAGCCAAAGAGCTTCTTAAAGAAACAGGCTGGCAGGATACCAACGCAGACGGCTGGCTGGATAAGGATGGGTCGGTTTTTGAGTTTACGATTATTACAAATCAGGGCAATGAAGAACGGCTGAAGGTTGCCCAGATCATTCAAAAGCGGCTTAAAGATGTCGGCATCAGGGTAAGAATTAATGTTTTGGAGTGGAGCGTATTTTTGGCAGAGTTTATTGATAAGAAGAATTTCGACGTTGTGCTTCTGGCCTGGTCATTAGGCCGTGACCCGGATAATTTTGATATCTGGCATTCATCAAAGACCAAAGAAGGAGAATTTAATTTTATCTCCTATAAAAATGAAGAGGTGGATAAGCTTTGCTGGAAGGCCGGCGTAATTTTGACCAGCAAGTAAGAATGGCCTGTTACCAAAGGATTCACCAGATTCTTTACGATGAGCAGCCGTATATGTTTCTTTATATCGCGGATAATCTTTCAATCATCCACAGCCGTTTCCAAGGGATCAAACCCGCCCCAATCGGCATCAGCTATAATTTTATTGACTGGTGGGTGCCAAAGCAGCAGCAGAGGTACAACAGGATAGAGAGATAAGCTAAGAAGCAGGGGCCACATATATGATTAATTACATCATTCGCCGATTATTGGGCATAGTTCCTTTGCTGTTAGGCATCACGCTTATCAGCTTCATGATTATCCATCTTGCGCCGGGTAAGCCCACAACCATAGAGCAGGGCCTTAATCTTAAGGTCTCCAGCGACACAAGGCTAAGGCTGGAAAAATTGTATGGCTTGGATAAGCCGCTGCACATCCAGTATTTCAATTGGCTTTCCCGGTTATTGAAATTTGATTTTGGTTTATCAATATCCGAGGGCCGGCCGGTCAAAGATAAAATCCTGGAAAGGATTCCTCTGACTTTGAGCATCAATATTTTATCGCTGATTTTGATTTTGTTGATTGCCATACCTTTGGGGGTGCATAGCGCATTAAAACCCGGATCGTTATTTGATAACACTACTACGATTCTACTTTTTTTATTTTTCGCTGCACCCACATTTTGGCTGGCTTTGCTTTTAATGCAGCTATTCGGGATCAATCTGGGGTGGTTTCCTATATCCGGGGTCAGGTCTTTGGATTTTGAGCAATTTAGCTGGTGGCAGAAGGTAGCGGACCTGGCCAGGCATTTATTTCTGCCGGTAGTAGCTTCCAGCATTGGAGGGTTAGCCGGTACCTGCCGGTATATGCGCGCGAATATGCTTGATGCGTTAAATGAGCCGTATATTTATACTGCTAAAGCTAAAGGCCTGCCGCAGGCAAAAGTGATTTACAAACACGCGCTGCGTAACGCCATTTTGCCGATTGTCACTATCCTGGGCTTATCCATACCGGGGCTCTTGGGAGGCAGCGTTATCTTTGAATATATTTTTGCCCTTCCGGGCATAGGAGAGTTATTCTATCGGGCGGTGATGATGCGCGATTATAATTTGATTATGGCGGAAGTAGTATTGGGCGCTGTGCTAACTATGCTGGGGAATTTAATCGCAGACATCGCGTATGCGTATGTCGACCCGCGCATTCGCTATCATAACAAATAGTGTAGCCAGCAGGGACTTCCCCGCAGGGGATGTCCTACGGCAAGATAAGTGTTGTTGGTAGATACGCAAGAAACATGAAAAATATAACTTTAATAACGGGTATAATCATAATTTCTTTTTTTAGCGCAATGGCGATCATGGCTGCGATTATCAGCCCCTATCAACCGGATGCCATTGACCAGAATAGCCTGCTTATGCCGCCGTCAGCCAAGCACCTATTAGGGACAGATAGTTTAGGCCGGGATATTTTGAGCCGTATCATTTATGGCGCAAGAATTTCTTTGAGTATCGGGCTTATTTCTGTAGGTATCGCCACATTAATCGGTTTGGTGCTGGGCGCTATTTCAGGTTTTTACGGCGGATTTATCGATGCCCTGATCATGCGTTTTACCGATATTGTGCTTTGTTTCCCGGTTTTCTTCCTTATTTTGGCCGTAGTTGCGGTGTTAGGGCCTTCGATTTTTAATATCATGGTGATTATCGGCTTGACCAGCTGGATGGGTACGGCGCGCCTGGTGCGCGCTCAGATACTTTCGCTTAAAGAAAGAGAATTCATCCAGGCGGAAAGAGCCATAGGCGCATCAAACTCAAGGATAATCCTCAGGCATTTATTGCCCCATACATTAGGCCCGGTCATGGTAAATGTTACTCTGGGAATTGCCGGCGCGATACTCCTGGAATCAGGCTTAAGTTTCTTAGGCTTAGGGGTGCAGCCGCCTACGCCCAGCTGGGGCAATATTCTTATCGAAGCTAAATCCACCCTGGGGGTAGCCTGGTGGATAACGTTGTTCCCGGGCATGGCGATATTGCTTACTATTTTAGGTTTTAATTTTCTGGTCGATGGATTTAAAAAGATATGGGATTAAATTCCGTTTGTTTGC
>CAYHNY010000046.1:0-6895 GCA_964358115.1 uncultured Planctomycetales bacterium | reverse complement strand
TCTGCGGGAGTCGCGGAAACAAATATCACCTGCTTTTGCAATGACTCAAATTCCTCAAATTTTAAAGGACGGTTATCCAGACAAGAAGGCAGCCGGAATCCGTAATCAACCAGTGTGTTTTTTCTCGCCCGGTCGCCTTCAGACATACCTCTTATTTGTGGAATAGTTACATGAGACTCATCAACAACAGTTAAGAAGTCACGAGGAAAATAATCTATCAGGCAAAACGGCCGGGCCCCCGCAGGCCTGCCCGATAGAATTCGCGAATAATTTTCAATGCCGTGGCAGTAACCGATTTCTTTCAACATCTCCATATCATAATGCGTGCGGGATTCTAAGCGCTGCGCCTCCAGCAATTTATTGCGCTCTTTTAAGCATTTTAGCCTTTCTTGCAACTCATCCTCAATTGCGCTTAAAGCTACATCAATTCTATTTTTTGAAACAATAAAGTGTTTAGCAGGATAGACGGCAGTTTTATCTAAACTATTTAGGATTTTTCCCGAGATAGGGTCTATTTCGCTGATTTTTTCTATTTTTTCCCCAAAGAGCTCTATACGCAAGGCAGTTTCTTCATACGCCGGGAATACCTCCAAAACATCTCCCCTGACCCTGAACCTGCCGCGGATAAATTCGTAATCGTTTCTTTCATACTGGATTTGGATAAGATCATTGATCAGCTTATCCCGGCTAAGATTTTGTCCATTTTCGATGAATACCAGGGTATCTCTATAGTCATCGGGCGAGCCCAGATTGTATATGCAGGATACCGAGGCGACAATTAGCACATCGCGGCGGCACATAAGCGAGCTCGTTGCCGAAAGCCTTAAGCGGTCCAGGCGGTCATTTATAGATGAATCTTTTTCGATATAAGTATCCGTAGAGGGGATATAAGCCTCAGGTTGATAGTAATCATAGTAGCTGACAAAGTATTCTACGGCATTATGGGGAAAGAACTCTTTAAACTCAGAATATAGCTGGGCAGCGAGGGTCTTGTTATGCGAAATAACCAGGGTGGGTCTGTTGATATTGGCAATAACATTGGCCAGGGTAAAAGTCTTACCCGAGCCGGTGGCACCCAAAAGTGTCAGGTATTTCTGGGGGCTTAAGAGGCTTTTGGTTAATTCTTCTATAGCTTTGGGCTGGTCTCCGCAAGGCTTTAATTTAGTCTCAAGCTTAAAATGCATTTAGAACCGGTATTTCCTGCCCGCCTTGATTAAATCTTCTACCGCATCCTTATCTTTGAGATCACCCAGCACAAAGACTATCGTTGAGACCAGGTCTAAGTCTTTACTAAAAAGCGCCTGCCGTAAAGCTGGCCAGGCCATCTCTTCTTTTAGCTCTGCCAGTATGAATGGAGAGTCAGCATACAATGGGTCCTTGGGATTCCTCAAGGCCTCTAGAAAAATCACCGCTAAGTCTTTACCGTTTACTTTATAGTTAACTTTTAGATTATTCGAAGAGATAACATCTTGAAGTTTAGACCGGGCAAGAGAATCATCCAGCATTTTATAGACATATGGTTTTAATTTAGCCAAGGCCCTGGCTGCTTCTCTTCTGACTATCGTGCTGTTATTTGGCGCAACGGTTTCTTTTAAAAGAACCGGGATTACATTAAGATCTTTAATATTCGCCAGGGCGCTAAAAGAACTTATTTTTAAAATGGGGTTTTTATTCTCCATGTCCTGCCAGAAAACCTTGACTGCTGAAGTATCCCCTAATTTGCTCAGTGTTTCCTTTGCCGTAGCTCGCACATACACGCTCTCATCGCCCAAGCGTTCGGTTAACGCAGGGATTACCTTAGGGTCATCAAATTGTATAATCGCGATGCAAGCACCCTGGCGTATTTGCCAGTCTTTATCCTGCATTGCATTATATATGGCCGCCAGGCGTGGGTCAATGGCAGGCCCGAGGCCTTCCGGCCCCGGCGAAGGCGGAAGCTCTTTATCATCAAATTGTTCGATGATTTTTGCCCGGATAAAAGGATCTTTTTCTTTTGCCAGTAATTCCAGCAATGCCGGGACAAATTTAACTCCGAATTTATCCAGCTTCGGAACGACAGCAGCTCTGATCATCGGGTCGGCGTCATTTATGAAATCAAATAGACTTTTCTCTGCGCTGGCATCACCCAGCCCAAGCAAGGCTTTGGCTACCGAGACCCTTACCAGGTAATGCTTATCATTAATTAATTTCTTTAACTCCGGAATTACTGTTTTATCTTTTAGCGCGGCTAAAGATTGAGCCGCATAGGCCCGGACAAAAAACTCCTTGCTTTTTAAGCCCTCTAGCAGCAGTTTTTTAGCCCTGGGGTCGGCGATTTTACCCAGGGCCTCCATGACCATGGCGCAAATAACTATTTTTGTAGAGTTTTTAGATTTACGCACAAAGGCTGCCGCTTGAGCTGGCGAATAAGGCAAGATCATTATGCTTAAAATAAGCATAATGACAGCGGTCTTTTTCATAATCGCCTCCTTTTAGGTGATCTCCAGAGAGAAGTCCAAGGCGTCGATGTCTTTGGTTAAGGTGCCCAAGGAAATAAAATCTATTCCGGTTGAGGCATAGGCAGCGATATTATCGATATTTATATTCCCTGATGCCTCTATCTTTATATCAAGAGATAGCTTATTTTTTAGTTTGACTACCTGCCTTATGTTTTTAGGCGTCATATTATCCAGCATTATTATATCAGGTTTAAAGCAAAGTACATCTTTAAATTCGCTTAAATTTCTGGCCTCGGCTTCTAACTTAATCTTGAGGAATCTGCCTTTTTTAAGCCTTTCTTTGATATCTTTAAGCCCGGCTATATCTATGTGATTTTCTTTTATCAAAAACATATCATCCAACCCGAAGCGGTGGTTAAAACCTCCCCCGGCCTTTACCGCATATTTTTCCAACCCTCTTAAGCCGGGAATGGTTTTGCGCGTATCCAGTATCTTTACCTTGGAAGGCTTGGTTTTTTTGACAAAGGCTTGCGTGCGGGTGGCTATCCCGGAGAGAAGGCTTAAGAAATTTAAGGCCACCCTTTCTGCGGATAATATGCCTTTTGCCGGGCCGGATATTTTCGCTATTTGCCTGCCGCTTCCTATCTGTGCGCCATCTCTGACCAGTGATATAAATTTTATCCTTTTATCCAAAGTTTTAAAAACTAACCCTGCGATATCAAGCCCGCATATAACGCCGGGCTCTTTGGTGATTATAACCGCGGTCATTTTTTTATCCCTGGATATCAAGCATTCGGTAGTGATATCGCCCCTGCCAATGTCTTCTTTTAAGGCCTGATTTACAACGCGTTTAATATCTGTCCGGCTAAATGAGTTCATTCTGCAATTTATCCAAGCGTTTGATTTTGTTTTCAATCTCAATAATATCGCTTTTAATGTTCTGCACTATTTCGCCTTGCGCCTTTTTAACAAAATCCGGGTTAGCGATTAACTTCTTTTTGCCTTCTAAGCGCTGTTTTTCTGCGATCAGATTCTTTTTGATCTTGTCCTGTTCTTTGGATACATCCGCCATCGCGTTAAAATGTAGATAAATATCGGCATTCGCTGCAATTGCGCTAATCGTAGCCGGGGGCTTGGAATTAACCGGTAGAATATCAATTTTTTCAAGCCGGCTTAAATTCACTACAAAATTAAGGCTATCCTGAATCAGATTTTTAGCCGCCTGCGTATGGGGATATATGGAAACCGTTACTTTTTGTTCCGGGGCAATTTCGATTTCCGAGCGCAAGTTTCTTATTGCCTTGATGATTTCAAAGACTGCCTGCATCAGCGCTTCCGATTTTTTATCAATAATCTGCGCTTGCATATGCGGCCAGCTGGAAACCATGATAGATTTATTCTCATGCGGCAATTTTTGCCAGATCTCTTCGGTGATAAACGGCATAAAGGGATGCAAGAGGCGCAGGGTTTTTTCCGTTACCTTATGCATCACCAGCTGAGTATGCGGATTTTTTATATCCGGCTTGATAATTTCCAGGTACCAGTCGCAGAACTCGTGCCAGAAGAATCCGTAGAGCGTATTTATCCCTTCGTTAAAACGGTAGTTATCCAGAGACTGGTTAACCTCAGCCAACACGGAATAAAACCTGCTTAATATCCAGCGGTTAACCGGGCTTAAATTTTCTTTTTTAAAGAATGCGCAAAGGTCCTGGCTGGTATGCCGGGTATCAAGATTAGCAATCACGAAACGGCAGGCATTCCAGATCTTATTGGCAAAATTCCGGCCCTGCTCAAAGCGCTCTTTGGATAAAAACACATCCTGCCCTCCGGCAGTAATGGATATAAGGCTGAAACGCAAGGCATCCGTGCCGTATTCATCAATAATCTCCAGCGGGTCAATCACGTTGCCTAAAGATTTAGACATTTTTTTGCCTTGAATATCGCGGACAGTGCCGTGTATATATACGTCTTTAAACGGAATATCCCCCATAAATTCAAGCCCGGCCATAATCATTCTGGCGACCCAAAAGAAAATTATTTCCGGGGCAGTCACAAGCGTCGATGTAGGATAGAAATATTCCAAATCAGCTTTCAGCTTTCGGCTTTCAGCTATCAGCTTATCTTTTTCTGATAGCTGATGGCTGACGGCTGAGGGCTGAGGGCTGATGGCTGATGGCTGAAAAGGCCAATAGAATGTGGCAAAAGGCCATAGCCAGGAAGAAAACCATGTATCCAAAACATCTTCATCCTGATAAATATCTCCGGAGCCGCATACAGGGCATTTCTCCGGCCTTGTTCGTGAAACAATTATGCCTTCGGTATCATTTCTAACCCGGCATTTTTTGCAATAATAAACGGGGATGCGGTGCCCCCACCAGATCTGCCTTGAGATACACCAATCCTGAATATTTTCCATCCAGTTCAGATACACCTTTTTCCAGCGTTCGGGATAAAATTTCACCTTCCCCTTCTTTACTGCTTCTATTGCGGCTTTAGACAACGGCTTCATTTTGACAAACCACTGCTTGGATAGATACGGCTCAGTTATAGTATGGCAGCGGTAACAATGCCCGGCAGAAAGTTTATGCGCAGTTGTCTTTTCAATCAATTTTTTAGCTTCAAGATGTTCCAGGATTAAGGCGCGCGCCGCGAATCTATCCATACCTTTGTATTCGCCGGCATTTTCATTCATCCGTCCGTCCGGATACATGACATTTATAAATTCCAGGGAATGTTTTTTTCCTAACGCGTAATCGTCGGGGTCATGGGCAGGGGTAACTTTGACTGCGCCTGTGCCAAATTCCATATCTACCATGGCATCGGCAATAATCTTTATTTCTCTCTGCATAAGAGGCAAGATCAACGCTTTTCCGATTAATTTTTTATAGCGCTTATCTTTTGGGTTAACTGCGACTGCGGTATCACCGAGCATAGTTTCCGGCCGGGTAGTGGCAACAGTGACGTATCCCGATGCGTCTTTGAAGGGATATTTTAAATAGTAGAGGTGAGCGTCTAATTCTTGATGCGGGGCCTCTTCGTCAGAAAGCGCAGTCTGGCAGCGCGGGCACCAGTTAATAATATAATTCCCTTGATAGATGAGCCCTTTTTCATAAAGGCGGATGAAGACTTCAATCACCGCTTGAGAATACTCAGTATCCATAGTAAAACGGGTCCTTGACCAATCACAGGAGGCGCCCAGTTTTTTTAGCTGTCGTATGATCGTCGAGCCGTAAAGCTTTTGCCATTGCCAGACGCGCTCTATAAATTTTTCTCTGCCTAAGTCATTGCGCTTAAGGCCTTCTTTGGCAATAGACTTTTCTACCACATTCTGAGTAGCGATCCCGGCATGGTCTGTGCCCGGCATCCAGAGCGATTCTTCGCCTTTCATGCGGTGATACCTGATTAAAATATCCTGAATGGTGTTATTTAAGGCATGGCCCATGTGCAATATACCGGTCACATTGGGCGGCGGGATTAGAATAGAAAAAGGCTTTTTATCCGGGTTTTCCTGAGCAGCAAAAAAATTATTTTCTTCCCAGAATTGGTACCATTTATCATCTGTTTCTTTCGGGCTATAACGCGAAGGGGTTTGCTCCATTCTATTTATACGGTTTAAGCCTTATCCTTCAAGAGTTTATACTCAACACTATCTACCAGAGCCTGCCAGCTGGCCTCGATTAAGTTTTCGGAAACTCCGATAGTGTTCCAGGTTTCATCCTGATCCTGAGACTGGATGAGCACGCGTACGGGCGCGGCAGTGCCCGCCTTTTCATCCAGCACGCGCACTTTAAAATCCGAAAGATGCATTTTAGATAGCGTGGGGTAAAAATCTTTCAGGGCTTTTCGCAGGGCATTGTCTAATGCATTTACCGGGCCATCGCCTTCGGCTGCGGTGTGTTCTTTCTGGCCTTTTACCTTCAGCTTGATAATCGCCTCAGAAGTAATCTTCTTATCCGATATCTTTTCAATGACCACGCGGAATCCTTCTAATTCAAAAAACCTCTTGTATTTTTTAAGGGCTTTTTTCATCACCAACTCAAAGGAGGCCTCGGCTGCCTCGAAGTGATAACCCTTGTGTTCCAGCTTTTGTATCAGCTTTAAAATCTTTTTGGTCTTAGGGTCATCTTTGCCTAAATCAAATTCCATCTCTTTTGCCCGCAGCATAATCCCGGTGCGCCCGCCCAGCTCAGAGACAAGTATTCTACGGCGGTTGCCCACAAGCCCGGGATCAGCATGTTCATAGGCCTTAGGGTTTTTCATTACCGCATTTATATGCATGCCGCCTTTATGCGCGAATGCGGATACGCCCGTATAGGGCTGGTCCGGACGCTGGCGCATATTGCTTATTTCGCTGACAAAATGCGATACCTTAGTAAGGTCTTTTAACTTCTCATCGCTAATGCAGTCAATACCCATCTTGATTTTAAGATTAGCGATAATGGGGATCAAATCCGCGT
>CAYHNY010000045.1:3225-7299 GCA_964358115.1 uncultured Planctomycetales bacterium | reverse complement strand
AACGAATTTAGAAAAAGGGGATATACTCTTCATTGATGAGATACACCGGCTATCTAAAGTTGTGGAGGAGTTTTTGTATCCGGCAATGGAGAGTTTTCAGATTGATTTTGTGATCGACAAAGGTCCGTATGCCAAGACCATAAAATTTAATCTTAAGCCTTTTACCTTGGTAGGAGCAACCACCCGTTCGGGCCTATTATCGGCGCCACTACGCAGCAGGTTTGGCATCTTTTTTCACCTGGATTTTTACCGCAATGAAGATTTAAGCCGGATCATCCGCAATTCCGCCAAGCTTTTAAGCGTGGATATTGACGAAGCAGCGGCATTAGAAATCGCCGGCAGGGCCAGGGGCACCCCGCGTATTGCCAACCGGTTACTCAGACGGGTGCGCGATTATACCCAGGTTTCCAAGATCAAAAAAATAGGCCCGGCAGTTGCCGCCGGTATTTTGAATGAATTAGGTATTGATAAGGCCGGCCTTGATGAGATGGACCGCAAAGTATTAAGGCTGGTCATTGATTCTTTCGGCGGCGGCCCGGTGGGCGCTAATTCTTTGGCCGCCAGCCTTAACGAAGAGATCGACACCATCGTGGATACCGTCGAGCCATATTTGCTTAAAGCCGGGTACTTAAAGCGCACGTCCCGGGGAAGGCTTGCCACTAAATTAGCCTACGAACATTTCGGACTCAAACCCAAAGAAAAACAAAACGAATTATTTTAATACGTTTTAAAATAAATCCGGTATGAAATTATTGCTCCATACTTGCTGCGCCCCCTGCCTGATATCCCCTTTAGAAAAATTAAGGCAGGAGGGTTTTTCTGTGAGCGGGTTTTTTTATAATCCTAATATCCATCCCTTTAGCGAATATAAAAACAGGCAGCAGGCAGTTAGCGATTTTAGTAAAACTATTGGCCTTGATGTTTTTTATCCCGAATACAGGCCGCAGGAGTTTTTTCAAGCGGTAAATACCCGGGAAACTTCACCTGAGAGGTGCTCTTTATGCTGGCACTTACGCCTTGATAAGACTGCCCGTGCAGCCAAAGAAAAAGGATACACCCATTTTTCCAGCACTTTGTTAGCCAGCCCTTATCAGGACCAGGAATTGCTTAAGCAAATAGGCAGCGATATCGCAAGAGAGGCGGGGATAAATTTTTATTATGCGGATTTTCGTCCGGGTTTTAGAAAGGCCCACGATCAGGCTAAAGCCCAAGGCATATATTGCCAGAAATACTGCGGCTGCATTTATGGAGAACTTGAGCAATGCAGGAAATCGGAAAAACGCTGACTTGGTTATGGTCTCGGCGATGATGCATAAAATAAGATTAATAATTCTTGCAATAATTATTCTGGTTCTCGGTGCTCGCCTGCCTGACCGGCAGGCAGGGTTCTCGGTTCTCGCTGCTTCAGCCGAGACGGCCAGTTATGTCCGGGTAGCAATTATACAAGATGCTGTTTCTCTAAATCTCAAGATAAATGGTTCTTACGAATTGATTGATTTCCAGACGAATAAGATTATCTGCCGAGGCAAAAACTTAAAGACCACCGTAACTACCGATAAAAATTCAATATTGATCGCGGATAAAAATCTTAAAGCCCCGCCGCTCTTAATTAAAACAGATGCCCGCGGAAGCGTTGTGATAAACGGGCGCATATTCAGGGGGGATATCAGCTTGAGTATCAAGAATGACAACGGCCACTTATTGGCCATTAATCAAATTGATCTGGAGGATTATATCAAAGGAATTTTGTACCATGAGGCTTCGCATTACTGGCCGCAGGAGGCGTTGAAGGCCCAGGCAGTAGTCTGCCGCACGTATGCCGCTTATCAGATGCAGGAAAGCAAGCTTAAAAGTTATGACGTGACTTCCGATATCTATTCGCAAGTGTATGGCGGTAAGACCTCTGAGCGTTATCGCACAAGCCTGGCAGTCGATGATACCAGGGGTGAAGTGATCATGCATCAGGATAAACTTGTCCCGGCGTATTTTCATGCTACCTGCGGCGGGCATACCGAAGATGCAAATTTACTTTGGAAGATTGATATTGTGCCTTTAAAGGGAGTCTCTTGCGGTTTTTGCCAGGATTCCCCGCATTTTCGCTGGCACAATGTCTTAACTTTAACTGAGATCGCCGAGAAATTAATCCGGGCAGGCCATAAGGCAGAAGGTATCAGTAATATAACGGCATTAGGCCGGGATAGTTCCGGCAGGATTACCGACCTAGAAATATCCGCTCAGGAGAAAAAAATAAAGATTTCCGCTAAGGATTTTCGCAATATCATCGGCCCAAACGTGATCAGGAGTGTCAATTTTCAGGTGAGCATAGCCCAGCATGATGCCGTATTCGAAGGCATTGGCTGGGGCCATGGCGTAGGGCTTTGCCAGTGGGGGGCATATTTTATGGCCAAGCAGGGTTATGGCTACCGGAAGATCCTGCAATATTATTATCCGCAAACCGATGTTAAAACTCTCTGATTTTGATTATAATTTACCCAAGGAGCTTATTGCCCAGTATCCGCTTAAAACTCGCGATGCAGCCCGGCTTTTGGTGCTGCGGCGTAATGATGCGGGGATAGGGCATGCGGTTTTTAAAGATTTAAGCGATTATCTTTCTGCCGGCGACCTTTTGGTCTTAAACGATACCAAGGTCTTGCCCAGCCGTTTAATCGGGCGCAGGAAAAGCGGGGGGAAGGCCGAGGTTTTGCTTTTAGCGCAAAAACAAGGCCTTACTTTTGAAGCCCTGATTAAACCCGCCAGGCTAAAGCAAGGGGAGCGGATAATTTTCGACAGCGGAAAGATTTCCGGCGAACTTAGCGCTAAAAAAGAAATCACTTTTTTGGCTAAAGATATAGATGAGATTTACGCCCATGGCCTGATGCCGCTTCCGCCGTATATAAAAAGGCAGCCTCAAGACCAGGACAAGTTCGATTATCAGACCGTATATGCCATAAACGACGGGTCAGTGGCATCGCCGACTGCCGGATTGCATTTTACGCAGGGACTGCTTAAAAAAATAAAATCCTGCGGGATCAACATTGCGTATATTACTTTGCACATCGGGTATTCTACTTTTAAGCCGGTTAAGGCCGAAGATATCACTCAGCATAAAATGCAGCCCGAACCATTCAGCATACCGCAGGAAACTATAGAGGCTATAAAAAAGACTCATAAAAACGGTAGAAAGATTATTGCCGTGGGCACCACCAGCCTGCGGGCATTGGAGGCTTATGCTTCTGGCGCAGGCCTTCAGAGTGCCACGGATTTATTCATTTATCCCGGCTATGAATTTAAGCTGGCGGATTGCCTGGTAACTAATTTTCATCTTCCGCGCACCACTTTATTTATGCTGGCGTGCGCTTTTGCCGGCGAGGGGCTTTTGAAAAAATCCTATCTGGAAGCAATAGATAAAAAATACCGTTTTTACAGTTATGGAGATGCGATGTTAATCCTTTGATACTACGCCGCTCACAAACCCCGCCCTCAAGGGCGGGGATAAGGGCGGCTTTAGTATTCCGCCCTTGGGTACCACAGAGGCTTATAGCCAGGCGGGCTCCATTCTTAGGTTATGTTTACATTAATCCATCAAGATAAAAAAACCCAGGCGCGTTTAGGAAAATTGGCCACCGCGCACGGCCAGATCCATACGCCCTGCTTTATGCCGGTAGGGACCCAGGGCACAGTCAAGACGCTTTCGCCGCGGGATTTAGTAGATGCGGGGGCCGAGATTCTGCTTTCCAACGCCTACCATCTTTTTTTGCGCCCGGGCATGGAGGTGATCCGCAAGGCCGGTGGCTTGCATAGATTTATATCCTGGGAAAAGCCGATATTGACGGACTCAGGCGGTTATCAGATATTCAGCCTGGCGCTTTTAAGGAAGGTAAGCGATAAGGGGGTTGAATTTCAATCGCACATCGACGGTACCAAGCACCTTTTTTCTCCGGAAGATGTCATTGATATTCAGTCGGGCCTGGGCAGCGATATTATGATGCCGCTGGATGAGTGTGTGCATTATCCCTGCAGCAAAGAGCATGCCCGCATAGCAATGGATAGGACCATTGATTGGGCCAGGCGCTC
>CAYHNY010000045.1:0-3125 GCA_964358115.1 uncultured Planctomycetales bacterium | reverse complement strand
TTTGGCATTGTGCAGGGAGCAACCTATGAAGATTTGCGTAAAACTTGCGCTCAAGCTATAGTGGATATGGATTTTGACGGCTATGCTGTCGGCGGGATTTCGGTTGGCGAGCCCAAGAATTTAAGCTATAATATGGTTGGCTTGGTAAGCGCGCTTCTTCCTCAAGGCAAGCCGCGTTATGTTATGGGCGTAGGCCTGCCCGAAGATATAGTCGAGGCAGTGGGTTTAGGCATAGATTTTTTTGACTGTGTGGTGCCTACGCGCTACGGCAGGAACGGCACTGCCTTTACCAGCGAAGGCAAGCTAACCGTCAGAAATTCTCCCTACATTGATGACTTTGGAGCGCTGGATAAGAATTGCCATTGTTATACTTGCAATAATTTTAGCCGGGCTTATCTGCGCCACCTATTTAACAGCAATGAGGTTTTAGGCTTAAGGTTAGTTTCGCTGCACAATATTAATTTTTATTTAAAATTAATGTTTGATATCCGGGAGGCTGTAGCCGCGGATAGGTTCCTGGATTTCAAGAAAGATTTCTTTAATAATTATAACCACGCTGCAAAGTAGGAATTAAATATGCGCATTGATATCATTACCATATTCCCGGATATGTTTACGCCTATACTGAATGAGTCGATCTTGAAACGGGCGCAGCATAAAGGTAAAGTTAAAATCAGCGTGCATAATTTAAGGGGCTATACCTTAGATAAACACCGCAAGGTCGATGACCGGCCTTTTGGCGGAGGAAGCGGCATGGTGATGAACGCACAGCCGATTTTCCGGGCGGTAGAAGCGATTACCAAAAAAGCCCCGCGGTTTAAACCTAGCAGACGAAAAGTTATTTTATTTACTCCGCAAGGTAAAAAGCTGAACCAGGCCTTGGCCAAAAGGCTGGCAGGATATAAACAGCTGATCTTAATCTGCGGGCATTACGAGGGGATTGATGAGCGGGTCAGGGAAAATATTGTGGACGAAGAGATTTCCATAGGCGATTATGTGCTAACGGGCGGGGAACTTCCGGCAATGGTTTTGGTAGATTGCGTAAGCCGGCTTATACCCGGAGTATTGGGGGATAAAAATTCCTTGAATTTTGAGACATTTGAGGGTAATCTATTAGAATATCCACAGTACACCAGGCCCGCAAATTTTAAAGGTTTGACAGTCCCGGCCATACTCTTATCTGGCGATCACGCCAAGATAGAGCTTTGGAGAAAAAAACAAGCCTTAAAAAGGACAAGAGAGAGAAGGCCGGATCTTCTAAAAATTGAGCCCGCCCGGGCTATAAGCCTCTGTGGTACCCAAGGGCGAAATACTAAAGCCGCCCTTAAGGGCGGGGATTGCGAGCGGCGTAGTATCGAAAAGCCGCAGCATAAGGAAGGAGAAACAAGAGATGGATAAAATGAAACTTATTGAAGGGCAGATGCTCAAAAAAGAAATCCCCGAATTTAATGTCGGTGATACGGTGAACGTCCTGACTAAAATCAGCGAAGGCGCGGATAAGGTGCGGCTGCACCCCTTTGAGGGCGTAGTCATCGCTAAAAGCGGAGGCGGCATCAACGCCGATTTTACGGTAAGAAAGGTTTCTTATGGCGAAGGGATCGAGCGCGTATTCCCTTTGCATTCGCCCGGCATTGAGCGCATCGAAGTCCTGCGTTTAGGCAAAGTCAAACGCGCCAAGCTTTATTATTTAAGGGGCAAGATCGGCAAGCGCGCCACCAAGATCGATGTCCGGGAAGAAAAAGCAGTAAAATCCGCTTAAAAGTTAGTGCTTTATTACGAGAACAAATTCAAAAAAAGAGGATTTCGTTTCATTATCGGCGTGGATGAGGTGGGCCGGGGTTCCCTGGCCGGCCCGGTGGTAGCCGCCGCAGTAATCTTGAAGAGTTTTTCTTTTCAGGCGCGCATCGATGATTCAAAGCGGCTGAGCCCTGCGCAGCGCGAAAGGGCATTCCCCGAAATTGTCGCTAAGTCAATATTCGGGTTAGGGATAGTAGACGAGAAGACAGTAGACCGCCTGAATATTTTAGTGGCCACGCGCCTGGCTATGGAGCAGGCAATAGCCGAGCTGATAGGCAAATTAAGCAGCCCTACTGAAGGAAGAATCCATATTCTTATAGACGGCAACGTCAAGCTGGACTTAAAATATCCCTTCACAAATATTATCAAAGGCGACTCCCGTTCTAAAAGCATAGCCTGTGCCTCGATTTTAGCCAAAGTAGCCAGGGACAGGATGATGTCTGTTTACCATAAGGCGTATCCAGAGTACGGATTTTTAAAACACAAGGGCTACGGTACAAGTTTGCACCTTAGGGCTATTTCAGAATTCGGGCCATCAGTAATTCACCGGGCGACTTTATTATAGTGGCTAAAGCACATCTGGATTTGGGAAAACACGGGGAAGAGGCCGCGGTTTCTTTTTTAAAAAGAAACGGATACAGGATTTTAAGGCGCAACTATAGATCCAGGCTTGGCGAGATTGATATTATTGGCAAAGACAAAGATACCTTTTGTTTTGTCGAAGTAAAGACGCGCTCTTCAGACAGATTCGGGTTTCCCCAGGAGGCGGTTTCGGTTTTTAAACGCAGGCAAATTGCCAAAACAGCGCTTATTTTTTTAAAAGAAAATAAGCTCTTAGACAAAAAAGCAAGATTCGATGTAGTGTCATTGGTATTCACGCAAGATTCTCCCCGGGTGGAATTAATTAAAAACGCGTTTGAATTAGACGAAAAATTCACCTATTGAAAGGAAAAGGCATGCTTAGCGACATCGAGATAGCCCGGAAGGCAAAAAAACAGCCTATAGAAAAAATTGCGGCGAGGCTCAAGATTAATAAAAAATATCTTATCCCTTACGGAAAATATATGGCCAAGATAGATTTATCAATCTTGGATAAAATCAAAAATAAACGTAAAGGCAAATATATTTTAGTTACGGCGATTACCCCCACGCCGCTGGGAGAAGGCAAGACCGTAATTACCATCGGGCTTTCCATGGCTTTAAACAGATTAGGCAAGCTTACTTCTGCCTGCATCAGGCAGCCTTCTTTAGGCCCGGTATTCGGCATAAAACGATGCGGCACTGGCGGCGGACGTTCGATAAGATTTTCAGGCCCGGACAGTTGCCAT
>CAYHNY010000044.1:0-7375 GCA_964358115.1 uncultured Planctomycetales bacterium | reverse complement strand
GCCTAATCTACGCCGCCAGCGTTCACTCTGAGCCAGGATCAAACTCTCCGAAAAATCTGGATAAAGTTTATATAATGGCTCTATAATGCTTGTTTACTACTTTTCGCTTGGCTATTTTCAATTTTTCAAAAGAGCGAAACCCTATAGCTTGCGCTAAAGGGCATCCTCCAAACCTAGGGAGGATAACAAACAAAAAAGGCGTCCCAAGATCGGGACGCCCAAATTTAATCAGCGTCTTTTTCCGGGAAAATTAACTATACGAATTTGTCAAAACCGGTATCGTTTTTATTCACGAGTATGGTTTATCCCCTGCTTTTAACTTCTTGTGGGGGAACTATATTTATACCAGAAAAGGTTTTTTTGTCAAGTATTTTTTACACTTTATTAAATTCGCAAGCGCTGCTCTCTTTATCCAGCCCTATATCCAAAAAATCCCAGGGCAGGATTTCGTCTTGAGACCTGGCCTCCAGATAAAACTCGGGGTTAAGCCCGGCCTCCTGAAAAGCCTCAAGCCATCGCCAAAATTGAAAATAATCTTCCCAGGCATCGAACCGGGCGCCCTTTTTAAAAGCCAAAAAGACAACCTGGCTTAATCTTCTGTCTCCCCGCGAAAACACCGCCTCCAGAAAACTCATCTGTATATTGTGAAAATTTAAATCTATCTTTTTATTTTTTATCTTTTTCTTCAGATAATCCTGTTTAAGGGTTATAGCTTCCACGCCTTCCATTTTCAACCATTGGAATGGCGTATGCGGCTTGGGGATAAGCGCATTGATACTTAAGTTGACCTGGGCAGGGGCAAACCCGGCTTGTTTTCTTAAATATGAAACTTGATTTGCGAAATCCGCTATCCCGTCTAAATCGGCCTGGCCCTCATCCGGCAGGCCGATCATAAAATATAATTTCACCCGCTGATATCCGCCAAGATAGGCCTCTTCTAAACTCTTGAAAAAAGCCGCGCTATCAAAATTCTTATTCAACACTGCGCGCAACCTATCCGTAGCTGCCTCCGGAGCAAAGGTGAGCCCGGTTTTTTTAATTTTAGCTATCACGGAAGAGATCCTTCCTAGATTTGACTTTGGCTTTATGGAAGGCAAAGAGATGCTGATCCCCTTCTCTTTAAAATTGCCGACCAGCGAATCCACTAAACCTTCTATCTGTGGGTAGTCGCTGACCGACAGGCCCATCAATGATATCTCTTCATAACCGGTATGCTGATATGCCTGGCAGGCAATATGCATAATATTATCCGCCCCTCTTTTGCGAAACGGATAGTACTGCAGCCTGGCCTGGCAAAAACGGCATTGGTTCGGACAGCCGCGCATAATCTCCAGTATAATGCGGTCGTGGACAATCTCAATGTAAGGCACAACCCATTCCAGGGGAAAAAATGCCTTATCTAAATCTTTGACAAATCGTTTCTTGACCTTGTCCGGAACGCCTTGAGCCTTCGGCTTAAACTCTCCGATCTTGCCTTGCGCGTCATATTTTACTTCATACAAAGACGGCACATAAACGCCGCTGATATGGGAAAAAATCAACAACAGCTCTTCTTTGCGCATTGCCCCGGTTTTAAACTTATCCTGGTGCTGGCGGTAAACCTCGACGATCTCTAAGACCACCTCTTCGCCTTCGCCGATGACAAACAAATCAAAGAATTCATGCAGAGGCTCCGGGTTTAAAACCACTGCCCCTGCCCCGATAATCAAAGGATAGCTATTGCCGCGTTCGACAGCTTTAAGCGGTATCCCGCCCAGGTCCAAGATATTCAACACATTGGTATAGCATAATTCATAGCCTAAAGAAAAACCCGCAAGATCAAACTCGCGCAACCTTCTTTTGTTTTCAAGGGAAAATATCTCCTGCTGATTGCGGCGTAAAATATCCTCCATGTCCCGGGCAGGAGAGAAAAAACGCTCGCAGGTAACTGAAGATAAACTGTTTAATACCCCGTAAATAATCCTTAACCCCAGGTTGCTCATGCCTACTTCGTATAGGTCGGGAAAACACAGGGCAAATTTAAGCGCAGATTTCTCAAAATCCTTACAGGTAGAATTCCACTCTTGGCCTATGTATCGTGCGGGCTTCCTAACCTGTAATAATAAATCTTCAGTCATATGTTCAGTCGTCAGTCTTCAGCTTTCAGTCTTCAGCTTTCAGCTGATAGCTGACGGCTGATAGCTGATAGCTAAAAAACTCCCCTGGTCTTATTGATGTTTGCCAGTATCCCCAGTGCGATAAATGTGGTAATTACCGACGACCCGCCGTAGCTCATCAGGGGAAGCGGCAGCCCCACCACCGGAGCCAGGCCTAAGTTCATGGCGATGTTTATGCACACCTGGATAGCCAGCATGGCGGAAATTCCAAAGCTAAGTAAGCGCCCAAAATTATCATGCGTTTTCATACCGATAGAAATCCCCTGGTTAATCAAAAGATAATACAATAATAACAGCAACAGGCTTCCCAGCAGGCCCCATTGCTCGGCAAATGTGGCGAAGATAAAATCCGTATGCGCCTCGGGAAGAAAACGCAGCTGGCTCTGAGTACCGGAAAGCCAGCCTTTCCCCAGGAATCCGCCCGAACCAATGGCTATCTTAGACTGAATCACCGTATAGCCTGCGCCAAGAGGGTCAATGTTAGGATTCAAAAATACCAGCAGCCTTTCTTTCTGATAATCTCTTAAAAAATGCCAGCCTACCGGCATCAACAAAATAATCGACCCTAAAAATAACGCTATCTGCCTTAATCTTACCCCGGAAAGATATAATATCGCCATGAATATAGCCATGATCATCGCCCCGGTCCCCAAGTCCGGCTGCTCGATAATCAAACATGCGGGCACAAGCATGAATATAAGCGGCAGGACCAAGCTGCGCAGTATCCCGGATTTATTAACTAGCGATGAAACGTTATCCACGGACTTTAGGCTAAAGTATCTGGCTAAGAAAATCACCATGATCAGCTTGGCGATCTCTGAAGGTTGAAAATTAAACCAGGCTAATCTTAACCAGCGCTGGGCTCCTAAGCGCACCGCGCCCATGACAAATACCAAAAATAATAGCATTAGCGCTGAGGCATATAAAAAATAGGCAACATCCCATAAGCGGCGATAATGCAGGTTAGCCATAACCAAGAAAAAAACCAAACCCAGAATGACCCAGAATATCTGGCGTTCATATGTCGGCCAGTCCTGCGCTTCTTTCTGATAAGTGCTGCTGTAGATAGACAAAATCCCCAGCAGAGAAATTAAGATTGCCGATATCAAAATGGTGGCATTAGCGCTTCTCATATTTATCAAAGCAAACCTTTTTGCTTTAGCATCTCCAGTATTTGTTTGGTTAATTTGCAAGACATATACCCCGAACCGGAGTGCTCCAGGAACACGCAGATCACAAACTTAGGGCTATTAAAAGGGAAAAAACCCACAAACCATCCGTGAGGCTGGCCCTGCGCAACCTGAACGGTTCCGGTTTTGCCTGCTATGCCCAGCGGCAAACTTAATAAAATGTTGCCTGTCCCGGAAGGATCGGATACAACTTGCCTTAGCCCCTGTTTTATATAATTAATGGTGGCCTGCTTCAGGGATATTTTGCCGAGCCTTCTCTGCTCATGTTCTATATTCTGCCCGGCCACGGATTTGACCATATAAGGAGATACCAACCATCCATTATTGGCAAAGACAGCCATCATCCGCGCCATCTGTATGGGGGTGACTAAAAGATCTCCCTGGCCGATGGCAAGATTAGCGGTATCCCCGTCAAACCAATTCCTGAATTGGGATAGCCTGCGCCAAAGCGGCGACGGCACAAAGCCAGAGGACTCGTAAGGCAGATCAATACCGGTCGGCTTTGACAGGCCAAACTTCAGGGCATAATCATGGATGTTTTGCGCCCCCAATAAAATCCCAGTTTTGTAGAAAAATGTATTACATGAGTGAGCGATTGCCGATAGCAGGCCCTGCCTCCCATGCTTATCCCAGCAGGAAAACTCCTGCCTGCCGACATAAGTGCTGCCCGTGCATAGGAAACTGGTGGATAAATTTATCTTGCCGGTCTCAAGCGCAGCAACTGATACTACCACTTTAAAAATAGAACCTGCGGGGAATACACCGCTGATAGAGCGGTTTAACAAAGGCGCCCCGGGGTTATTAAATAGTTTCGATATATACCCGGAGGACTTATTAAGAAAAGCTACCGGGCTAAATCCGGGGAAACTAGCCATAGCAATAATTTCACCGGTGAAGGGATCCATGATGACTACGCTTCCCCTGCGTAAGCCAAGGCTGTCCTCGACTATCTTCTGAAATCTCAAATCCAGGGTCAACTGCACGTCCCTGCCGTTCTTAGGCGGCCTGAATCCTACTACGCGCGTAAACCGGCCCTGATGGTCGACTTCAACCGAAAGGGCCCCTTCTTCCTGGCGTAAATAATAATCATATTTTTCTTCTATGCCTCCGAAACCGACGATATCCTTGGTTTTATATCCGTAGTCTGCCAGCTTTGTCAGGCGCCAGCGGTCAATCTCATTAAGATAGCCGATCACATGGCAAGCCAGGCTAGCATATGGATAATCCCTTAAAGGATGAGGCTGGATCACGATGTTAGCCAGGTTTGGCTTTAATTCTTCTAATGCTATCGCCTTTTTCATGTCGATGTTCCTGACTATTGTAACGGGTATGGAAGGGGACAGGTATCCTTTTATAAATTCATCTTTTAAGCCGCTATACGCGACTCCGACGACCCCGGCGATAGCATGCAGGACTTTATCAATCCGGCCTTCCTCGTCCGGCAAAATCAGAAGGTCATAAGAAAGCCTGCTATCGATAACCACCTGCCCATGACGGTCGAGTATCCTGCCCCGGGCGCCAGGCTGGGTAATCAGGCGGATGCAATTTTTTTGGCTTAATGCCTTAAAGTTGCGGCCATGGATAATCTGCAGGTTAAACAAGCCGAAAATAATCAGTAAAAATATAAATCCCAGGAACAGGCTAAAAATTTTATTTCTCATTTTATTTTCAGGGCCTTAAATATTAAAAGCGAGGCTACCCCGGTGTATAAAGAATCAAGGAATGCCGTGCGTAAAAATATTCCCAGCGGCACATAAATCCCGGAGTGCCAAAAAAATATTCTCAAGGCCAGGGCATTAAAGACGGCTACGATAAATATAAGGGCAGCGCGGCTTAAGTTTAAATCTAAATTTATGTGCCTGGCTAACTGCACTACTAAGAATCCCCAGAGGGCTGAAATCACGGTGTTCACGGCGGCAAGATTAACCGAAAAAATATCTTTTAGCCCCCCGCAGATGAGGCCGAAGATTAAAGCCCATTTCCAATCGTAGAAGAGGCCGGCGATGACTACGCCAATCAAAATCAAATCCGGCTTTGTGCCGAAAATTTTAAACTGGCCGACAACGGCTACCTGCAGCAGGCTTAAGATAAAAATAACCGCCAGATATTTACTTTTTTTCATTTTACAACGACCAGGACTTCTTCGATCGTGGCAAGATTAACGGCAGGCCTTACTATAGCATAGCGGCTTAAACCCGAGAACTCCTCGCCAACATCAGTCACCCTGCCGATCAAAAGGCCTTTAGGATAGTTTTCGGTAAGCCCGGAGGTGATAACCACGTCGGAAACTTTGATATCGCAGTCCTTGGGCAGGTAACGCATGACCAATGAACTGCCGAGCGTGCCAGAGATAAGCCCTTCTTGACGGCTGCGCTGCACAATCGCGGAAACCGCCATATTGGGGTCATTAATCAGCATAACCTTAGCTGTTGAAGATGAGGCCTCTATCACCCGCCCAAGCAAACCTAGATAACTTAAAACCACTAAATCGCGTTTTATCCCGCTGCTAGACCCTTTATCTATAATAACCATGGACGACCAGTTATCCGGGGAGCGGCCAATCACTTTAACCGCAATCACTTTATAGGGCAGCTTTTTCTTGAATTGAATAAGATCATTCAAGCGGGAATTTTCCAGATAGGCTTCCTGCAGGAGGTTGATCTTTTGCTGCAGCAGTTGAATTTGATTGTTTAACCTTTGATTCTCAACCAGGTTCTTATGATAGAATATTATGCCTTTAATTTCGCCTGTGATTACCCTGAGGATCACCAACGGGGATTTAATTATGGCGCAGGCCCGCGGCCTTACGGAAAGGATTGCGCTGGAAAACAGAATAATGCCACCAATAACAGCTACCGCATAAATTAAATTTTTCTTGGTGACTTTAAACACATTTTATAGTCTACGCTTAAGAGTGCATATCTGACTTTATGGTCACGGTGACTTTCTTAAGATAGCGTATCTCGTCTAAGACTTTACCCGTGCCATTAGCTACGGCAGTCAAAGGGTCTTCCGCAATATGAACCGGCAAGCCCGTCTCTTCTGCGATTAATTTATCCATGCCTCTTAATAAAGACCCTCCGCCGGCCATCACGATCCCGTGGTCAATCAGGTCCGCGGCTAATTCCGGAGGCGTTCTTTCCAAGGCTATCTTTGTTGACTCTAAAATCGCCCGCAATGGCTCCTGCAATGCTTCCCGGATTTCTTCGGATGAGATAGTCACGGCTTTAGGCAGGCCCCCGACCAAATCCCTCCCCTTGACTTCAAGCGTCGTTTCTTCTTCTAGCGGATAGGCCGAACCTATCTTAATCTTAATATCTTCAGCAGTCCGCTCCCCGATCATAAGATTGTAAGTTTTCTTGAGATATTCGATGATCGCCTCATCCATTTCATCGCCGCCGATACGGATGGATTTAGAAAAAACAATGCCCGCCAGAGAAATCACCGCGATCTCGGTGGTCCCTCCGCCTATATCTATGATCATATTGCCTATCGGCTCCTGTATCGGCAGCCCCACGCCGATTGCCGCTGCCACAGGCTCTTCAATCAAAAATACTTCTCTTGCCCCGGCGCGCTCAGCCGCTTCTTTTACCGCGCGTTTCTCTACCTCTGTAATTCCTGAAGGTATGGCAATGACGATACGCGGATTCAGCTGAAACCGGCGTTTGCGCACGCTGCGGATAAAATAACGCAGCATTGCTTCCGTAACCTCAAAATCAGTGATCACGCCGTCTTTCATCGGCCTAATGGCAAGAATATTTCCGGGAGTCCGCCCTAGCATGCGCTTAGCTTCAGTGCCTACTGCTAGAACCCGGGAAGTCCCCCGCTCAATAGCCACTACTGACGGCTCGGTAAGCACGATACCCTCGCCTTTTACATAAACTAAGGTTGTGGCTGTCCCTAAATCTATACCTATATCATTAGAAAGAAGGCTCTGTATATAATTGATTACGGCTTTAAAGATTGCCTGGATTTTCTTAACCATTACTTTCTCCTTGTAGGGGTAATAAAGGATTCTAGCAGAGATTA
>CAYHNY010000043.1:0-7390 GCA_964358115.1 uncultured Planctomycetales bacterium | reverse complement strand
CATTTTCTTACCTGCCCGCTGCCAAAAATAGTATATTTATAAGTGGTCAGCTCTTCCAGGGCCATCGGCCCGCGGGCGTGCAGTTTATCCGTGGATATGCCTATTTCTGCGCCCATGCCAAATTGATATCCGTCGGTAAAACGCGTAGAGGCATTTACGTACACGCAGGCAGAGTCAACCTGTTTGACAAAGCTAAGCGCGTTATCGTAATTGTCGGTGACGATAGCGTCCGAATGATGCGAGCCATAAGTATTAATGTGCTCGATGGCCTGCCGCAGATCCTCAACCACTTTTACCGAAAGGATTAAGTCCAGATATTCGGTGTGATAATCTTTTTCCGTAGCCTTGCCTGCCCACTTGACTGTTCTTTGGGTCATCGGGCAGCCGCGGATTTCTACCCCTGCTTGTTTAAATTTATGCAGCATGCCCGGCAAGAATCTGATTGCCGCATCTTTATGCACCAGCATACTCTCCATGGCATTGCAAACACCGGGGCGCTGCACCTTGGCGTTAAAGCAGATCTTCTCAGCCATATTCAAATCCGCCCATGCGTCTACATACACATGGCAGATGCCTTTGTAGTGTTTGATCACCGGAATCCGCGAAACTCTAGTAACATGCCGGATAAGGCTTTCTCCGCCGCGGGGCATCGCCAGGTCAATATAGCCGGTTAATTTAAGCAGGACATCTATGGCCTTGCGGTCAATAGTTGTAACCAAATTTATCGCTGCCTCGGGAATCCCGTGTTTCTTAAGGCTGGCGCGCAAGATCTGGTAAATAGCCAGATTGGAATTTATAGATTCACTGCCCCCTCTTAAGATTACGCTATTGCCGGATTTAAAACAGAGGCCTATACAATCAGAAGTGACGTTGGGACGCGATTCATAGATAATGGCAATCACACCGATCGGCACCCTTACTTTATATATCCAGAGCCCGTTGGGCCTGCGCCAGGCCTTGATCACCGTGCCTACCGGATCGGCTAAACCGGCTAACTCTAAGAGCCCCTGCGCCATTGCCTTTATTCTTTTTTCATCAAGGCTAAGGCGGTCAATAAACGCCCGGGATAATTTTTTCTTTTTCGCAGAGCTTAAATCTTTTTTATTAGCTTTAATAATCAAGCCTTTGCCGCGCGTTAAATCCGCGGACATATCCCGAAGAACTTTATCTTTGGTATCCGAAGATAACGTGGATAAAAATAAGGAAGCGGATTTTGCGTTTTTGGCTATCTCAACCAGATTTTTTTTGAGGTCCATCTTTCTCTCGTTTTTTTAAAGATATTTTATTCGCTTAAAACAACGATATTATCGCAATGCACCACTTCTTTGTCCGAACGCCTTCCCTTGACCTTATCCAGATGTTTGCTGGAAAGGCAGACCTTACCTCTGGCAAATTCGCAATTGTCTTGACCGGTGATCGTGACCACATCCCCGCATTCAAAGCCGCCCTCTAAAGCAGTGATGCCTACCGACAAAAGGCTCTTTTTATTCAGCAGCGCCTTTTTTGCCCCATCATCCACAATGATCTTGCCTTTGGGCTGGGTGCCAAACGCAATCCAGCGCTTCTTGGCCGCAAGGCAACTTCCTTGAGGCAAAAACAATGTCCCCAGGCTCCCCGGCTCTTTTACTGTTGATGAAATAACGCCTTTATGCCTGCCGTTGGCGATTACGCAAGCGATCCCGGAATCCACAGCCACTTTTGCGGCTTCAATTTTAGTGATCATCCCGCCGACGGAAGTATTCCTGCCGGTAGTTGTTGCCAAGGCTTTAACCGAAGGCGTAATCCTGTCAATCACCTTGACCACTGTTTTTTTGTCTTTTGCGAGCAGCCCATCTACATCAGAAAGTATGATCAAAAGGTCGCAGGCAACCAGAGTGGCTACTAACGCAGATAGCTGGTCGTTATCCCCAAAGCGGATCTCCTCGGTTGCCACGGTATCATTCTCATTGATTACGGGAACGCTGCCCAGTTTTAAAAGCGCAAACAAGGTATTTTTGGCATTTAAATAACGGCTTCTCTCATTTAAATCCTCGCGGGTGAGCAAAACTTGCGCACAACCCAGCTGTTTTTCTTTAAAAAGCCGGCGATAAATATCCATTAGCTCATTTTGCCCCACCGCAGCCGCAGCCTGCAAATATGCTAATTCCTTTGGCCTTGAGCGTAAGTTAAGTAAAGACATACCCAGCGCAATCGCGCCGGAAGAAACAACCACTACCTCTGTCTTTTCCTTAACCAACCCCGAGATCTCGGCGACTAAATCCTCGACTACGCCAAAGTCCAGCTGATTCTGGGCGGAATAAAAAAGGCTTGAGCCTATTTTTACCACAATCCTTTTATAATTTTTGGCTGACTGCTTCAATTAGATCCTCCAGGCCTTCTTTTTTTAAAGCGGAAACCGCATAGACCTTCTTTTTGGTTAATTTTCTAAATCTCTCGAGATTCGTTCGGGCACCTTCTAAGTCCATTTTGTTGGCAACAACAATCTGGGGCTTTTTACTCACTTGCGCGCTGTAGCCTTTTAGCTCTTTTTTTATTATTTTATAATCTTCTATCGGGTCTCTTCCCTCTGAGCCCGCCATATCTATCATATGAACCAAGAGCCTGGTGCGTTCAACATGCCTTAAAAATTCATCGCCTAATCCCCTGCCTTGGGAGGAACCTTCGATTAAACCCGGGATATCCGCGATAACAAAAGTCTTATTTTCGGATCTGACCACTCCTAAAACCGGGAATTTCGTAGTAAAAGGATAAGAGGCAATTTTAGGATGCGCGTTAGAAATATTAGAGATCAGGGTGGATTTTCCGCTATTCGGAAACCCTACCAGCCCTGCATCGGCAATGACCTTTAAATCTAAATAGATTTCCTTGCCTACTCCGGGCTGGCCTTCCGTAGCTCCATGGCGATGCCTATTGCCTAATCCGCCTTTGCCGCCTTGCGCTACGATAAACCCTTCCCCGTCTTTATCCAGATCGCGCAAGATACAATTGGATTTCAAATCTTTTACGCTGGTCCCGCAAGGTACACGGATGATCACCGGCTCTATATCTTTGCCCTTTTTCTTTTTACCCGAGCCATGCGCGCCGTGTTTGCCGTAAAAATGGCGGTTGTATTGAAAATCCAAAAGCGTATGCAGGTTGCGGTCAGCCCTGATGATGATATCCGCGCCGTTGCCTCCGTTGCCTCCGTCGGGGATACCCCCCCGGGTATATTTATCGCGGTAGAAGCTGTTGCATCCCCGGCCGCCTGAACCGGACTGGACGTAGATCTTGGCCCTGTCAATGAACATTTATCCTAGCTCGATTTCCTTTATTTGCAGGCGCGTTAATTTCTGGCGGTGGCCCTTTTTCCAATGCGAGGATTTACGGCGGCGATACTTAAAAGACACTTTTTTTTCGCCTTTGACCTGATCCAAAACTAAAGCCGTAACCTGCGCGTCTTTCAAATAAGGCCGGCCTATTTCTATTTTTTTCTCTTTTGAGATCAAAAGGACTTTATCTAAGATTAAGTCGGTGTCTTTTTCCGCATCCTGCTTCTCCACCTCAATAATGTCGCCCTTTTTTACACTATACTGTTTTGCTCCAACTTCAATTACGGCATACATTTGGCATTCTCCTTAAATTATGCACGCAGCTTTACAAAATGGAGCCCGCCCAGGCTAAAACCCGGGGGTACTCAAAGGCGGAATACTAAAGCCGCCCTTATCTCCGCCCTTAATGCAAGCGGCGTAGTATCAAAAAAGATGCGTAATCCGGTTAGATTTACAGAAATATAATGATAGCATAGAATAAAAACAGGGTCAAGGATAAATTAAAGCAGAATTAAGAGATTTTGATGTCTTCGATGTGTGCTGCGGGGTTAGAAATAAGGTTCAATTTCAGCCTGAATCTGTGCTCAAATGACCTGAGCTGCTCCTTGTCCCTAAGCATCTCCTCAATCACCACCGGATTAAGGGCCAGGTTGACTTGTTTTAAGGATTTATTGCTTAATATGTGCCTTTTTAATTCCTTGATCGCGTAAATGGACATGGTCACCGCGGATTTGACCTTACCCTTGCCCTGGCAATAAGGGCAGCTCTGATAAGAAAGGTTATGCGCGGTTTTGTGTATCCTCTCCCGGGTCATCTCTACCAGGCCAAACTTAGAAATGCCCAGGATATCGTATTTTGCCTTATCGTTACTCAGGGATTTCTTTAAAATATTTAAGACTTCCCGGCGGTGCCCTTCTTTGCCCATGTCTATGAAATCAATGACGATTATCCCGCCTAAGTCGCGCAGGCGCAGCTGCCTGGCCGCTTCGATAGCCGCCTCGCAGTTGACTTTAAACGCGGATTCCTCCTGCCCGATCTTCTTGACAAAACCGCCGCTGTTGACATCGATAACCACCAGGCCTTCGGTAGGCTCGATCACCAGATAGGCCTTGGATTTTAAGTAAACTTTGCTTTCAAATATCCGGTTGATCTGCCGCTCCACATCTTTATCCGCAAATAAATTCTCTCCCCGGTATAACTCCACCTTATTTATAAGATAGCTTAAGAATGTGCGCATAAAACGGTGGATGCGGTAGTATTCCTCTTTGGAATCTACGATGAGCTTCGAAACCTCGTCGGTAAAAGAATCCCGGATCATCCTTAAGGTAAGGTCATATTCTTCATAAATAAGGCTGGGGGCCTTCTTTTGCTGGATGATCTTCTCGATCCTCTTCCAAAGCTTGAGCAGGAAATTGACATCGCGCATCAGCTCCTGTTTGGATTTTCCGCTGGCCGCGGTGCGCACGATAAAACCCACATCCTTGGGTAAACTCAACTCCTGAAGCGCATGCCTCAGGCGTTTTCTTTCTTCATCGTCTTCTATCCTGCGAGAAATTCCGATCTGGTTTTCACCCGGCATAAGCACGATGTATCTGCCCGGGATGCCTATGTGGCAGGAAAGCCGGGGGCCTTTGGTCCCGAAAGATTCTTTGACTACCTGTACTAAGACCTCCTGGCCCTTTTTGATCTCTTTGGACTTAAGCGAGGAGGGTGCCACAGATTCAAAGACCTCTTCTATCTCGGATAGATAAAGAAAGCCCCTCTTGGGCAGCCCGATATCGACAAACGCCCCGCCGATGGAAGGCAGCGCAGTTTCAATTTTGCCTTTATAGATATTTCCCACAATAGTCTTATCCTGGGGGCGCTCCATGTAAAACTCATCCAGCCGGCCGTCATTTATTAAGCACGCTCTTTTTTCCTGCGGCTCAATATTAATTAATATTTCTTTGCTCATCAGCGGTTACATCCTTTATTTGTATGCCTTCCGGCAGCTGTTTGCATACCTTAAGCCGGAAATCTTCAGGCCCGATAAATTCATTTAACGCCACCACGCCTTCCTCATTTTCACTCTCCAGCCCTAATTTTAAGGCGCGTTTAATGCTGAGCTTAGGGTGAGGGTTGAATCCCTGGCTTATCTTCAGAGGCAAATCCGCCCGGCGAAAGGCGCGCATAAACAAGCGCATCAGGTCCAGATGGGATATATACTTCATTGCCCCTTTTTTGGCAAAGATAAAATTTATTTTATACATAAGTAATTAATCGCCTGCCGGGGCGCAGGATTGGTCGGTTACGAGCACGCCGCCGGTAGTAGCCGTAAAACTCTTTGTGCCGGAGCTGATGCAATTTTGCGGCCTGGCAGTAAGGACATAGGTAGTTTTATTGAAGCTGCAGCTAAAAAGATAGCTGTTATCCGTCTGGCCGCAATATGCTTTATTGAGATAAAACGGAGTAGTGGTCCTGAGGTATTTATCGCTGCTTACGCTATCCATGGGCGCATAAAAACCGTTGTTGTCCGAGGCATAAGCCTGAAGGGCTGCGGAAATAGTCTTTAATGTCGCCTGGGCCGCAGATTCATTCCCCATTCTCCAGGCAACCAGGATTTTAGGCAGGGCAAAAGCGATTATAAGTGCGACTACCGCGACAATAATCAGTATTTCAATAAGGCCGATTCCTTTTTTCATATGTTTATATTTTAATTTGGTTATTTTTTTATATCATTGCGCCTGTCCTTTGTCAAGCGAAAAGAAAAAATGCCATTTTTAAGCCTGGCGCCTGAACCAGTCAATGGTCAGCTTAAGCCCGATTTTAAGCTGAATCTTAGGCTCCCACTTAAGCAGCTTCCTGGCGCGGGAAATATCAGGTTGGCGCTGCCGGGGGTCATCTTCCGGCAGGGGTTTAAAAACAACCTTGTTTTTTGCGCCGGTGATCTGATTTATAATTTGCACTAATTCCAAGATGGTAAACTCATAAGGGTTGCCCAGGTTAACGGGCTGGCTAAACTTAACCCGCATCAGCCTGAATATACCGTCGATTAAGTCGGATACATAGCAAAAGCTCCTGGTCTGCCTGCCTTTGCCATATACGGTCAAAGGCTTTTTATGCAGGGCCTGATTGATAAAATTAGGCACCACCCTGCCGTCATTGATGCGCATGCGCGCTCCATAGGTATTAAAGATCCTGATAATCCGGGTATCCATTTTATGCACCCGATGATAGGCCATGGTCAGGGATTCCGCAAAACGTTTGGCTTCATCGTAACAGCCGCGCACGCCAAGGGTATTCACATTCCCCCAATAAGACTCAGGTTGGGGATGCACCAGGGGGTCTCCGTAGACTTCGGAAGTAGAGGCCAGCATAAATACGGCCTTTTTCTCTTTAGCCAGGCCCAAACTGTTATGCGTGCCTAAGGAGCCGGTCTTTAAAGTCTGGATGGGAAATTTAAGATAGTCTTCGGGAGAAGCCGGCGAGGCAAAATGCAGGACAAAATCAAGCCTTTCTTTTACCTTGATGTATTTTGAGACATTGTGCTGCATTAACCTAAAATTTTTATTTTTAAGCAGGTGCTCTATATTTTTTAAATTGCCGGTAATAAAATTATCCAGGCAGATCACCTTAAGGCCTTCGCTAATAAGCCTGTCGCAAAGATGCGAGCCGATAAACCCCGCGCCTCCGGTAATCAACACTGTTTTTTTAAGCATACCCTTGCTCATAGCCGAAAGATTTTTTTATTTTTTACCTTGCCGTAAACATTGCGCAGGTCAAAAATAAACTTCGCATTCTTTAAGATGAAGCCGTAATCCACGCAGGTATGGTCGGTGGCGATAACAACGCAGTCAAAACGGCTTAAGGTTCGCGCAGTTAAATTAATAGACTGCAGATTTATGTGGTTAAGCTTAAGATACGGGATCAGCGGATCATAATAAGAAACCGCGATTTTTTTCTTTTGTAATATCTCTATTATATCCAAAGCCGGCGATTTACGCAGGTCCTTTACGTCTTTTTTATAAGCAACGCCTACGATTAAGATCCTTGATACTACGCCGCTCGCAAACCCCGCCCTTAAGGGCGGGGATAAGGGCGGC
>CAYHNY010000042.1:0-7520 GCA_964358115.1 uncultured Planctomycetales bacterium | reverse complement strand
GGAGCCCACCCGGGCTAAAACCCGTGGTACCCAAGGGCGGAATACTAAAGCCGCCTTTATCCCCGCCCTTAAGGGCGGGGTTTGCGAGCGGCGTAGTATCAAGAATAGGAGTAAAAAATGGAGAGACACTTTGATGATGAATTAAAATTATTGCGCAAGGATATCTTAGAAATGGGCGTGTTAAGCCAGGAGGCAATATACAAATCCATTGAGGCCCTGAAAAACCGCGACAAAGGCATGGCCAATGATGTGGTCAACACAGATAAAAAAATTGATGAATTGGAGCTGGTAATTGATGAGAAATGCATTGATCTTATCGCCAGGTATCAGCCGATGGCCGGAGACTTGAGGTTTGTTACTACGGCGATGAAGATAAATTCCGACCTTGAGCGCATCGCGGACCTGGCCGTGGATATTGCCCAGCGGGTCCTAGAATTAGTAGATAAACCTTTGCTTAAGCCGCTTATCGATACGCCTAAGCTATCCTCCATCGCCCAGAAGATGGTGGGTGAGGCGATAGACGCTTTTGTAAAGAAGGATGCACAGCTGGCAAAAAAAGTAGTCCTTTCGGATTCAGGAGCGGATAAGTTGCGCAATTTGATTCAGGATGAGTTGATTAACGATTATATGGCCAAAGACCCGAAATCCGCTGACCGGGCAGTGCCGCTTTTGTTGATCGCCCGGCACCTTGAGCGTATCTGCGACCATGCCACCAACATCGCCGAAGACGTCATTTATATGGTTGAGGCAAAGGTAGTCAAGCATCATCCCGAAGAGCTGAAGTAATATATAGCTTGGCCCTTCCTTAAAGCAGGCCAGCATCCTTATAAGCTAAAAATATCCTCCCCCGGGTTATTCTTGGCGGATTAAAGTCATTGACCCCCTGCCGCTGGGATGTTATAATCACAAGATTAATGAGAGCAAAGATTGTTAATTGGGTCAGAAAAGAGGTTGCGCGCGCTAAATCCGAGGGTATTGTTTTGGGTTTAAGCGGTGGCGTGGATTCTGGGTTGGTCGCAGCCTTGTCTAAAGAGGCAGTAGGTAAAAAAAATGTTCTTGCCCTGGTCTTACCTATATATAGCCATCCCGGGGATATGCGGGATGCCAAAGCTATAGCTAAAAAATTAGGCATAAAGATCAAGATTGTTAATTTAACCCCGGCCTACAATAATTTACTGAAAGTTTTGCCTGAAGCAGGCGATTTAGCCAAAGCCAATCTTAAACCGCGCTTAAGGATGCTTACGCTTTATTATTTTGCCAATAAACTGAATTATCTGGTTTGCGGCACCGGAAATAAGCCTGAGTTTATGACCGGATATTTTACCAAATACGGCGACGGGGGAGCAGACATTTTTCCGATAGCCGGGCTGCTTAAGAGAGAGGTAAGGGCATTGGCGAAAGGATTCGGCCTGCCCGAAAACATTATTCATAGAATACCTACTGCGGGGCTCTGGCCCGGCCAGACTGACGAAGGCGAAATGGGGATAACCTACCTTGAGCTGGATGATATTCTGGCCCGGATGGAGAAAAGGCAAAAGCAAATTTTACCTAAAGAAAAAGTGAACAAAGTTAAAAGATTAATGCAAAGGTCCGAACACAAAAGGATGCCAGCCAAGGCCTGTATTATACGTTCGCGGCCAGAAAACCGTATCCCTTTAGGACACGGATGAACAATGGCCGCTTAAGTATCAACCTTAGCAGGCCTCGGCCTTGAGGCAGGAGTAGACGAGGTTGATTTAGCAAGGAGGTTTTAAATGGATGAGATATTAGAGATACTGGAAAAAGACAGCCGTTTGAGCCCGGAAGATATCGCCAAGATGCTGCGCAAGAACCCTAAGGTTATAAAGCAGGCAATAAAAAAATACGAGAAAGAGGGAGTAATCTTAAAATATAAGACCGTGATTAATAAAGAGCTGATCAAAGAGGCAAATTCCGAGGTAAGGGCGTTGATTGAGGTAAACATTGTTCCTCAGAAGGACGTGGGGTTTGATAAGATTGCCGAGCGCATCTATTCATTCCCTGAGGTTTCCAGCTGTTACCTTATTTCCGGAACCTATGACCTGCTTTTGATTGTTGAGGGCAAGGATATCCTTGCGGTATCCAGGTTTGTCTCCGAGAAATTAGCCCCATCGGAAAATGTCAGAGGCACAGTGACGCATTTTTTACTTAAGAAATATAAAGAAGACGGCGTGGTTTTAAAACATAAGAAAGAAAACGAAAGAATCGCAATATCATATTAGATAAGATGAAGAATATGGTTTCCAAAAAAGTTCAGGACATGCAGCCCTCCGGTATCCGGGCATTCTTTGATTTGGTGCTGGGGATGAAAGATGTGATCTCTTTAGGGGTGGGTGAGCCGGATTTTGTCACCCCCTGGCAGATCCGCGAGGCCGGAATCTATTCTTTAGAGCAAGGCTTTACTTCTTATACGTCTAATAAGGGGTTATATAAATTACGCTTGAGCCTGGCCCGGTATTTAAAAAACAGGTTTGGCCTTGGCTATTCCCCGGATGAGGAGATTTTAATTACCGTGGGGGTCAGCGAGGCAGTAGATTTGGCCTTGCGGGCAATCATTAATCCGGGCGATAAAATTTTAATTCCCCAGCCCTGTTACGTTTCATATGGCCCGGTTACCGGGCTGGCAGGAGGCATACCTATATATATTGATACGACCAAGGATGCCTTTAAGCTTACGCCCAAGAGTTTAGAAAAAGCGATAGATAAGAAGGTAAAAGCCGTGATTTTAAATTATCCCTCTAATCCTACCGGGGTTTCTTATACGCGCAAGGAGCTGGAGGCTTTAAAGAAAATTATTTTAAAGCACCGCCTTTTGTGCGTCACTGATGAAGTCTATGCAGACCTGACTTATGACTTTGGGCATACTCCTTTTGCGACACTCCCCGGGGCAAAAGGGCATACCCTTTATCTGGATGGTTTTTCTAAAAGTTATGCCATGACCGGCTGGAGGGTAGGTTTTGCCTGCGGCCCTAAAGAAATCATCGCCGCGATGACTAAAATTCATCAATATACGATTATGTGCGTTTCCATAACCAGCCAGATGGCAGCCTGCGAAGCTTTACAGAGCGGGCGCCGGGACGTGGAAGTAATGAAACGAGAATACAGAAGAAGAAGAGAATTTGTTATTGATGGTTTAAGCCGGCTAGGCTTAAACTGCCGGAAGCCGCAGGGGGCGTTTTACGTATTTCCTTCGGTAAAAAGCACCGGCTTAAGCGCAATGGAATTTTCGCAGCGGCTGTTAAAAGAGCAAAAGGTGGCGGTTGTGCCCGGGGATGCCTTTGGCAAGGCCTGGCAGGATTATATCCGCATTTCTTACGCTTCTTCGCTGGATAATCTGAAAGAGGCGTTAAGCAGGATAGAAGTTTTTTTAAAAAACAAGAGATCACAAAATGCCTAAGGCTAAACAGGATTATAAAGATTATCTAAAACACATCCGGGCGCTTTCAAAGGTAGCCAGTTTAATCACCTCCGGGTTGTACCTGGAGGAACTTCTGCGCCTGATCGTCAGTGTTACCGCCGAGACCATGAATTCCAAAATCTGCTCTTTGATGCTGCTTGATCCGGAAAGAAAAGAGCTAGTGATCAAGGCTACGCAGTCAATCTCCGAGGGTTACAACAAAAAGCCCAATATAAGATTAGGCCAGGGTATAGCCGGTATAGTGGCAAAAGAAAACAAGCCTATGTGTATTTTGGATGTAAGAAAAGATGCCCGTTACCTGAATCTGGATGTCGCTAAAAAGGAAAGCCTCTGTTCCTTGGCGAGTGTTCCTTTAGCGGTAAAGGGCAGGGTGATCGGAGTGCTTAACTGCTATACTTCCAAGAAGCATGAATTTACCAAAAGCGAATTAGATATTTTGACTGCGGTGGCAGCCCAGGCAGCCGTGGCTATTGAGAATGCCGAACTGGATTTACGGGCGCGCAGCGCCGAGAACGCGCTGGAAACCCGCAAGCTTATTGAACGGGCCAAGGAGATACTTTCTCAGGAGGCCAGTGTTTTGCCATCGGAGGCCTACCGCTTGATCCAGAAGCAGAGCATGGATACGCGTAAGTCCATGCGCCAGATCGCCGAGGCTATCATTTTAGCCAGAGAAATCAGGCAGCCGCAAAACAGGGCTTGATACTACGCCGCTCGCAAACCCCGCCCTTAAGGGCGGGGATAAGGGCGGCTTTAGTATTCCGCCCTTGGGTACCCCTGAGGCTTATAGCCCGGGCGGGCTCCATAAAATATAGTTAAAGGACATTAGGCGTCTAATATTCACGAACAGGATAGAGGGCGCCTTTTTGTTTTTTATCGGCAGCCGGAAAACGGCAATCGCCTGTAAGCTTAACCGCTAAATAATAACGGCTTTATCTAGAGGGAAAAAGAAGTTTTTGTAAAATGGGCTGGATTATGGTAAAATAAACGAAAGTGTTAATTTAACAGGAGGCTTAGAATGAGCATAAGGCAGAAGGTTTTATTTGAGATCAAAGCTATTGATTTGGAGAAAAAAGAACCGATAAAAAAAGTATCGGATTATTTCGGAGAGAATACTTTTAGTATTCCCACTATGCGCAAGCATATTTCAAAATCTACCTTTGCTGCGTTCAAGCGCTGGATGACCGAAGGGATAACCATTAACCTTGAGCAGGCCAATGAAATTGCCAATGCCATGAAGGATTGGGCGATCTCTAAGGGGGCTAGTTACTATACGCACTGGTTTCAGCCGATGACAGGATTAACCGCGGAAAAGCACGATAGTTTTATCGCGCCGGTTGGCCCCGGCAAGGTGGTTGAGAAATTCTCCGGCTCCAAACTTATCCAGGGCGAGCCTGATGCCTCCAGTTTTCCGTCAGGCGGCATACGCGCCACTTTTGAAGCCCGGGGTTATACTGCCTGGGATCCTTCCAGCCCGGCCTTTATCATCGAGAGCAAATTAGGCAAGACCCTTTGCATCCCGACCATTTTTATATCTTATCATGGCGCAGCGCTGGATAAGAAGCTGCCGCTTCTGCGTTCCGATGAGGCATTGAATAAAGCCGCAATAAATCTTTTGCAGTTATTCGGCCGCAAAGATGTGAAAAAAGTCTTCTCCACCTGCGGGCCGGAACAGGAGTATTTTCTCATCGATAAAAATTATTATAACCTGCGCCAGGATTTAGTAATGACCGGAAGGACCCTGGTAGGTGCCCCCTCGCCAAAGGGGCAGCAATTAGAAGATCAGTATTTCGGCTCGATTAAGGAGCGGGTGCTTAATTTTATGTTTGAGGTTGCTGAAGAGGCCTACAAGCTGGGGATACCGGTTATGACCCGGCACAATGAAGTCGCTCCCCATCAATATGAATTTGCCCCGGTGTTTGAGGAATCCAATATCGCCGCTGACCATAATCAGCTGCTTATGGAGCTGATGAAAAAAGTGGCCCTTCGGCATAACCTGGTTTGTCTTTTGCATGAAAAACCGTTTGCCGGAATAAACGGCAGCGGCAAGCATCTGAATTGGTCTTTGGCCGATGACAAAGGTAATAATCTTTTGAATCCCGGCGAGACCCCCGAGGGTAATCTGCAGTTTCTGGCTATTTTAGCTGCGGTTTTAAGAGCAGTGTATATTCATGCCGACCTTTTGCGCGCCAGCGTGGCTTTAGCCGGAAACGAACACCGCTTAGGGGCCAATGAAGCTCCGCCGGCGATTATGAGCGTGTTTCTAGGCGAGCAGCTGACCAGTATACTTAATGGGATTGAAAAGGGGGCCAGGTCCAAGATTTCGCGCCGGGATATTATTGATTTAGGCCTTGCCCGCCTGCCTAAATTCAACAAAGACACCACTGACCGCAACCGCACTTCGCCTTTTGCGTTTACCGGCAACAAGTTTGAATTCCGGGCAGTGGGTTCTTCGCAGAATATTTCTACGCCCATCACTATTCTTAATACCATTATTGCCGAGTCTCTGGATTATGTGGCCGAGAAAATAAAAAAATCCGCTCAAGGCAAAGGTTTTAATTCCACGGTTTTACAGGTTGTGGCTCAGATAATTAAAGAGACTAAAGATATCCGTTTTGAGGGGAATAACTATTCGCAGGAGTGGATAAAAGAAGCGAGGACACGCGGGCTTGCCAATGTGGCTTCAACCTATGCGGCCCTGGGGGCATTGACCAAGAAGGAGAATACCGCTTTATTCCAACGATACAAGGTTTTATCCGGGGAAGAGTTGGTCGCGCGTTACCACATTTGGGTGCATATGTATAACCTTACCCTTGAGATTGAAGCAAATACCCTTAACGAGATGGTCAATGCTAGTATTGTGCCCGCGGGCTTTAAATATCAGAAGCTGCTTTCAGATAATCTGGCGGTGTTGATGGCCTTAAAGAAAGGCGGCACAAAAATAAACAACGCTGCGCTTAGCGATCAAAAAGAACACTTAAACGAAGTGGTTTCCAAGATCTATTATGTTCGGCGTAATGCTAACGATATGATCAGGCTTTTAGAGAAGGCTAAAGAAATGGACAACGAAAGGCGCGCCAGGCTTTATTTTAAAGAGCTTAAGCCGCTGATGGAGCATATCCGCAAGCACGCGGATGTCTTGGAGCGGGTAGTTTCCGACGATTCCTGGGACCTGCCGAAATACCGCGAGCTGTTATTTATCAAATAGCAGGAGAAACTTACCCTGCCGGTTTTCTAGCTAAAAAACATTGTCTTAAGCAGGCATTTTTGCTATTATTTCACTATCGGGGGAGTGACCAGATGCGTTTAAGGCGCAATATTTTTTTGTACTTTCGCGGCCAAAAATTGAGCACCTTAGGCTCTTGTCTAGTGAAATCCTTGTGCGCAGCACAAGGACCTAGCGCTCTTAAAAGGCATGACTGTATTGTGGCCGCTCAAGTATTCCGCCTCGGGAAACCCTGGACTTTAGTCCGGTGGGCTCCATTTTTGTTGCTGAGTTTATTTATTAACTTTGTTTGCTCAGGAGGCGCCATGGCTAAAGACCAGACCGTTGTTTTGGAAACCAATCAAGGCAACATCGAAATAAAACTTATGCCGCAAGTAGCGCCCAAGGCCTGTGAAAATTTCATCGGTCTGGCAGAGAAAGGATATTATAACGGTTTGATTTTTCACCGATGTATTAAGGGTTTTATGATCCAGGGCGGAGATCCTACCGGTACCGGCACGGGGGGTAAATCGATTTGGGGTGTACCTTTTTCCGATGAAGTCAATCCGGGCGTTACATTTGATAAGCCCGGGATTTTGGCTATGGCCAATGCCGGGCCGAATACCAACGGAAGCCAGTTTTTTATCACGGTAGCCAAAACACCCTGGCTCAATATGCGCCATACTATTTTCGGCGAAGTAGTCTCTGGGTATGATGTGGTTGAGAAAATAGTCAATACTGCCACCGGCGGCTCTGATCGGCCTATTGCCGAGCAGAAAATCATCAAGGCTTATTTAAAATAAAAGATGCCCAGAATAACATTTATACTTTTAGGGATTTTAATAATCAGCCTGGGATTTATGCTTGGCGGGCAGGCTGAAG
>CAYHNY010000041.1:4821-7577 GCA_964358115.1 uncultured Planctomycetales bacterium | reverse complement strand
ATATCCGGGCTTTGCGGCCGCCTGATGTGTTGCCTTAACTTTGAATATGAGACCTATAAGCTGCTTTCTAAAGGCCTTCCCCGCGAAGGCGAACGCGTGCATACCCAGCAGGGCAAGGCCAAGGTCTTAAGCGTAAATGTCTTCAAGCGCACCGCGACGGTAGAATTAGAGACAGGCGGGGTAATCGAAGTCAACTACAAAACGGCATGAGTAAAAAGTTTTATATTACCACTCCCATCTATTATGTGAATGCCTCCCCGCATATCGGGCATTCTTATACCAATATTGCCGCCGATACCCTGGCCCGCCATATGCGCAAGGCTTTAGGCAAAGAGAACGTCTGGTTTTTGACCGGCACCGACGAGCATGGGCAAAAGGTCCAGAAGGCAGCCGCTGCCGAGGGGCTTAATCCTAAGGAATTTACCGATAAAGTCGTATTGCAGTTCGTGAATCTCTGGAAAAAGTTAAATATCTCAAACGATGATTTTATCCGCACAACCCAATCCCGGCACCGGGAGTTTGTGCAGCAGGCATTAACCAAGCTTTACAAAAGCGGCGATATCTATCAGGCAGAATATAAGGGCTGGTATTGCACGCCCTGCGAGACCTTCTGGGCGGAAAATCAGGCTTCGGATCAGCTCTGCCCGGATTGTAAGCGTTTGGTAGAAAAAATAACCGAGGTGAATTATTTCTTTAAATTAAAGCAGCACCAGGATTGGCTGATTGCGCACATTGAGAACAATCCGGATTTTATCCGCCCGCAAAACCGGCGCAATGAAGTCTTAAGTTTTCTAAAGAATAACGAACTAAGCGATCTGTGCATTTCCCGCCCGAAAGAGCGCCTGAGCTGGGGTATACCTTTGCCTTTTAGCCCGGGGTATGTGACCTATGTCTGGTTTGACGCGCTTATAAATTATGTCAGCGCAGTAGGCAGGTTCGATGAAAAAGGAAATTATGCATCAAAATGGTGGCCTGCCGATCTGCAGCTGGTGGGCAAAGATATTTTAAGGCAACACGCGGTATATTGGCCGATCATGTTAAAAAGTCTAGATATATCCCTGCCCGCTACGGTTTTTGCCCATGGCTGGTGGATGATCGGCGAAGACAAGATGTCCAAGTCCCGGGGCAATGTAGTTTCGCCGCTAGAGATGGTAGATAAATTCGGCATAGATGTGTACCGTTATTTTCTCCTGCGCGATGTGCCATTTGGTTTAGACGGCAATTTCTCGGAAGGCGCGATTATTAAAAGATTCAACGGGGATTTAGCCAATGACTTAGGGAATCTGGTCTATCGCACTTTGACTATGATTGAGAAATATTATGCCGGAGATATCCCGGAATATCGCGGGGTGGCGGATCAATACGGCAAAAATATAGAAGCCAAGATGCAGCTTTTGCCTAAAGCGGTCAGCCGGTTTTTTACGGCGGAATCAGATTTTAATTTTAGCTTAAGCTTGACGCAAGTCTGGGAGCTGATTAATCTGGCCAATAAATATGTTGAAGAAACAAAGCCCTGGAATTTAGCCAAAGAGAATAAACACGATGAGCTTAAATCATTCATCGGCTTATTGGTGAAGGTGATCCGGACTTTGGCAGGGCTGATCGCGCCTTTTATGCCCGGGACAGCCGAGTCTATATTAGAGCAGATAGGTAAGGACAGGATCCAGAAAGGCAAGCCTTTATTCCCCCGCCTGCCTACCCTGACTGCCGTCAGGCAGGCGGCAGGCAGGCATCGACCTAAAACCTAACACCCAAAACCCAGGGATCAACACCTAGGGCCTTTACACCTATGTTAATAGATACGCATTGCCATTTAGACTTTCCCGAGTTTGAGCAGGATAGATTTGAAGTTATCCAGCGCGCAAGATCAGGCGGTATCAACTATATTATTAATATCGGCTCAAGCATCTTAAGTTCAGAAAGGTCCTGCTTGCTGGCACAGGAATACGATTGTATTTATGCTACGGCCGGCATTCATCCGCATGAGGCAGATAAGGCGGATGAGAAAATAATAAAGTCGCTGTCGGCATTAGCCAAAAAAGATAAAGTCAAAGCGATTGGAGAGATCGGGCTGGATTATTACAAGAATTACTCTGCGCCAAAAAATCAGCTTTCCCTTTTTATTTCCTTGGTGAAATTAGCCAAGGATTTAAACTTGCCGGTGGTTATTCATAGCCGGCAGGCAGACAGCGATACCCTGAATGTTTTGAAATCGCATTTACCGTTAAAGGCAGCGCTGCATTGTTTTTCAGCAGGCGCGGATTTTTTAAAAGAATGCCTGGATTTAGGTTTTTTTATTTCTTTTACCTGCAATATTACCTACAAAAAGGCGCGAGGGTTGAGAGACCTGGTTAAGGCGACACCATTAGATAGATTGATGCTTGAAACCGATGCCCCTTTTTTATCTCCCGAAGGGCACCGCGGCCAAAGAAATGAACCTCTGTATGTGAAGATGCTAGCGCAGGAAGTTTGTCGGATAAAAGAGCTAAGCTTCGAAGAAGTAGCCAAGGCAACTACCAATAATGCCAAACAATTCTTTGCTCTTGCATGAGGACCCAAGTTTCCGTCGTAAAATGCGATAGTTACGAGCCTGCCTTAGTCTGGCAGGCGGTCAAGAAATCCCTGGATGCCTTAGGCGGCATCAGTGTTTTTATCAAACCGGGCAGTAAGGTCCTGGTTAAACCCAATCTTTTAATGGCCAAAGAGCCGGAATTCGGCATCACCACACACCCGGAAGTGGTCAGGGCAGTAGTCAG
>CAYHNY010000041.1:0-4721 GCA_964358115.1 uncultured Planctomycetales bacterium | reverse complement strand
TTTAAAACCGAATTGCATAAAAAACATTTTGAGCCCGAGGATTTTTCCCGGGTCCTGGTTGATATTTACGAAGAGGTCAAGCCTGCTCTCACCGTGATTGACGGGGTTATGGGCATGGAGGGCGATGGCCCGGCCACCAGCGGTAAATTACGCGCATTAGGATTAATCATGGCGGGCAGAGATTGCGTGGCGCTGGATAGCATCGCGGCCTTGATTATGGGGATTAAGCCTTGGGATGTTTTGACTAATTTAGAAGCAGCCCGGCGCGGCTTAGGTGAAATGGATTTAAAGAATATCCAGGTTATCGGCGAGAGCCTTGATGACATAGTCGAGGAATCTTTTATACTGCCGGCAACCTCAAGCAAGCTTAAAATCCCCCGGCCGTTTATTAATTTCGTCAAACAATTCATCCGTTTTTATCCAAAGATAAACCATGCGCACTGTAGCCGTTGCGCGGCCTGTATAGAAGTATGCCCGCAAAAAATAATCAGTTTAAAAGATGAACGCATAGTCATTGATTATTCCGGTTGTATATCCTGTTTTTGCTGTCAGGAGGCTTGTCCGTCTGCGGCCATAAAGATAAAAAAGAGCCTGTTAGCCAAGCTCCTTGGCTTATAGGGACACCCAATAATCCAATCGGGGGACGCCTAAGAAGCTAAAGCTAAGGGTGTCCCCGGGGAGTAAGTAATATGAATATCAGGACCATAGAATGGCAAAAGAATCAGATTAAGCTTATTGACCAGACAAGGCTGCCTTCGGAACTAAAGTATCTCTACATTAAAGATTTGCAAAAATTATGGCAGGCAATAAAGCTGCTTAAAGTCCGGGGCGCGCCTGCGCTTGGCGCGGCAGCAGCCTTGGGCGCGTATTTAGGTATCAGAGGCTCTAAGGCTAAGGATTTTGCGCATTTTTCTCAAGAATTGAACAAGGTAATAGAATATATCGCCTCTTCCCGGCCTACCGCCCGGAATCTATTCTGGGGACTGGAGCGGATCTGTAGCGTTGCGGTGAAGAATCAGCATCAGTCCGTATCCAGAATAAAGAGCCTGCTTTTTAAAGAAGCGCAAAATATAATCGAAGAAGACAGATTGGCTTGCCGCAGGATAGGTGCCTATGGGGCAAAGCTGATTAAAAATAAAGACGTGATTTTGACCATTTGTAACGCCGGGATATTGGCTACCATTGATTACGGCACGGCATTAGGGGTTATTTACCGGGCTCGCCAAGAAGGGAAAAAGAACAAAGTTTATGCCTGCGAAACCCGTCCGCTGCTGCAGGGCGCGCGTTTGACCAGCTGGGAATTAAAACAAAAAGGCATAGATGTGACGTTGATCTGCGACAGCATGGCTGCGGCATTAATGCGGCAAGGCAAAGTTGACAAGGTCATTGCCGGCGCAGACAGGATCGCTTTAAATGGAGATACTGCCAATAAAATCGGCACATACAGCCTGGCGGTGTTGGCCCGTTACCACCGTATTCCTTTCTATATCGCGGCACCAAGCTCCACCTTTGATTTAAATATTAAAAGCGGCAAAGATATTCCGATCGAAGAGCGCGCATCCCGGGAAATCAGCCACCTGTTTTTTAAGTCGCCTATTGCGCCTAAAGGGATAAAATTTTTTAATCCTGCCTTTGATGTTACGCCGCACGATTTGATCACGGCGATTATTTCCGACAAGGGCCCAATTTCGCCGCCTTATCGGAAAAACATAATAAAAATATTAGGTAAATAGATATGCGTATAAAAGACTTAGGCGAATTCGGGCTGATTAAAAGAATTGCGAAAAATATCAAGACCGATGCCTCGGTAGTCAAGGCCTCAGGCGATGATTGCGCGGTGATTAAATTTGATAAGTCCAATTATCAGCTTTTGACTTGCGACATGATCGTTGAAGGCGTAGATTTCAGGCGTAACGAGAAATCATATCTCATCGGCAGAAAGGCATTGGCTATTTCCTTAAGCGATATCGCCGCATGTGCCGGCATACCGCGCTATGCCCTGGTGTCCATCGGCTTGCCTAAAAATATATCCATTAAAAAAGTGGATGAAATGATGAAGGCGCTGCTTGAGCTGGCCGCAGCATTTAAGGTAAATATCGTTGGGGGGGATATCAGCCTTTCTAAACAGCTGACCTTAGAGACTACTGTTTTAGGGATCGTAGAGAAGAAATGCCTGGTTTTAAGAAACGGCGCTAAGCCCTCAGATATTATTTTTGTTACCGGCTCGCTCGGGGATTCTATATCGGGTAAACATCTAAAGTTTTCTCCCCGCATAAAAGAGGCCAGGTTTTTAACGCAAAACTTCAAAGTAAATTCCATGATCGATATCTCCGACGGCCTAAGCCAGGATTTAGGGCACATCTTAGAAGCAAGCAGGGCCGGGGCAACCATCTATGCGGACTTAGTCCCCAGGTCTAAAAATAATATTTCGGTTAAAGACGCCTTGGCTTCAGGCGAAGAGTTTGAGTTGTTATTTACCTTGCCCATTAAAGAGGCAAGAAAACTGATCCGACAAAAATCCGGTATTTTCCATCCTATCGGCCAGATAACCGAGCAGAAGCTGGGCTTAAGATTGATAGATAGAAATTGCCGGGAAACACTGCTTAAAATAAAAGGATTCCGGCACTTTTAACCATGCAGTTAATTTCTAAATCTATTTCCGAAACCTTAAATATCGGCCGCTGCCTTTCCAGGAGATTAAGGCCCGGCGATATCATATGTTTATCCGGCCAGCTTGGCTCGGGTAAAACCGTTTTGGCAAAGGGCATTGCCCGGGGCTTGGGAATTAAAAAACAGGAGATTGTCAGCCCGACCTTTGTGCTTTTGCGTCAATATTCCGAAGGCAGGGCCCCGTTGTATCATTTTGACCTTTACCGTTTGAAATCTCCGGAAGATATTTTAGGCTTAGGGTATGAAGAGTATCTCTACGGCGATGGCATAACCGTCGTGGAATGGCCGGATAGATTAGGGTGTCTAACACCACAGGATTATTTGCTTATAACATTGGAGATGCGAGGCGAGAAAAAAAGGCGGCTTAAATTCAAGGCCTTTGGCAAAAACTATCAGCGACTACTAAGGCAAATCCATGAACCCCGTTAGAAACAAGATTTTAACGGGGCAAAAGGAGGGTTTCTAACGGGGTGAAGATACTCGGGATTGATACCAGCACTAAATTTTTAAGCATCGGCATTCTCGATGAAGCTAAAATTTACGAATACAATATAGAGCTGGGCAGGAAACATTCATCATTGCTTGCGGTAAGCCTTAAAAGGATTTTAGATAGCCTTGGCTGGAAGGCCGCGGATATCGATTATTTTACTTGCGGCTTAGGCCCGGGTTCATTTACCGGGACGCGTATCGGCTTAGCGGCGATCAAGGGTTTGGGGTTTTCCGCCGGAAAACCCGTAATCGGCGTATCCAGCCTGGATATCATCGCCCGGAATGCAAAATCATGCCTTGATAAAAACTATTCCTATGTTGTCGCGGCGGTAGACGCCAGGAGAAATCTTGTCTATGCCGGCATCTATAAAAATAAGTCCGGAAACTTGAAGCTAGCCTTGCCTTACATGCTGGTTTCTTTTGATGCGCTCTCTAAGAAGATAAGGCCGAATAGCGTTATTTTGGGAGACGCGATACTATTATATAAGGATAAGATTTTAAAAGGCGTAAGCCCAGCCAGAATCTTAGAGAAGGATTATTGGTATCCGGCCGGGCGCAGCATCGTTGCTATCGCTTTAGAAAAAATTAAGGACCGCAAGTTCAGCGATGCCTTTAAGATCAAGCCACTTTATTTATATCCTAAAGAATGCCAGATAAAAAAATGATCAAACATACCGGGTATCGGCCCACCTGGGCAGAAATCAGCCTGACTAATCTGGCCTATAATTTCAGGCAGATTAAAAAAGCCGTTGCCCCTCACATCAAAGTGATGGCCTGCGTTAAGGCTGATGCTTATGGGCATGGCTTGATTGCGGTTTCGCAAAAATTAGTAGATTGCGGGGTAGATTATTTAAGCGTTGCTTCCATTGATGAGGCGATTACTTTAAGGAAAGCCAAGATAAAATTGCCGATTTTGGTTCTGGGGATAGTGCTTAAAAAAGACATAGAGCCGTTATTTAAATTTAACATTATGCCGACGGTCTGCACCAAAGAGATGGCCTTAGGTTTGAATAAGATGGCCGCATTGAAATCCAGGCCTATAAAGATACAGGTTAAGGTGGATACGGGTATGGGCAGGATTGGTATTTTGCATAAAGAGGCGCTGGCATTTATAAAATACCTGAAAGGCTTAAGGCACTTAGAAATTGAAGGTATCTTTACTCATCTTTCCTGCGCTGACATTGATGAAGATTTTACTGCTCATCAGATAGGCCTATTCAACCGCTTAACCGCTGAAGTCAAAGATCTAGGCCTGCATATACCATTGATCCATGCCGCCAACAGTTTAGGCGTGGTTAATTATCCTACCGGGCATTTCAATATGGTAAGACCCGGCCTGGTGATTTACGGCCTTTACCCGCAGGAAGGCCTGGGCATAAAATTAAAGCCGGTTTTAAGTTTAAAAACCAGGGTTGTTTATTTTAAGCGCCTGCCTAAAGGTTACGGTATAAGCTACGGCCACACCTATATCACCAAGAAAGCAACCACCGTTATAAATTTGCCGATTGGTTATGGCGACGGCTATCCGCGCAATCTTTCCAATAAAGCTGCGGTTTTGATCG
>CAYHNY010000040.1:0-7650 GCA_964358115.1 uncultured Planctomycetales bacterium | reverse complement strand
CAAATCCGCCCGGGTCAAAGTTAGTCTTGCGCAAGGTGTCGCAGACCGTCGGATGACCGCCTAAACAATAATGGCAGCTGCCGCAAGGCACATGGTGGGCGCAGGAAACCCGGTCACCCTTTTCGTATTTATTTAAACCCTCTCCTATTTCTTCAATTGTCCCGGAGATCTCATGGCCTAAAATCAAAGGCACCCTATTAATACGGTACCACTCCATCACGTCGCTGCCGCAGATGCCCGCGGCCTCAACCCGGATTAAAAGCTCACCCGCGCCAATCTTGGGCCGGTGAGCTAGCTCTATCCTGATATCACTATTACTATAGTAAGTGGCAACGCGCATGCTATTTTAAAAACGGAATATCTGCTGATAATAATCATTGAGCGACTTCAAAGATTTACTCAGCAGCAAAGAAACATAATAAGTTAAACCAACCACGATAATACTGACAATGATTTTTGTCTTGGGGCTAAAGCGCGGATTAAACCAGACCAGCGGCAATGCCAGCGGGCCGATGACCAAAAACGCAATGATTATGTTGGTAGTTTTATAATACCACTTCTCCTGTTCAGGCAGCATTAAGAATTCGCCGCAGAACCTGCACTTTAGAGCATCATCCTGTATTTCTTCCGCGCAAAAGGGGCATTTTTTCATTTTATTCCATCTGTTTCAATAAATCCTGCAGCTTATCTTTGCTTAACCCTTCCGGTAAAGCCGGCATAACAGCAGCCATATTTTTATATCCGGCAGGTATTTCAAAAAGGGAAGGCTCCTGCTTACCTATATTTAGATTCCTATACTCTATGGTCCAGCTGCCATCGCTAGCCTGAGTTTTTATGGGGATATTGGAATCAACAGTAACCCAGGCAAAGACCTTCTCTTGCTTATCGCCCAAGGTATAAACTACGCTATATTTATTCGCGGTTTTTCCGTCAATTGTTTCCTGGCCAAGCAGCTGACGTTGGATTTCACCCGCCATTTTTTCCGCGGAGACCACGATATTTTCCGGATTCAAGGGTTGCTCCATATACATCATCTGTTGCGGCATGAGTATCCACGTCACTTTTTTATCCATCCTGGCGATGATGATGCTTTGGGGAATTTCCATGCGCGATTTATCTTTGCTTACGAAAATTTTACCGCTGAAATTACCCTGATTAGTGGTACTAACCATATCCGCGGAAAATTCCTGGGCAAAGATAACCCCCGTAAAAATAAAAAGCAAAAAGACAGCACTTAAGATTACTTTAATACTACGCCGCTCGCAAACCCCGCCCTTAAGGGCGGGGATAAGGGCGGCTTTAGTATTCCGCCCTTGGGTACCACGGAGGCTTATAGCCCGGGTGGGCTCCATTTTATAGACCATGGAGAATTCCTCCTTAATGAGCCCATAACTTATGTCCTCGCTTAATTATATCACGGAAGGATAAAATTAAAAGCTAATTAGGTCAGCTCTTCCAAAGGAAAGACAAAAGCCTTGATGCCTTCCTTGCCTAATTCGGCCTTTAAATGTTTTACGCAAGTAATAAGTTGCTGGGCTTCTTTTTGCTCGCAGGCAACATAGAGAATATTGTTTCTGCCCGGCCAGATATCATTGCCTGAATGCGTGCCTGAAGCCTCACCCTTGCCAAAAGTACCTAAAATCTTAGTGTAGCTTTTTAAGGCGCAATTACCTAATACCTCCATCACTTCCGCATCCACAGCTTCATTATAAGTAACCATCACCATCTTTAACATTTATTTACCTCCGGGGGCTAGGCGGGCCTTGCGGTGAAACACAGCGTAAAGGGTAGGCACAAAAAGCATTGTAATTATGGTAGAAAGCGAAAGTCCGCCGAACATGGTTATGCCTAGGGGCCGCCATGACTCTGATCCTTCGCCGCTGGAAAGCGCCAACGGCAACAGCCCTGCCAGCGTAGTAATGGTAGTCATCAATACCGGCCTTAAGCGGTCTTTTCCTGCCTGGGTCACGGCATCATACATGGAAAATCCTCTGGCGCGCAAAATAATAATATAGCTGATTAATACAATCGCGTTATTGACCACGATACCCATGAGCATAATCAAGCCCAGGTAGCTGACAATGCTTAAGGTGGTATTCGTAAGCAGGAATCCCAAAATAACCCCGGTAAACGTAAAGGGGATAGAGAACATAATGATAAAAGGGTCGAGCAACGATTCAAACTGCGCGGCCATAATCATATAGACTAAAGAAATCCCCAGTAACAACAAAAGCCCCAGGTCGCGGAAAGACTTCTTCTGTTCTTCTGCTTCTCCTCCGAAATTGACCATTACATCAGCCGGCAAGACCATTTTATTGATATGTCTTTTAATATCCTCAATAACTTTGCCTGAGGCCCGCTTATAAGTATTGCACTCAACTTTTACCACTCTTTCGCGGTTTAAACGCTCAATCTCTCTTGGGCCAGCTGCCTCAAAAACCCTGGCGATATTGGAAAGCTTGATTTGCTGCTGGGTAACAGGCGAAACCACTGATAAATTCTCGATGTCCTCTAGCTTTTGCCGCGAGGCCTCCTCCAAACGCACATAGATATCATAAGTCTCCCCTTTTTCCCGGTATTTCGTCGCGGTTGAGCCTTGAATATAGGTCTTTAAACTATTGGCGATGGTATTCATATTTAACCCTAAGCTGGCTGCCTTTTCTCTGTCTACCTCTATTGTAAGTTCCGGGCGGCTTAATTCCCGGGAGATGGTTACGTCTACCGCTCCGGGGACTTTCTCTAAGGCATCTTTTACCTTTGCTGCTACCTTATCTGTTTCTTCAAAGGAATTCCCGATGATTTCAATCTGGACAGCCTTGCCTCCTGTGCCGGTAATCATACGCCCGATAGGATTACCGGTGGAGATATCAATTTTTAATACCCCGGGGATGCGTTTTATTTTATCGCGCAGGGCCTGGCTTACCTCCCAGACCGAACGCTTCCTTTCAGTCTTAGATACAAGTTTCGCGCCGCCGGTAACAATATTGCTGCCTGAAACCTGGCCCATACCCCTGCCTTGACCGGCCACCTCCCCGGTACGAGAATAATAAAACTGCGCTTCCGGAACATCTTTCTTAAGTATCTCCTCGATCTTTTGGGCAACCTTAGCGCTCTCTTCCAGGCGGGTGCCTAAGGGAAGGTGAATAGTTAAGCGCACATCCCCGGTATCTTCTTCGGGTATGAATTCGCTGCCCACGAAACGGCTCATAATTATCGTGACAATAAATGCTGCCGAGAAGCCGATAATTACGGTTTTCTTATGGCGCAGGCACCAGCCCAGGCAACGTGCATAAAACTCTTCCCAGGACTTAAACATCTTTTCCGAGAAATTATAGAATGCCGCAAAAACCCAATATTTTTTTTGCGAGTCATAGTTGGATTTCATCCAGCGGGAACAAAGCATGGGGCTAAAGGTAACTGCCGTAAATAGAGAGCCTAAAAGCGTGACGGTAATAATCACCGCCATTTCCCCAAACATAATACCGATAACTCCGGGCAGAAATAGCATGGGCAAAAATACTACTACCGTAGTAAAAGTGGAGGCGGCGATTGACAAAAACATCTCTTGTGTTCCAAAAATAGCTGCCTCCTGCGCGCGGTTGCCTCTCTCCAGTTTACGATAGATATTATCTACTACCACAATGACATTATCTACGACCATACCCGCGGCAATAGCCAGCGCAGAAAGGCTGATGACATTTACCGTGCGGCCGCTCAAAAAAAGATAAATAAACGCGATTAAAAGCGAGAAAGGAATGGACAGGGCGATAATAAGACTGGGGAGGAATCGCCTTAAGAAAAACCAGACCACAAAGATGACTAAACCTATTCCCATCCATACCGAAGATTTAAGAGTATCGAGAGAGGTAATAATATCCTTGGAATTATCAAAAATAGTGGCCATCTTTACATCGGTAGGAAGCACTTTTTCCAATTCTTTAAGCCTTTTCTTGATGCGCTCGGCAACTTCTACGGTATTGGTATCAGATTGCTTCTGAATCATAAGCATTAGTCCTGGGCGCTGATTGATGCGCACATTAAGAGCCACCTCTTTAAAGCTATCTTCTACTCTGGCCACATCCTTAAGATAAACATGCTTGCCGTCTTTTTTGCCCAAGATTACCGAATTTATTTCGGCCGGAGCGGCAAATTCTCCGGGCAGGCGGATAAGGTAATCTGTCAAACCGGATTTTAATTTTCCTAACGGCTGCGAGATATTTTCCTGTTTAAGCGCATCCTGAATATCCAAAATAGACAACCCATATCCCTCAAGGCGCTGCCGGTCTATCCAGATATTGATCTGGCGCTCCAGGCCTCCCATAAGCTGCACTGTCCCTACCCCGGGCAACTGCCGCAGCGCATCGCCGATTCTCTTGTCAACCAGATCATAAAGTTCAGTATAGGACTGTTTAGCGGTGATGCCTAAAAATAAAATAGGGATATTGGAAGTATTAAATTTAAAAATGAAGGGATTATCCATTTCATCGGGGATGTCCGGCAAGAACCTCTTGGCTAAATCAATACGGTCACGCACATCGTTGGAAGCGGAATCAACGTTTGTCCCCCAGATAAATTTAAGCGAGATGATAGAAATCCCTTCGGAAGAACGCGAGGTTATCTTTTCAATACCGGGAGTAGTGGCCAGTTGATTTTCCAGCGGCTCGCTCACCTTGGCCTCTACGTCTTCGGGGCTGGCCCCCGGATAAGCCGCAATGACTGTTATTACCGGCGGCTCGATCTTAGGAAACATATCAATCCCTAAGCGCGTCAGGCTATACGCCGCAAGAATAACTATGGCGCTAAAAATCATCAGGTTCGTAACCGGTTTTTTAACGCCGAATTCTGGCAGGTTCATTCGCTATTTTCCCTCTTGGTGGTTGTTATTCTCGATACTTGCAGGGGCATTATCATAAAGCCGCTGTTGGCCCATGATGACAACCGAATCCCCTTCTTTCAACCCAACTTTTACTTCCATAAATTCTGCCTGCCTTAATCCTAAAGTTACTTTTTTAAGCACGGCCTTTTGATCCTCAATGACATATACATACGTATCGGGGCCTTTACCTATCACCGCTTCTTTTAAAATCACGGGGACATCTTTTATTTCTTCTATAACCAAATTTACCCTGGCAAACATGCCGGATTTCAAACGGTGGTCAAGATTATCAATGGTGATCTCGATAGGAGCGCTGCGCGTGGCTAAATCAAGGACCGGACTGGCCTTAGTAACATTACCCGTAAAGTTTTCCTGCGGGTAAGCGTCAACTAAGATCCGGGCTTGCTGCTCTAAAGAGACTTTTGGCAAATATTTTTCCGGGATATCCAGTTCGATTTTTACCTTATCCATATTCACCACCAGCGCAACCGGTGTTTGAGGATTCACGCTAGAGCCTATGTCCACATAGACCCTGCCCACGGTACCGCTGATAGGGCTTTCTACGGGCGCCTTCTCAAATTTAAAACCCACTTCATCCCTGTCAATGTAGGCAAGGATTTCTCCTTTGGCTACGGCGGCTCCGTCTTGCTTTATTTTTTCAATGACCTTACCCGTAACCTTAGGGTAAACCCGCACTTCATCCTGGGCCTTGATATTGCCCACATATTCCAGGACATACGAAAGATCTTTTCGCTCTACCTTTTGCACCTTGACCGGTATAACCTGCGCAGCTTGGGCCTTAACCTCTTCCTTCCCGGAGCATCCGGATAAAATTAAAACAACGGCAGACAAAAATAAAATATTCAGCTTAAGGCATTTCATTTTAACCCCCTGTGGCTTTTTCAAAGCCGAGTTTGGCGATAATATAGTCGTAAGTGGCCTGAATTTTGTTGAACAGCGAAACAGCGTAGCTTAAGTTAGCATCATCTAAATCTAAGGAACTGGCCAACCCGTTTTTATGTTGCTGTGTAGCTACTTTTAGGTTGTCTGCATAAACTTTTATTTCGGATTCAGTGCCGGTGAGTTTAGCGACTGCGTTCTTTAGACCTGAGTAGGCGTTCTTTAGCTCGAAGGCAATATCCTTGATCGTTTTTTCTTTTGTCAGCTGCGCTTGCTTTAGATCCACGAGCGCTTGATCTACCTTAGCCTTGGTCAACAAACCGTCAAAAATCGGCCAGGATATATTTAAACCGATTATATTGTAATCATTCCAGTTTCGGGCAGCGACGAAGCTGGTATGCGAGCGGTTGTAATAATCCCATGAAGCATAAATGCTCGGCCGGGCATCTGCCTTGGCGATACCGATTGCTTTTTCTGCAGCCTTAATTTGCGCCTCGTATTGCCTTATCTCAGTGCGGCTGTGCATCGCTTTTAAAAACGCTTCATCAAAAGCAAAATCTCTAGGCTCATATTGAAACTCACCCTGCAAGCTAAGCTGGACTTTATCATCGATATATAAAAGGTTTTTTAAGAGGGCTGTGCTTGCCTCAACCTGGTTTAAAGAAGACTCATAAGCCTCTTGAACGCCGGCTAAAGATTCTTTTATTTTTAAAACCTGGGATTCCGAAGATTGGCCTTTTTCATAACGCTCCCGCAAGGCTACTAAATGCGCCTGAGTATTATCCAGTATCTTTTTATTTAAATCTCTGAATTCAGAGGCTAACAAAAAGGCATAAAAAGCCTTCTGGGCGTTAAACGCTAAATCTAGCTTTGTTTTATCCAGTATGGCTTGAGCAATTTCAAAATTATACCCGTTATATTTTATGGTATTAATTGTCTTGCCGCCCTTATAAAGATACTGTTTTAAGCTAAACTGGGTGGCTGTCTGGACTATATCTTTATCATAAAATTCCCGGTTATATAACCAACTGCCCGTAAACGTAAGGCTGGGCATAAGGTCTGCCCGGGCCTGCGCAATCTTGGCCTTGGCTTTCTTAAGCTCTTCGGCTTGAAGCAATACCTCCCGGTTATCCCTTAAAGCCAAAGTTACTGCCTCGCCAAGGCTTAAACTTAAATCCTCTGCGGCCCCTGCCATAACAGAAGGCAGCAGCGCAAAAAATATTAAAAATAATAGCTTTATTTTCATCGGGCCGCTTCCTGCTTTTCTTTACTTAAAGTATCATGTATATGCATGAGTATCTTAAGATACTCTTCGCGCTCTCCCTGAGAAATCTTGCCAAAAATCTTAATGACCATCTGGCGTTTATCTAAATTTACCCTTTTGATTAATTGTTCGCCTCTTGAGCTTAAACCTATCTTAATGATCCTGCGGTCTTCTGTTTGAGGCAGGCGTACGGCATAGCCAGACCGCACCAGCCGGTCTACGATGCCGGTCATCGCAGCGGTAGTGACCTCCATAAAATGGGCCAGGTCGCCCATTTTAGACTCTCCGCGCTTGGCTAAAAGATTTAAGATAAACAGCTGAGAAATGGTGATCTTGTTTTTATCCAGGTCACTGCCCTGCTTCTTCCAAAACTCTCTGGCGACCACCGGCATGATCTCATTGAGTTGGTCAGCGAATTCATTCAATGAATGCGGCATAATCTTAACCTCCTTGATAGTTAATATAGTTAACTATCAACTGTATTAAGTATAACCTACCATTCGGTAAATGTCAAGTAAAAGTGGGGATTTTTGGTCTGGGGCTGATTACGCAGAGAATAAATCGCTAAAGGATGCTAAGAACAAAATAACAGCTAGAAAAATAATCATGC
>CAYHNY010000039.1:0-7785 GCA_964358115.1 uncultured Planctomycetales bacterium | reverse complement strand
TTTGTGCAGGCTTATTTTAACGGCGACGTTAAATTTGATATCAGCCATCCCGGCAAAGCAGTGGTGCGCATCATGTTTCGCGCAGATGCAGTTAAATCTGCTAGCTCACCTACGGATAAACAAATCGATGATATCGCAGCTGAGCTGGCATTGCGACTGCAAAGCCTTCCTGGGGATTACCGCAAAGAAGCAATCCCTGATATACTCGGTAAGATAATAGCCGAGAAATTACAGATGGGCGAGGAAAAGGTATATATCAATAAAAGTGAAACCGACTTATTTCTGGAAATCCTGCAGGATACAAGAAACATAAGTGAAAGCCAGCCCACGCGCAGCCGTATAGAGCAATATCGCAACTGGTTTAAACCCGGGTTGGCTAAGCTGGAGAGTTTAGTTAAGCAGAGGCCCGTCCAACAAATAATGAAAGGATATGCCAAGGCAGAGCAAGCGGCAATTTCAGAAGCCTTTGGGCGCATAGAAGCGCTAGTTAACTATTCTTCCGCCAGCTCGCCGGCTGTGGCCTACCGAGAACCGAGCATCGAAAGCCAAGCACAAAGCGTTTCCTCGCCGGCAGCAGACACCAAGGGAGGGATTGACCTGCGTGCCCTACCCATCACCACCCAGCCAATGTTGAATGCGCCTGCGGGTAATATCCCGACGCTCAGGCCATTGGTTAACATCAACCCGGATGAACCCTGGGGTCAGATCCAGAATATGCTCAAAGCCGGGATCATCCCCTCCAGCGAAAGAATCAAGGAATACTTACAGGCCTGCCCTGAAAGCAAAGATATGAATCAAGAGATAGACAAGGTTTTGGCCTGCATTGCTGATATCTTAAGGCTGGAAGAAGAGCGCTGTCAGGCTACAGACAAGTCCATGAAGGAACTGCTCATTCTGCTTGAATCCGACAAAGCACCTCAAGATATGCAGGCAGCTTTAATCAACATAAGCTAAGGGGCGCCACGGACCTAAAGGTTTATCAGCCAGTAAGTCCTTCCTAAAAAAGGACGCCCCTTTTTAAACACAGGGGACGCTTCCCGAAGCGTCCCCTTGTTTTTCTTTCAAAAACCCGGTAATGTGCTATAATACCCCTTGTCAATTTTTTATGGTATTGGAAAGTATAAAATACTTTCCTCTACCACTCGCGAAAATCGCTTAAGGTTATCGCCTTTGGCGATTTTCTTGAAAAATATTTAAGCAAGGGGTGTTTAATATGGAGGCAAAAAAATCAAAATCTTTGGAGAAGATCGAGCATCAGATGGAGGGCATAGATAAAAATTCGCTGCGCTACCATGTTTTAGAAAATGTGAAGAATTTTAAGACCTCCTGGATTGAATTAGGCAGGGACCTGTATACTGTTTGGAGGGATAAGCTATACAAAGAATGGGGATATAGCAGTTTTGATAACTATACGGCTAAAGAAACCGGCATCCGCAAACAAACCGCGTTTAAACTGCTGCGTTCGTATTATTTTCTGGAAAAAGAAGAGCCGCAATATCTAAAGCAGGATATGAACGACCCTGCCGATACGGCGATGCTGCCGACCTATGAAGCCGTGAATGTGCTGCGCCTGGCTAAAAATAAAAAGATCCTGGATGCCGACGATTACAACGGCCTGAAGAAATCGGTTTTTGAAAAGGGCAAAGACGTGCGCGAGGTAAAAAAGGACCTGTGCAGTTTGATCCGGCAGAGGCAGGAGCTTGAGCCCGAAGAGGCATGGGAGAAGAAGAAACAAGCGCAGCTTAAACGTTTAGTCAGCGTGTTGAAATCCTTAAAGAATGAAGTTGAGGTTTCTAAAACGCTACCCCAAAATATTATTAAGGACCTGAACAGCATAATTTTTAAGCTGGAAGAGCAGATAAACTAATGCGCATTGTCCGGTTCAGGCATAATTCCCGGGAGGCATGGGGTGTTTTAAAAGGTAGCAGGGTTTTTGCATTAAAAGGGCATCATTTTGAGCGCATAGAATTAAGCAGGCCCAGTTTTTCTTTGGACAAAGTGAAATTGTTGCCTCCGGCTGTTCCAAGCAAAATTATCTTAGTCGGCTTGAATTACCGGGACCACGCCAAAGAGCTAAATATGCCTATACCTAAAGAGCCGATTATTTTTCTCAAACCAAATACTTCTTTACTGGCGCACAAGGAAAGCATAATCTATCCTCAGGCAGTTAAGAGGCTGGATTATGAGGCGGAGTTAGCTTTTGTGATTAAGAAAGAGGGCAAAAACATAAGCCCAAAAAAGGCCGGTGATTACATATTGGGTTATACCTGCTTAAATGATGTTACTGCCAGGGATTTGCAGAAAAAAGACATCCAGTGGACCAGGTCTAAATCTTTTGATACCTTTTGTCCGCTGGGCCCGTGGATAGAAACAGAAATTAATCCCAGAAAACTTAAAGTCTCTTCTTATTTAAACGGCAAGTTGAAACAGGATTCCAGCACTGCGAATTTCATCTTTTCGGTTCCGTTTTTAATCTCTTTTATTTCCAAGATAATGACTCTTTTTCCCGGTGATGTCATTTCAACCGGGACTCCGCCCAATGTGGGGCCGATGCAGCCCGGCGATACCATAGAGATTGAAATCGAAGGTATCGGCAGGCTTGTGAATAAAGTGAAAGAAGGATAGGCTCTATGCAGGCATTTTTAGTGGGTTTGATATTCTTGGCAACATTATTAATCTTGGCCGGGCTGGGAGTTTTACTCCTTCCGTTTATCTTGGTGGGAGGTTTAATCTTCGGTATCACGGTTATCATTACTTTTTTTATTTTGGCCATTTGGTTTTTAGGAAAAGTGATTATTTTGGCCTGGGAGAAGCTTTTTAAGGATAAAATATAAAAATGCTGAATCGCCAAGAGATTTTAGAGTTGATCCAGAAGAATAAGCTTATCGAAGATCACATTGATTTAGAAACGCAGGCTACTCCTAACGGTTTTGATTTAACCGCAGCAAGGGTATTTAAATTTGAGAGCGCCGGGGCCCTGGATTTTTCCAATAAGGAAAGAATTCTGCCGAGGTCAAGCGAAATTATTCCTCAAAAACAAAACCCCGGGGATAAATTTGGCTGGTGGCATCTGGAAAAAGGAAGCTATAAAATTAAAACCAATGAAACTGTGAATTTGCCCAATGATTTAGTGGCCCTGGCTTTTCCGCGCAGCAGTTTGCTCAGGATGGGGGCGTTTACCCACCACGGGGTATGGGATGCCGGATTCAAGGGGAAGGGCGAATTTATTCTGGTAGTAGAAAATCCGCTGGGATTAAAAATGAAACAAAACTCGAGAGTTACGCAGCTGATTTTTCTTAGGATAGATGAAACCATCCAGGGGTATCAGGGGGTCTATCAGTATAAAAAATAGGACATGACTAAATATATTTTTTGTCTTTCGGTAGTCTTAGTTTTTTCGTTTGCCTGGCTTAGGGTGGCCTTAGCAGATACGATTTACCTTAAGAACGGCCGCAGTATTGAAGGCCTGATTAAAAACGAAAGCGCCGAGGGCATAGAGCTGGATGTCGGATTCGGGACAATAAAGTTTAGCCGCGATGAGATAGAGAGCATCCGTAAATCTTCAGCCGAAGAGGCCACTGATATATACCAGAAATGGGAGAAAAAAAGAATAGCGAATAAAGAAAAGGAAGAGGCAAGAAGGTTGGTCGAGTCTGAGAGTCCTAAGCCTAAATCCGTTGACCTGCAATACGAAAAAGGCCAGATCATGGTGGAAGCGCTTTTAAATAAAAGAATACGCTCTACCCTGCTTTTGGATACCGGGGCATCGATAGTGCTATTGTCCCGGCAGATCGGCCAACAAATAGGCCCCAGCCCGGTAAGGCGCCGGCAAAAAGTGGAATTGCAATTAGCCGACGGCCGCAAGATCAAGGCAGATTATGTGATTTTAGAGAGCTTAAGCGTCCAGGGGGTGGAGGCCAATGACGTGGCTGCCGCGGTTTTGTCCGAGGATATCGGCGATATCGCGTATAAAGACGGACTTTTAGGCATGTCTTTTTTAAAAAACTTTAATTTTAAAATTGACCAGAAGAATAACAAATTGATTTTAGAAAAAGCGGAATGAAGATAAAAGATACCGAGATAAAAATTGTTAATGCCGATATAACCGAATTAAAGGTTGAGGCGATTGTCAATGCCGCCAATAATAAACTGGTTATGGGCGGCGGGCTAGCCTTGGCGATAAAGAAAAAAGGCGGGAAAGTTATTGAGGATGAGGCGGTTAAAAAAGGGCCGATCAAGATAGGTGAGGCCGTAGCCACCGGGGCAGGAAAGCTTGCGGCCAAATACGTAATCCACGCGGCTACTATGGGTATGGACTTTCAAACCGACGAAGATAAAATCCGGGATTCATGCCGCAATGCCTTAAAAGCCGCGGATGGGCTTAGGATAGTTTCAATCGCATTTCCTGCCTTAGGCTGCGGGGTAGGGGGCTTTGCGTATCTGGCGTCAGCAAAAATTATGGCCCAGGAAGTACTTAAGCATTTGCGTGAAGAAAAGACTGGGCTCAAGGAAATAATTTTCTGCCTTTATGAACAAGAGGCGTTTCAAGTTTTTAATAAAGGAGTGCTGGGTTACCTTGAATACGTAACCCATAAATTGCAGCAGGGGCCTTTTACTACCGTAGATGCCATAATTGAATTAAACGACGGTATTGTAGTGATTAAAAGAAGCAACCCGCCTTTTGGTTGGGCTTTGCCCGGAGGTTTTGTGGATTATGGAGAAAGCCTGGAAGATGCGGTCAGGCGCGAAATGAAAGAAGAGACCAATCTGGAGTTAACGGATTTGCGGCAATTCCATACCTATTCTGATCCCGGCCGCGACCCGCGTTTTCATACCATTGCTACGGTATTTATTGCCAAGGCCAAGGGCAAGCCTCGGGCCGGAGACGATGCCGCAGGCCTAAAAGTGGTGAAATTGGCCAAGATTAAAGATTTTGATTTTGCCTTTGACCATAAAAAAGTCATCCAGGATTATATAAAGTATAAGAATGAGAATTCCGGTTAAGACGCTTATTTTTACCTTATTTTTATGCCATGCGGTTTTGGCGGCGCAGGATATCCGGGTTTGTTTTGAAGGGGGTAAGTGTATTCAGGCTGAAATTGCCGATAGCGATGAAAGCAGGCGAAAGGGCCTGATGTTTCGCGAGAAGCTGCCTCAGGATGCGGGAATGCTTTTTGTTTTTGAAAGAGAAGTTCGGGCTAGTTTTTGGCTAAAAAACGTTAAATTCCCGTTAGATATTATCTGGATTGACAAAAATAAGACCATCGTGGGTATCAATGCCGGATGTTTACCCTGCCAGGAAAATTGCCCGAGCATCGTTTCTGAATTTCCGGTAAGGTATGTTTTGGAGGTTAATGCCGGATGGGTGAAAGCCAACCGTATTCAAATAAACGATAGAGTAAATTTCTAACCTGCCCGCAGTTGTTTTTCCGCATCCACAATATCGCGGTTAACCACGCGGATAGTTTCGCGTATTTTTCCCTTTAATAAGGATGAGGAGACTTTTGCCTCGCTGATTTCTCTTAAGATCTGCACGCTCATGCGGAAATAGCGGATGATCTCGCCTTCATCAGTATCGGTAAAACGCAGGATCTTGTCAAAACTGGTTCCGCGCAGCCAGGCCTCCATGCATGCGGAAAGATGAAAATACGGCGGTTTGCTAAAAGGATGGATGCGGTATTTTAGCTCCTGTTTTTTGATTTCGGCGTAGATTTCTTCGCAGCTGCTGCGGATATGCCGGCTGGATTTAGAGATGCCAACCAACGCCTGGTTTTTACGCGGCTCAAATACCACCGCAGAGGCCAATACGCCTAATCCAAATTCATCGAGCTGCTCCAGGGTGTTGCTGGCGTAGAGCTCAGAGAGGATCAATTCATAGCCGTAGACGCTTTTGGCAAACTGCCCTTTCAGGGTCAAGGCATCATTTTTGATATATCCGAATTCTTTGAGCAGCCCGACCTTAGCCTCAATTAATTTTAGCGCGTCTCTTTGCTGGTGTTTATGCGACTGGAAATAATGCAGGGATAAGGGATAAATTTTATAGAGCTGGTCCTGGTATTTTTCGTAGAGATTAAGTATGGTCGCGTAGGAGGTGTTTAGCTGGCTTCTTACTTCTTCGGGGGGCGACCAGATAATGCGCTTGACGTCCTCAAGACGGATGCGGTTAAGGTTGATCCGGCAATAGACAAATCCTTCTTTATCTATGCCGCGGCGTCCGGCGCGTCCGGCCATCTGGTAAAAATCGCGGGTCTTTAAGTTGCGCACATAACGGCCGTAAAATTTTCTTAATTCATCAAAGATCACCGAGCGGCTGGGCATATTAATGCCCAATGCGAATGTTTCGGTGGTGAATATTACTTTCAAAAGGCGGCTGGTAAACAGCCTTTCGATGACTTCCTTGAGAGTAGGCAGCATCCCGGCGTGGTGATAGGCGATGCCGCGCTGGATGAGCGGATATAATTTTTGCGCAGACATCTCGTGGGTTAATCCGAAGCGCGCGCAGAGATTATCAAACAAAGTAGAAATCTCGGATTTTTCCCTGCCGTTTAAAAAATTATAGCTGTATAAATCAAAGGCCAAATCTTCAGCCCGGCGGCGGCCAAAAACAAAATAGATACAGGGGAAGCCTTCTTTCTGGTGCACGTAGTTTATCAGGGTGTTTAATTTGTTCTGGTAGGCGCCATATTTTTTTATTCTATTCAGGTTATCTGCGATCTCATTATTACAGTGGTATAAGAAATGCAGGGGCACTGGCCTTTTTTCTTCCACCACCATTTTTACCGGCTTTTTATGGATGGATTCCATCCAATCTGCCAGTTGTTTTATATTCGGGATGGTCGCAGATAGCCCCAGGATTTTCATGTGCGCAGGCAGAAAAATCAAAGATTCCTCCCAGACTGTGCCGCGCTCAGGATTATCTAAGTAGTGGATTTCGTCAAAGATGATCCAGGTGTATTTTTTCAGGCTCTCGGGTTCATCCAGGACTTTATTGCGGAAGATCTCGGTGGTCATGATTAGGACACGGGCATCCGGGTTAAGCGAAACATCTCCGGTTAAAATTCCGATGTGGTCGCCGAATTCGCCTTGAAAGTCGCGGAACTTTTGGTTGGAGAGGGCCTTGATCGGCGCGGTGTAGATGACGCCGATTTTTTGCTCTATACAGCGGTTAATAATATGTTCGGCAATGGCGGTTTTCCCCGCTCCGGTGGGGGCAGAGACAAGCACACTAATGCCGCTGTTTATGTAATCAATGGCTTCCTGCTGAAACCGGTCGTAAATCATAGAAGCATTATAGTCTAAAACTATTGATTTATCTAACAAAAAGAGTAAAATAAATGAGGCCATGGTTTATGGAGCACGTAGTACGACATAAACCATATGGCCGAATTTACACTTGAGGTGATCAACCAAATCTTGGATTTAATGATAACCTCAAGTGTAATGCCATAACTTACGGAGCGAAGCGAACGTAAGTTATAGTACGAATTTGAGCACCTTAAGTTTTGGTCTAGCGAAATACTTGATCGAACAAAAGTGAGATCAAGTATCTAGAGCACCTTAAGTTTTGGTCTAGCGAAATCCTTGATCGAACGATAGTGAGATCAAGGATTAAGCCCGAGCCTACGAAGAAAATTTCAAAGAAATTTTCGAGTGATTAGGCTAGGGATATTCCCTTGAGGCGGTCAGCTAGAACTTAGACTTAATAATAGCCTCAAGTGTAATGGAGGCGAAGCCTACGAATTCGAGTGATTAGGCTAGGGATAATAGTCTTTAAATTATGGGTTA
>CAYHNY010000038.1:0-7951 GCA_964358115.1 uncultured Planctomycetales bacterium | reverse complement strand
ATCAAAATCTCGATTCTTTTATCCATGAACAAAAAGAGGATTATTCTAAGAGCAAGCTTTTGTATTGCTCTTTCGGGAAATAGTGCCCGGCAAAACGTATATAGCCTTTTTTATCGACCAGGATATAGGCAGGGACACCCAAGATCCCGAAAGACTGAGCGACAGCGTTGTCTTTATCTAAAAATACCCGGAAATGCAGATTATTTCTTTTAGCAAAATTATCGACCTTGGCAGCGGATTCACCAATGTCGATTACCAGCAACCCCAAGCCTTCTCTTTCCAGCTGGCCGTAGGTCTCGCTAAGCGCCTTTAATTCATCGCGGCAAAAAGGACACCAGCTGGCCCAGAATAATAACATCACCGGCTGCTTATTGATATAGCTGCTTAAGCTTATGCTATCGCTATTTAAGTCGGTTAAAGTAAAATCCGGGGCGCGCATCTGCCCTTGCGCCCACAAGCTATTGCTAAGGCAAAAGATAAATACCGCTATCGCGTATACGCAAATCTTTATCTTAATTTTCATTATTTATAATCTCTTTATGCCGGTAACAATAAAAAATATCCCTATGCCGATCAGGACCACAGCGCCCAGCCTTTTTACATACACTAACCACCTGCCGGATTTAGGAAAATTAAGCAATATGGGGCTAAAGGTCCCGGCCAAAATCAAAGTTAACCCCATGCCAAAGGCAAAGCTAAACAAGACCGTCATGCCGTAGGCTATATTCTTCTTGGTGGCTAAATAAACTAGAATCGCGCCCAATGCCGGAGCAGTGCAGGGACCAATGATCAACCCTGAGACTGCCCCTAGCAAAAATGTAGTCAGATAATTTTTTTCCTTGAAAGCCGGAAATTTAATAGCCCTGGGGATTGGCAAACTGAATAATTCCAGCATAGATAATCCAAACAGGATAACCGTCAAGCCAACAAGAAAATAGGTAACCGGATGCGCGCTGATTGTCCCAAAGAGTCTGCCGGTTAAAGAAGCAATCAGGCCTAATAGAGAATAGGTAACGGCTGCCCCGCTGACATAAGTCAAGCTTAGGGTAAAACCTTTAAGTTTAGTTGTGCCGGCTTTTATTCCGATATAGCCGATGACCACCGGGATAAGCGGATATACGCAAGGAGTAAAGCTTATCCCTACTCCACCTAGAAATGCCTTAAGATAATCAACGGGATTTTCCGAGAGAATCATCAATCCACTCCAGGTATTTTTTTTCACCGCCGGCTATCGGCAAAGCGATAATCTCAGGCACGCTATAGCTATGCAAAGACTTAACCAGCTTAATAACCGCGGTTAATTTTGATTTTTTAGATTTAATCACCAGCAGTAATTCTTGAGCGCTGTCAATTTTCCCCTGCCACCAAAATAGTGATTTAATATTATCAATTATATTGACACAGGCAGCCAGCTTATTTTTAATAAGCGCTTCGGCAATACTTTTAGCTTCTTTTTTATTGCCCGCGGTCACCAAAACCACTATATACATTTTCTAACCTTCGCTTAACCTAATGCCTAAGACCTATCACCTAACACCTATTCTTAAGCATACAATTTCTTGACCAATCCGGCCAGCCGCGCGCCGGCCCTGGCGCATTCCTTAGTTGCCCTGGCATCAGGCGCACCGATAGCTACCGGGCCATAGTGGTCGCCGCGGGGGTCACCTTGAATAATCATACCATGAATCAACATGGCATTCAAGATGTCTAAAATAGTAGTCTCATTACCTCCGGCAATGTTGGCGCTGGAGGCAAAGGCCGCGCCGATTTTACCTTCTAGCTTAGTATGGAATTTCACCGATTCGTCAAAAAGTTTTTTAATCTGGGCGGCCATGCTGCCGTAATAGGTGGGCGAACCCACCACAATGGCTTCATACTGCAAAAGCTCATCCGCCGAAACATCTTTTACGTCTTTAACCGCGGCCTCTACTCCTTCTTTACCGATTGCCTCACCGATAAGTTGAGCCATTTTTTGGGTATTGCCGCTTTGCGAATAATAGACCACCAATGCCTTAGCCATATTAGACCCTTCCTTAAATGAGCCCACAACTTATGGAACGATAGTGAACATAAGTTGTCTGGGCGAATTTATCCCGGTGAATGTGCTAAATTATCAAAGATAATTTAGCATAGCTTATGAGCCGGGATCTTGCACCATTTCTTAAGCCGCGGCATAAATGAACTCAACATCGCTCGCTAAGCCGTGGCTTCACTTATCTTTACTGATTTTAGCCGCCCGTATTCTGAACATACATCAAAGACCAGCTCCGGCTCCTTGGTTTTAACCTGGACTTTGAAATTATTGCCCTGGCCATGCGTATCTTCTAAGGGCAAAATATCCAAGGCATCCACTAAGCCCTTGAGCGAGCTTCTGAGATGCTCGGGGCGGGCATCCTTGGTTTGCAAAATAAATTCTAAGTGGTAGTGCCGGGTAAACATTAGTTTTCTCTTAAAATTAGCAGGGTCATTTAAGCATCATCACCGACATTAGCCTACCGCAAGAAGCGCCTTCCTTACGGAAAGAAAAGAATGTATCGTTCTGGCAACAGGTGCAAACACCGGTATCCGAGATATTCTTTTTAAGCAGCCCCAAATCCAAAAGTTGTTTTTTATTTACCGCCGCCAGATCCAAATAATAAACTTTACTGCGGTATCTTAGCCCATAATGAAAAAAATCTTTGAATTCTTTTCCCACCTCATAACAACACTCTCTTATGCACGGGCCAAACCCGGCATATAAATCTTTTGCCCGGCTATTGAATTTTTTCTGCATGAGCTGCACTGCCTTAGCGGTAATGCGCTCTTTAGAACTGCGCCAGCTGGCATGCACTAAGCCGATAGCCGGAGTTTTAGGATCATACAAAAATACCGGAAGGCAATCCGCGGTAAAAATTGCTATAGGCAGTCTCTTTTTATCGGTAATAAAAGCGTCCGTATCGGCAATCGCACTTGAATAGGAAAAAGCACCTTTGCCTTTATCTTTTTCCCGGACATATTTGACAGAGGCCCCGTGCACTTGCTTAGCGCAGATTAAATCTTTATAATCGATACCTAAAACGCTTAAAAAATCCCGGCGGCTAGACCCAGCACGGCGCGTATCACCGTAGACAAAAGACATGTTCTTAGGCTTGCGGCTAAAAGCACAGATCAGCTGGGAATATTTTGGAATCACTTCTTTAAGGTAGGCACACAGGATAACAAGATTAATCGAAAGTTATTTGTACTTTCGCCTCAGCTTTAGTCTGAGGGGCTCAATTTTACTTCTGTTTCTTTGTCGGGCAAGCCCGGCGGCTCTTTTGTTTCTATCTTCGGAATATGCGATAAGGAACTCTTGATATTTGAAAGGTGGTCGCGTAAATCCGCCGAGGCGTTCGTAAGCATGGAGACTGCCCGATCAATGCTGTTTTTCAAGATCAGGCCCATCTCGTCTATCCTTTTATCCATATTCGCTACTTGAGACAAAAATCTTTGTAAATCTACCGAATGGGTCTGAAATTGGATCAGATATAGCCGGTAAAAAGCAAGCAGGAAAGGTACTAGCATCGAATAAGGCAGAATAATCACCCGGTTATATTTATAGGCGCTGGAAAGTATAGTAGTACAATATCGGTATGCCCCGTCCGGTATGGCGCAAATGGCGATGTCGGTGGTTAGGGGAGAATTGATATATTCAGAGACCTCTTTGACTCTTTTCTTAATCACCTCTTCTACGTCTTTGCGCGCCAGTTCCAACTGATTCTTTTCTTCCAATTCCGTGGCCCTCTGAAGTATCTCGGTAGGAAATTTTGAATCTATAGGCAGGCGCTTCTGATCGGGCAAAACCAGGGCATACTCTACTTCTTTGTTTGCCCCGGGCGAAAAACGCGACTCCATCATCTCCGAAGGAAATTTGCTCAGCTGCTCAAAGACAATCGCCTCCCCTGCCCGGCCCTTGCTCTGCGTACCGGCAATGATATTCTCTAATTTTTCCAAACGCCCCCAGGCCCGGAACTCATGTTCCTTGCGCCCCTGGTATTCACTTTCCAGCTTGATGAGCACTTCCTTGCTTCTTTTCACATCTTCAATCAGGACTTTTTGATCTTCGATATCCCTGGTCAGATCGGATTTAATCTTGGTCAGGTCCTGGGCCTGTTGGCTGATAAAGGTATCCACGTTAGCTTTAGTTTCCGAAGAAGTCTTATTGATCGCGGATAATTCATATTTAACTTTAAACAAAAACAGGATCAATATTACCAGCAAGAAAAAGCCTATAATCACTGCCGCTATCATCGTTATAATCCTTTAATTTATACCCAAACTATTTTATTAAGCTAAATTATAGCACTATACTGCGTATTCTTAAAGCAGATAATCTTTTTTTATCCGCTTTATACTGCGGAAGATATTTTTTTTCACATCCGGGCAGGTTTTTTCCAGCTCCTTGATTATCTTTTCTATTTTAGTCCGGCTGGAGGTGACAGAGTTTGGGCAGGAACATTTTTCATGAGGGAACCCCGCCTCTTTGGCAAAACGCCGGATCATTTCTTCCTCGACATAGGCCAGCGGCCGGATGAGAACAATCTTTCCTTTGAACAATTCCTGCCTGGGGGCCATAGCTGAGATCTCTCCGTTAAAGAACAAATTTAAAAGAATGGTCTCGATAATGTCATCGTGGTGGTGGCCTAAGGCGACTTTGCTGCAGCCAAAGCGGTCCGCGGCCTGGAAAAGGGCCTTGCGCCTGTTCCAGGCGCACCAAAAACAGGTGATGTCCTCGCGCGTTTTACCTTTTAATATATCCACCTTCTCGATATGATAATTAACGCCTTGCGATTTAAAATATTCCGCCAGGATCTTAGGATGCTGGCAGGGATAGCCTAAATCGATATGCACTGCTAAAAGCTCATATTTGACAGGCACAAAGGCCTGCCGGTCTTTTAAAACCCGCAAAAGCGTCAAACTATCTTTGCCCCCGGATACGGCCACGGCAATTTTATCGCCGTCGGAGAGCATACCGTAATCCGTGATGGCCTTACCCACCCTCTTGGAAATATAAAATTCTGTGCCCTATAACCGACATTTTTTATGACTTTAATATACTATCGTTCTTTTTTCTTCGGCCTTGTCTAGATTCTGGCCTAATTTTTGTATCTTATAGGTGGCGACCAGCCTGCCGGTTGTCTGCGCATACGCATACACCATGCCGCTGCTAGGATCAAAGAAATTTAATTGGCCATCCTGCGCGCTGAAAGAAACACCGCTTAAATCAGATTTATCCTGCGAAAAAGCGCGCAGGCTCAATCCGCCGATGACAAAAGAAACCGCGACCAACAAACAGATAAATATTGCTTTTTTAAAATCCACCATACCGACCTCCTTGTTTTAGGTTCATAGCTTAAATTCTTCCTGAAGAAGAAACCAGCTCTTTAATCTTTACGCAAACTTTATGTTTCAATAAATCCTCCAGCGCTATCGGAATTCTCAACGACCAATTCTTAGGGCTAACCACCCCGGGCGTATTGATGCGGTATGGATAAACGCTTGTCTTTAATACCCCGCCTAACCCCAGCCAATCGATAATCGTCTCGATGCAGAATATGGCGTTTGAACTTAAGGTAAACTTTAATGCCGCGGACAAAATTTGGGCGTCTGAGTTTTGGCGCAGCGGCCCGGCAAGTTTAAGATGCTTCCAGAGCTTCTCTTTTTCCCGATAAGAGTTTACATACATATCCACAAAATCCATAACCTCGCCTTTTCTTTTTCCTAAGTTCCATAATAATATATCAACGCAGGATACGCTATCCGACCAGCACAGCCGGTCACGCCCGCAACAGGCGGCATCAAATAATTTATCTTTAACCGCTGCGTAATCTATTCCCCTATCCCGGCATTTTTTCATAAAAAGCGCTGCATCAACCGTTCCTGCCTCATTCTCCCACCAGTCCAACCAGTTAGTAGTGTCATGGGTGGAAAGCATGGCAACTGAAAGAAGCCGGTACTTTCGGGGAGAAAGAAAATCATGCTTTATTTTCCAATCTTTAACCCAGCGCTGCACATCATTACCGGGTAGGCCTAATTTTTCTAAAGTTTCGGTGCAGGCCTTGGGAATAACACCCAGGTCTTCGGCGCATAAAAGCATACCGGCGCTATTTAACATAACCGATAATATCTCTGCCCCTTGCCTGCCCCATTTACTCTCATCCAAAGGATCAAAAAAGCCGTTTAAGCCCTGATTTTCAACCGGCTCATTATAAGGGATGCTCCAAATACGGAATAACCCCACCACATGGTCGATGCGCAATATATCGTAAAAATTCTGGGCATATCTTAGCCTCTCTTTCAAATACCTGTATCCGTCATTGCTAATTTTCTCCCAATCATAAGGCGGCATGCCCCAGCGCTGCCCCCCGGCGCAATAGACATCCGGCGGAGCGCCGGAAGCAAAATCCAGTTTAAAAAATTCAGGATGCGCCCAGGCATCAGCGCTGTCTCTAGCTACTAAAAACGGCAGGTCTCCCTTAATCAAAACATTTTTCGCCTGCGCGTAAGCCTTGGCGTTTTTAAACTGCTCATACAACTGCCATTGCACCCAAGACAAAAAAGTAATCTCTTTTTGTTTGCGCAATCGAAACTCATCCAGGCTTTTAACATCACGGTTTCTGTATACCTCGCCCCATTCATACCAGGCCTTATCCTGATGATGTTGTTTCAGCAGCGCAAAAAGCGTAAAATCATCCAACCAATAGCTGTTGCTTCGGCGGAATTCCTGAAATTCTCCCGAATCGGTAAACCCAACAGCAGAAAATATCTCCCAAAGCAAATTCATCTTTGCTGCTTTTACGCCATAGTCCACGTACGCAGAATTTGCGGGAAAAAATTGTTTAAACTGGTTTATACTTTCTTGGGCTATTTTTTGATAAGGCCCCGGCAGCAAACGCAAAGACAGGTACGCCGGCTCTAAAGCAAATGAGCTGATGGCATCATAGGGGCAGAAGGTTACACCCAGGGTATTCAAAGGTAAAAGCTGGATAACGGAAAGGCCGCTTTTGTTGCAGAGCTCAATCAATAACTTAAGGTCACCAAAGTCGCCTATACCTAAACTTTCCTTGGAATATACGGAAAATAAGGGTGCCATGACCCCGGCTCTTTTGGTTAAACCGATTTTTTGCCAATGCCGGCCAGAGCCTGTTTTAAGAAGGTGTTTGCTTAATTCGGACTTAAGCATTTTTTAGCGTATAAGGACCAAATTGATGATTTGCTGAAACCAGAATATCGAGATAAAAGCAGCTAAAGATAAAAACGGGCCATAGGGTATGGTGTGGTCTTTAGTAGCAATCAGATTGATCACACCGATAACCGCGCCAAAGACAGGGGCTAAGAAAAAAGTCAATATCGCTATTTTCCATCCTAAGAAAGCGCCGATCATGGCTAAAAGCTTAACGTCGCCTCCGCCCATAGACTCGGTTTCACCCTGTATGGGGGGTTTTTTAAGCAACTTGAAATAAACCACGTCAAAGAGAAATCCGGTCAGCCAGATAATCCCTCCGCCGACAAAAATACCCAGCAGAGAATCGTAAATCGGCAGAAGCCTGTAATAGCCGGGGTTTAAAAATGGCTTAAGCAGGCTGAGCAGCGCACCCGCCACAATGCCGCCGACGGAAATCTCATCGGGGATGATCCGGTGCTGGATATCCACAAAGGTGGCTACGATCAATCCGCAAGCGAAGATAATGTAGCAAAATAAATTAAAGCTCATCCCATAACGGCTGTAAAAAACCAAAAATACCGCCGCGGTTAAAAACTCAATTAAAAAATAGCGCACAGATATTTTTTCCTTGCAGAAACGGCATCTGCCTCTTAAGGCTAAATAGCTTATAAACGGAATATTGTCGTACCAGCCAATTATTTTTTTGCATTTTGGGCAGTGCGAGCGCGGGCGGACAATAGATTCACCCAGGGGCATGCGATGAATACA
>CAYHNY010000037.1:0-8068 GCA_964358115.1 uncultured Planctomycetales bacterium | reverse complement strand
ACCTTAGGCTTGCTAACGCAAGCCTATTGTTTTCTTACAGATACCCCTACAAATTTTTCGCCGAAAGAGCGAATAATAATTTGGGGTGGGTAACGGGGATCGAACCCGCAACCTTTAGAGCCACAGTCTAACGCTCTAACCAATTGAGCTATACCCACCACAATGCAAGTCTTTAATTTAGGTATCTATTCCCTACATTGTGGTGGTCCTGAGCACTCCGAAGGAGCGCGAAGGACCTATCCACAATGCTAATTTTCTTCCTGTTCTTTTTCGAAAACTGCGAAAAGGCCTTTGCCTAATTCTTTGCCTACAGAGTAGAGCCCGCCGATAACCGCCGTGGTCATATCGGTAACACCTTTAACCGTACCTTGCACAACCTTAGCCGGAAACAAAACCACATCCTGGGTACGAAACTTATCGTCTTTTCTGGCTGTGGCAACGGTATCTTCAATCGCGCTTTTGATCAAACCAAAGCCAAACTCCGGGCGGTCCATGTTGGTTTTGACGGTAAAATCTAAAACTACCTTGCCTTGATTTAAAGCCTTGAATATCCCGATAACGGTATTGGCAACTTTTTCCGCCCTCTGCTCTGTCTCTTCCGGAGGTCGGGGTTTAAAAACGATATCCGTCAACTCCATATGGCATGGAGCAATGATTTCATTGTTAAGCCCGTTGATCTTGCTGGTGAAATTAAGTTTGGCCTTTTCAATGCGCGCATCCTCAAGGCTCATCCAACTAGAATAATAAGGCTGAAGCGTAACCGCGTCAATATCTTCTATATCTATGGTTGCCTGCATGTCTTTTTTAAGAAAGTTAACCCAACCCTCGATCCTGACCTTTCCCTGCGCCGCTCCCTGCCGCCAGGGGATCATCCCTCTTATATTGAAATTTATAATGCGTGAACCAAAAAAGCTGAAATTTAAATTATCTATTTTGACGCTTAAATTCTCAACGGCAACAGCCAGCTTTTCTCCATTCTCAAGGTTATCAACCAAGTTAAGAATGCCATCGCGGATAACCAGCCGGTCGATATAAAAAGGCGGCAAGATTAATTTTGCCTGAGTTGGCTTGGGCGAAGAAACTACCTTATTTTCAAGCCCCTGAGAAACCGCTTCGGGTATTTTTTTCTCAAAGTTGATCACAGGATTAGTCAAGCGCAACAACGACAAACCAAAGCTTTTGCGCACTATATCAAAGAACACCCCTGAGGCATATAACTCGTCTATCTTTACCAGCCCGCCTATTTCCAGATCCTTGACGTAAACAGCATTAGGAAAAGAGGAAAAGACTTTGCCGATCGCGACTTTACGCTTGGTGGCTTCTTCTAATTTCTTAACTAAAAGGCCTTTGCCTTTCAGGTTAATAAATAGATGCAGGCCTAATACGGATAAGGCCAAAATAACGCATAGGACAATTAATATTTTAAATAACTGGCGCATAATTAAATTTCTGGTGCGCCTGGGCCGAATCGAACGGCCAACCTACTGCTTAGAAGGCAGTTGCTCTATCCGTTTGAGCTACAGGCGCAAAAATTTTAATCCCTAGTTATTATCCTGACAACTAAGCGCTCGCGGATGGAACATATATCCGCTCGCAGCTGCGGGATTATACTTGATTGCTTCGCAATCAAGTATTTCGCTAGATAAAAACTTAAGGTGCTCAAAATTCGCAGACGGCTTACGCCTATGATTTACGGAGCCGAAGGCGACGTAAATCATCTGCTCGTTTAAATCGGGGCGACAGGACTTGAACCTGTGACCTCGTGGTCCCAAACCACGCGCTCTAGCCAAGCTGAGCCACGCCCCGTTGCAAACCGCAAGTATACACTAAACTTTTATTATATCAACTACTTCCGTGCTGCTCAATATATTTCTGGAAAAGCTTCCTGGTTTTTTCCAGGGCGCGAAAGCGGTGGCTGATTTTATGTTTGACCCGGGGAGCAAGTTGCGCAAAAGTCTTTTTATATCCGGGGATGATAAATAAAGGGTCATAACCAAAACCGAAACTGCCCTTCTGTTCAAAACCAATCCGGCCGAAACATTTGCCCTCAACTACCCCTATCAATCCGTCGTTATCAGCCAGGGCCACCGCGCATACATAATGCGCTTTTCTTTTGCTTAACGGCAGATTGCCCAGAAGCTTAAGCAGTTTGAGGTTATTTATAAGGTCGGATTTATCTTTGCCTGAGAAGCGCGAAGAATAAATGCCGGGCTTGCCTGCCAAGGCATCCACGCAAAGGCCGGAATCCTCGCCTAAGCTTAGCTTTTTAGTAAAGCGCGCTATTTTGACTGCTTTTTTAACCGCGTTTTCCTTAAAGGTCTTGCCGTTTTCAATGATGCGCGGGGCAGCAGGATAATCCGCCAGGGAAGAAATCTTTACATCCAGGCCTTTTAAGATATGTTCAATCTCTTCTAATTTTTTCTTATTCTTGGTGGCCACTATTAATTCAAGCTTCATAAAATATCGCCCACCAACTTTTTCTGGACTTCAAACAGCTCTTCGATGCCTTTTTGCGCCAGCTCAAGCATGGCATCCATTTTATCTTTGCCAAAAGGATGACGTTCGGCTGTGCCCTGAATCTCGATAAATTCTCCCGAGCCGGTCATAATAATATTCATATCCACTTCGGCCTTGGAGTCTTCCTCATAGCATAAATCTAAAACCGGATTTCCGTTAAAGATGCCCACACTGGTGGCGGCGACATAATCCTTGATGGGGATTCTTTGAATCATACCGGACTTCTTGATCTTCTGCAAGGCATCGACTAAAGCGATGAAACTACCGGTAATCGAGGCGCTGCGCGTGCCGCCGTCAGCCTGGATCACATCGCAATCAATCCAGATGCTGCGCTCGCCCAGCTCTTTCATGTCCGTAATCGAACGCAGGGAGCGGCCCACCAAACGCTGGATCTCAAAGGTGCGGCCTGAGTCTTTGCCGCGCTGGATGCGCGAATGGCAGGAACGCGGCAGCATACCGTATTCGGCGGTGACCCAGCCGGTGCCTGAGCCTTTTAAAAAAGGCGGAACGGATTCCTCCACCGAAGCCGTGCAGATAACCCGGGTGTTACCCAGCTCGATCAAACAAGAACCTTCCGGATATTTTATATAGTTGCGGGTGATTTCTACTTTGCGCATTTGATTGGTGCGACGGCCGTCAATCCTTGACATAGATACTCTCCTCCTTCGCCTCCATAAGTAAAATAATAACTCGGCTTCGGAGGACTTCGCTAATTTTTTTTTATTTAGGTGCTTGCTCCTTTATAAATATTATTTCCCAAAGAATCAATTGCAACAATTAGGGGTAAATCCTTAACCTCTAATTTATAAATCGCCTCGGGGCCCAAATCCTGATAGGCAACTACTTTTGCTGATTTGATATACTTAGATATAAACGCGCCGCAGCCGGCATAAGTTAAAAAATATATCGCGCCGTATTTTTTTATCGCTGCGGTTACTTCCCGCGCGCGTCCACCTTTGCCGATCATGCCTAAAAGCCCTGCCTTTAATAAAGCCGGGGTAAATTCATCCATCCTGGAGCTGGTGGTCGGGCCGCAGGAACCGATGATTTTTCCTTTTGGGGTTTGCGTCGGGCCGCAATAATAAATAAACTCTCCGCATAAATTAAGCGGCAATTTCTTGCCTTTTTTTATCGCTTCAGCCAATCTTTTATGCGCCTGGTCCCTGGCCACATAGATGATGCCGCTGAGTAAAATTTCCTCTGCGACTTTTAACTTGGCAATTTCTTTTTTATCCAAAAGTGAGTTTATTTTTTTCATAGCGTTGCGGTTGCGCTACGTAAAGCATGGCAGCTGATATTGACGGCTACGGGTAAACCGGCGATATGCGTGGGGTAAGTTTCAATATTCACCCCTAAAGCAGTCGTCTTGCCACCTAAGCCCATTGGCCCGATGTTTAACTTATTGATCCGGCGTAATAACGATTGCTCAAAGAATCGGTTATCGGTTTTCGGTTTTCGGTGTTTGGAAGGCGACATAATTTTCCTAAGCAGCGCCTTCTTCGCCAGTAAACCGGCATACTCGGCAGTTCCGCCGATGCCCACGCCTATAACATACGGCGGACAGGCATCCGGCCCGGCGTTTTTTACTGCATCCACAATGAATTTTTCAACTTCTTCTAAGGACGCCGTGGGTTTAAACATGCGCAGCTGAGACTTGTTTTCACATCCGAAACCCTTGGGCAAAACCGTCAGTTTTAATTTGCTGCCCTTGACAACATCAATATGGATTATTGCCGGTGAAAATTGAGAATTGCCCCTTGAGAACGGGTCGCGGATAATCGAGTTCCTTAAATATCCCCTGCGATAACCTGACTCAACGCCCTGATTAATCGCGGATTTTAAATCGCCGCTTATTTTAATATCCTGGCCAAGCTCGACAAAAACTATCGGCAGCCCCGTGTCCTGACAGATGGCTAATTTTTCTTTTTTAGCGATTGCCGCATTATCAAGAATGACCCCCAATATATTCTTTGCCCTTTTGCCGATTTCTTTTGCGTAAGCGGATTTTAAGGCCAGCAAAACATCTTTCCTCAAATAAAAGTTGGCCCGCACGCATAAATCGGCAACGCTATTTTTGATTTTATCCGCCGAGATTATCCTCATTTTTTATACTCTCTGGTTACGGTAGTGGTGATCCCGCCGCGGGGGTTAAATACGGTAGTGATCTTAGCCCAGTGAGGCCGGGCAGCCTTAACAAAATCCTCCAGTATTTTATTCGTCAGGTGCTCATGGAATATGCCGATATTGCGGTAGAATATGGTGTACATCTTAAGGGATTTGAGCTCAACGCAGTATTTCTGCGGTGAATATTCTATTTTAATGGCGGCAAAATCCGGCAGCCCGGTCTTAGGGCAAATACAGGTAAACTCCGGGATATCAAGACAAATTGTATACAATTTGTCTTGATACTGATTTTCCCAAACCTCGATCTCCGGGGTCTTTAAATCCCGAATGCCTTTTTGCCGGCCTTCGTAACTGGAAATTTTTTTCATTTTATTTTACTCCGAGCACTTTATGCATCTGCGGTATCACCCGTACTTTCACTTTTTCATTCTGGCAGCTTTTGCGGATTGATTCTATTTTTTCGCCTAAATCCGCATCGCACTCATCGCTGTTTGGCTGCAATATTAAAAGCGGGCCGGCCTTACTCTCTTTAATCAGGCTTAATACTTCTTTGATGTCTTTTTCTTCGGTGGAATGACAGATCACCGCTTTTAAAAAAACTTCCTTGCGCGAGGCTATATTTAAAAATTTACGGTGCGCCTGCCAGAAATCACCGCTTGCGGTTGAGCTGGGCAATTTCAAGTCCATGGCTACAATATCCACATCATCTATGACTTCCTCCAGCGCCTCGGGAAGCGTGCCGTTGGTCTCAAGATAATTTTTAATCTGCGAATTCTTGGTTAACTTAAGCATCTCTTTGAGGAAATCTTTTTGTAAGAGCGGCTCACCGCCGGTAAACGACACAGAATGATAAACTCTTGGGTATCTATACAATTGACTAAGCAGCTCCTGCGGCTCATATTCGTCAAAATGCTCTAGCTTGGTATCGCAGAATTTGCAGGATAAATTACAGCCGAAAAAACGCACAAAAATCTGCCTCTGGCAAAGGTATAAGCCTTCACCCTGAATGCCCTCGAATATCTCGCTTATTCTCGCCTTCATCTTATCTTTTAGGGACACCCAACAAATCAATCGGGAGGGTGTCCCCGCCTAGGGACACCCTTAGCTTCAGTTTATTGGGTGTCCCTAAGGATCAGGAATCTTGGAGGCCGGCCTGGCGGAAACCCTTGGCGCGATAATAACAGCTGTCGCATTTTCCGCAAGGTTTATTGCCGCCGCGGTAACAAGACCAGGTCAATTTAAAAGGTACACCCAGCCGCGCGCCCAGTTTAATAATCTCAACCTTATTCATATGGATTAACGGGATTGCCAGCCTGATGCTATTTTTTTCTACTCCCGATTTAGTGCCTACGGCAATGGCTTTCTTAAAGGCCCGGTAGAACTCCGGCCGGCAGTCCGGATAACCAGAATAATCATGGGCGTGCGCACCGATAAATACTGCCTTGGCCCCCAGCGTCTCGGCATAGGAAAAGGCAAGGCTTAAAAATATAATATTGCGCGCCGGCACATAAGTGTTCGGTATGCCTTTGGCACCTTGAGCAAAATTGATTTTTTTATTTAAAAGAGCGCAAGCCCCGCTAGCTAAATCAAGCTTGATGATCTTAAATTGGCAGCGCGCCTGCTTAGCTAACTTTTTGGCGCATTCTATTTCTTTTTTGTGGCGCTGCCCATAGTCAAAAATCAGACAGAAACAATCAAACCCCTGTTTCTTAGCTAAATAAAGGCCGACTGCCGAATCCAGGCCGCCGGATAAAAGAACGATGGCTTTTTTCATTCTAAATCATAGGTGGCGCAGGAATTATCCGTTTCCCATACGGTGATAGACTTTAAATATTTAACCTGCGGCTTAAGCACGTCAAAGATATATTTGGCGATATTCTCCGAAGTAGGATTATGCTTCTTAAAGTAAGGGATGTTATTTAAATATTTGTGGTCTAATTTTTCCAGGATTTTATTTAATTTCATTTTCAAATATTTAAAATCCAGGAGCATCCCGATCTTATCCAGCGTAGCGCAGGCCGCCACTGCCTCTACTTTCCAGTTGTGGCCGTGCAGCTCTTCGCATTTGCCTTTGTAGTGCCTTAAGTTATGCGCGGAACTAAAATGCCCTTCTACTTTTATCCTGTACATAGCGCCTTGCTTACGTTTTTGGGCGACTCACCCAGGAAGCGCGCGGCGATACTGCTAAACCACTCCGGATTATCGCTGACGTAATACTCATGTTTACCTTTGCCGTTTCTGGCTAAATTGCCGTCCTGGCTTAAGGCCTTCTTTACCTCCATTGCCACCTGTTTTGCCGAATCGATTAATGTAATCTGCGCCCCTAAGACTTTCCGGATCACCGGCCTAAGTAAAGGATAATGGGTGCAGCCCAAAATAACCGTGTCCACTCCGGCGTCCTTTAACGGCTTAAGGTAAGTTTTGGCTACATCTACTACTACATTACCTGACAGCCAGCCCTCCTCGACAAAAGGCACAAACAATGGACAGGCCAGCGCCGTAACTTTAATCTTTGGGTCAAGCTGCTTGATCTCAAACTCATAGGTCTTGCTTTTAATCGTACCCTGGGTCCCGATGACACCGATGCGCTTATTCTGCGTGGCGTAGACCGCTTCTTTTGCACCCGGGCCGATCACTCCCACAATCGGAACCTTAAAATAATTGCGGATCTCCGGAAGGGCAAAGCTGGACGCGGTATTACAGGCAACGCAGATAAGTTTTACGTTTTGCTCTAATAAAAATAAAATATTCTCGATGGAAAATTTCACTACTGTCTCTTTGGATTTTATCCCGTAAGGAACGCGGGCGGTATCGCCAAAGTAGACGATGTCTTCCTGGGGCAGCTGACGGATCAGCTCTTTGACCACGGTCAGGCCCCCTACGCCTGAGTCAAAAACACCGATGGGCCTTTTCAATTCGACGCCTCCATGATTGTATAATCCTGAGCATAGTTAATAATTCCATCTGCCACGGCTGCGGCAATCTGCTGGCGATAGTAACCGTTTCTTAGTAGGCGTTCTTCCGCAGGATTTGAAACAAAACCTATCTCAACTAATATCGCCGGCATGCGCGCGCCTTTCAACACATAAAAGTTAGCCCCTTTAACTCCCAAAACTTTGGTATCTAAATCCCGGTCAATGCTGCGGCATATCGTCTTGGCTAAGGATATGGACTCCGCGCGGCTGGCAGTATAGATCATGTCCCACAAAGTGGCTTTTAAATTCAGGCTGTTTGAGGCAAAACAATCTTTATCTAAATTGAGTTTTGCGTTTTGGGCTGCGGCCAGGGCCCTGCGGGAATCGTTTATGTTGGGGCTGACATAATAAACCTCAAAACCACTGAGCCCCTTTACCCTGTTCGCATTGGAGTGAATGCTGATGAATAAATCCGCTCCCGAATTATTCGCTATCTCTACGCGCCGGGAAAG
>CAYHNY010000036.1:0-8439 GCA_964358115.1 uncultured Planctomycetales bacterium | reverse complement strand
TAGTAGGTTCAATTTAACATAGATATTGCTTTTTGTCAACATCGCCTTTTCTGTTTGAAATAAAAAGGGTTTTATAAGCGCAGATAGGCCCCGGGCAGCCTGAGAAATAGGTTATTTAAGCTGACTAATGCCAGAATAAGCAGCTCATTGGTGCGGGCCAAATAAGGCGCAAAGAGCGGGAAAAACAAGCCTGCGGCAACCAGGCTAAAGCCGCATAAGGTAATCAGGGAGGCTAAAGGCACGATAAAAAGATTGGCCAAAACAGTGACCGGCGAGAAGGTCTTAAAATAATAGGCAATCAGCCCCATAGTACCTAGCCAGGCAGACAATGAGACTAAACAACCCTCAAGCAGAAATTTTAAAAGTTTTACCTTTAGAATATCGAGCCTTAAGAAGCTTTTTATTTTCGGGTAAACCCCGCCCTTCGTTGAAAGCATTAGCCTGGAACGAAGGGCGGGGTAAAGAAAAACTATTCCCAGCACACTGGCAAAAGAAAGCTGAAAGCCTATCTCAAATAACTGCTGCGAGTTTGTGATTAGTATGGACAGGGCAGCTAAGCTTAAAGAATTATAAATGTTGGCTTGCCGGTCAATCAGCTGCGCCAAAATAAATACCAATGCCATTATCGTCGCCCTAACTACGGGACTGGGTGCCCCTGTAGCAATACAATAAAGTATGAGCAAAGGCATGGTAAGCAGAAAACTCAACTTCCGGGGTAAGCGCAAAAGCTTTAAAACCATGATTATCGCAAAGGCTACCAGCCCTACATTAAAACCGCTCACTACTAATATATGTATTGTGCCGGCCTTAACCATAGACTCGCTGATAAAGCCGGGGATATTCTTTTTTTCACCTAAAATCATCGCCTCTAAAATCCCCGCGCTCGTCTTTGCTACATATTTATAGATTATGGCTTGAATTTTAGCCTTAATCAACAAGGCAAAGGCCTTAAGTTTCAACCCTTTATTTTTATCCACCTTAACAATATCGGCAGCGGATTTAACCCGCATTATCAAATTATGAAAATATCCGCTTTGATTGTGCGCCTGGGTCCGTCTGAAGATAAACGGCAAGCCTAAGCTGCCCCTAAGGATTAATTGCTGGCCATAGCGGAAATCTTCTTGGGCTTTGACCTTGACTATAATTTGTCCGCAACAGCTGCGCGTAACAGCATTGCCTTGTATCGCCTCAACGTTAAACCTGAAATTAGATAAACTATCTTCCTGCCAGGGCTCATCCGCGATAAATCCTTTGATCACGTAAGGCTCTTGCCGGGCAAAATCTATATATTTAAAAAAGTGGCAGGCAGGTAATTCCTGAGATCTCTTAAGGCCGGATACCCCGAGCATAAATACCAAAAAAATTATAAAAATCATCCTGTATGCTCGGATGAATATGGCCGGAATAAATACTATAGCAGTCAGGCAATAAATCAAAACAAAAGGCGCCGGAATCATATCGGCCAAAGCTATGCCGCAGCAAAAAATAAAAGTCAAAACAGCCAAAGGATAGCGCATAAAGATCACTTAATTATAAAATTATCTTTCAGTTTCTGGTATTTAGACTGAGTTATACCTTTTATGTTCATTAATTCCTCAAGCGCCTGAAATCCGCCTTGACACTTACGATATTCGATGATGCGCTCGGCTATCTTTTCGCCGATACCGCGGACACTCTTTAAAGTATCCTTATCCGCATGGTTAAGGTCAACTTTACCTATATCCTGGCTCAAACAGGCAACCACTTTGGCCTGCGCAAAGTTTTGCCTTAAGAAACTAATCCCCATGCCGGCTAAAGTCACGGCCAGTAGAAACAAAATCACCTGCTCTTCCTGTTTAGTTAAACCAAACATAACTGTTTGCCCCCAATATTAATAGACGCAAAAACAGGCAAAATCTAACTCTTAATTTTAGGTTTAGGTTGTTTTTTTGGCGAGGGTTACACTACGATATTGACAAGCCTCTGGGGAACGAGGAAGAAATTCTTGATTGGCTGGCCCTTGATCCAGATCTTTACCTTCTCATCGCAGAGGATCAGCCCCTTAAGTTTATCTTCCTGAATATCGGCGGGGACATCTATTTTAGAGCGTACTTTTCCGTTCACTTGAACTACTATCGTCACAGTCTGCTCGACCAGCATTTTAGGGTCGTATTTAGGCCAGCCGGCCTTAAAAATACTCTCCTTGTTGCCCAGTGAATGCCAGAGCTCTTCGCAGAAATGCGGGGCAATGGGGCTAAGCATAATTAAAAGATTAGAAAAAATCTGCCGGTCGGGCTGCGACTGATAAATAGCGTTAACAAATTCCATGAGCGCGGCAATCGCGGTATTGAATTTAAAATCCCGGATATCTTCGCCAACCCGCTTGATGGTTTTATGCATCGCGCGCGTTAAACTTAAATCCGCCTTCTCTTTTAAATTTTCCTGAATGCGCCAGACGCGGTTTAAAAATTTAAATGCCCCTTCCAGTCCGCGGTCATCCCACTCCAGCTCCGTCTCCGGAGGCGCGGCAAACAAGATAAATAACCTTAAGCTGTCCGCCCCGTATTTTTCAATTATAGAGTCGGGATCAACAATGTTTCCTCTTGATTTGGACATCACCTCTGCGCCTTTTAAGACCATGCCTTGAGTCAGCAATTTCTGAAACGGCTCGGCAAAATTTAAAAGCCCCAGGTCCTTTAAAAACTTGGTAAAAAACCGCGAATATAAAAGGTGCAGCACCGCATGCTCGATCCCGCCTATATACTGGTCCACCGGCATCCAGTAACTGACTGCCTCTTTATCAAAGGGGCCGGCGGAAAACTTTGGCGAGCAGAACCTTAAAAAATACCAGGAGGAATCAATAAAAGTAGCCATGGTATCGGTTTCCCGACGGGCCGGGCCTTTACATTTCGGGCATTTCGTATTTATAAAATCCTTGGCCTTGGCCAATGGGCTGCCGCCCTCACCCGTAAAAGGTACATCCGAAGGTAATTCTACGGGCAGGTCCGCATAAGGAACGGGTAAAACCCCGCACTTATCGCAATAAATAACCGGTATGGGGCTACCCCAGTAGCGCTGCCTTGAGATCAACCAGTCACGCAGCCGCCAATTCACCGTGATTTTCCCGATCCCGGTTTTTTCCATCCATTGGGCGATTTTAACCTTGGCCTCTTCATTGCTTAAGCCATTAAACTGCCCCGAATTTACCATTGTCCCGTCGCCCTCATAAGCCTCGGTCATTCGCTGCTCGCCTGCCTGCCGGCCAGGCAGGGTGCTCGGTTCTCGGTGTTCGCTTTGGATAACAATCCTCGTCGGCAAACCGTGCTCTTTAGCAAACAAAAAGTCTCTCTGGTCATGCGTAGGCACAGCCATGATTGCGCCGGTGCCGTATTCCATCAACACATAATCCGCAATCCAAATAGGAATCACCTCGTTATTCACCGGATTAATACAATATCTACCCGTAAACAGCCCTTCTTTTTTTAAGCCGGAGGCAGTACGCTCTAAGCTGGTTTCTTTGCTTACCCTATCCGCAAACTCTAACACCTCTTTTTCTTGAGGCCTGCCCCGGACTAATTCTTTGACTAAAGCGTGCTCCGGAGCCAAGACTACATAAGTTGCCCCGAATATAGTATCCTGGCGGGTGGTAAACACAGGAATGACCCGGCCGGTTTCTTTTTCTTTGAAATAGATTTCAACACCCTGGCTTTTCCCCAGCCAGTTCTTCTGCATGGCTAATACCCGCTCTGGCCAGGAGTCAAGCGTGTTTAAGTCTTCAAGAAGCTTTTCTTTATAGGCGGTGATCTTGATAAACCACTGGTCTAGTTCCTTCTGAGCAACCTGATTTTTACAGCGCCAGCATTTACCGTCGATGACTTCTTCGTTGGCCAAAGTGGTTTCGCAGTCCGGGCACCAATTAACAAGCGCATCTTTCTTATACGCCAGGCCCTGCTCATACATCTTTAAGAATATCCATTGATTCCAACGGTAATATTCGGGAAGGCAGGTGGAGACCTCTCTTTCCCAGTCGTAGGAAAAACCCATTTTTTTCAGTTCCTGCCGCATCTGATCAATACAATTTATGGTCCAGGCCGCCGGATGGCTTTTATTTTTTATCGCCGCATTTTCTGCGGGCTGACCAAAGGCATCAAAGCCCATGGGATGCAACACATTAAAACCTTCCAGTATCTTAAAGCGGGCGGCCACGTCTCCGATGGTATAATTGCGCACATGGCCCATGTGGATCCTGCCTGAAGGATAGGGGAACATCTCAAGCAAATAATATTTTTTCTTGGCAGGGTCAGGCTGAACATTAAAGATCCTGTTTTCCGACCAGATCCTCTGCCATTTCGCCTCTATATCTTTAAAAGGATACATTCTATTTTTTCCTTAATCTTCTTACCCGGTCTAAATTTATCCGGTCTGCATCCGGGCTATCCTTGGGCGTTTCTAAAATAAAGGCACAGTCTCTTAATTTCGAATGATTAATGATCCTGTCCATACCGGACAAGCCGATATTGCCCTTACCGATGTGTTCGTGGCGGTCGTAAGCAGATCCAAGTTTACCTTTGGCGTCATTTAAATGAATGAGTTTAATCAGGCTTAAGCCTACGCAGCTGTCTATTTCTTTTAACAAGGCTTCCAGTCCATCCTGCCGGGAAAGGTTGTAACCCGCCAGATACGCATGCGCGGTGTCCAGACAAAACCCGATGCGCTCTTTCTCTTTTAAACCCTGGAGGACCGCCTGCTGATGGTTGAATTTATAACCCAGCCAGGATCCGGAACCGGCGGTATTCTCCAATAATATACCGACATCGGTATTTTGGGTGCGCTCTATAATTATATCTAATGCCTTGGTCAACCTCTTTAAACCCGCAGGCTCAGAGGTCTCCTTATGGCTGCCCATATGTGTGACGATATATTCTACTTTTAACGTTTTAGCCTCTAAGATATCCTCGATATAAGCCTCGATAGAATCTTGATAAAGCCGCGGATTTGGAGAAGCAAGGTTGACTAAATACGGTATATGGATAAATACCGGCTTTATGCCAAAGCTTGCCTTGCTTTTCTTGAACTCTTCTATATCCTGGTTTTCTAAGAAGCGGCCACGCCACCTCTGGGGGTTGCGCGAGAATATCTGCATGGTATTACAGCCTAGCTCGCCTGCCCTCTGAAAGGCATGATAAATCTTGCCTTCAGTAGAAACCTGTATTCCTAATAGCATCCGCTTGACTTAAGTTGCCGATCTTTTATAAATTAATCTTTAATTTAATTCATTGACCAGGCTTATTTTAAAATATAAAATATACTAAGTCAACTACTATCGGGCTTAAGTTAACCGGAGTATTTTAAAGGGCATGAAATATAAATTAGGAATACTGATTTTTGGGGTAACCGAAATCCTGATCGGCAGCATAACTTTAATCGCTGTTTTTTTAAGTATCCTTCAGGGTAAATCCGGCAAGCCCCTGGAAGTGCTTATTTTCGTATTAATTACCTGCGGCTTATCTGTCGGATTAGGCATAGGTATATTAAAACACAATAAAACCAGTTTTAACTTGCTGATTTTTTTCTCCTTAATAATTATCTTTAGCAAGATCCTTGTCTTTGCCAATATTATTGCCCTAAACGGGGCCCTGGAAACAAGCCTGCCTGTATCTTTAAAAAATGCCATTTCCGTCTTATACCATAGCTTGGTTATATTTTATTTTACGCGTAAGCCTGTTACAGCGAAATTCGACAAATAACACAAAAAAGGGAATGTATGTTTAGCAAACAAAAAATCTGGGATAAATTTGAATATCTCTTGGGGGTACTTGCAGTTGTCGTCATGCTGCTATACGTGTATATAGGCATGCACGCTGAGTTACACGATCCAGACATCTGGGTGCATCTTAAAACCGGAGAATATATAGTTAACAACAAGACCTTGCCAAACACAGACATATTCTCGTCAACCGCATATGGCAAAGAATGGATTGATAATACCTGGCTGGTAAAGGTAATCTTTTATTTGGTATTTAGGTTTGGCGGCACGGACAGCCTAATCTCTCTGTCTGCTCTTTTGGTTACTTTTGCTTTTTTATTTTTGTTTTTAAGCGCCAGCGAACAACGCCAGAAAACAGCCGTGATAGCAGGAATGCTATTAATAACTATCTTTGCTTCCACAGCCAGATTCAATATCCGGCCGGAGAATTTTTCCTTATTATTCTTTTCTATTTACTTATTAATATTAACCAGGCATATACGCAGCAAATGGGTATTCTTGCTGCCCCTGCTACAGATCTTCTGGGTTAATTGCCATGTGCTTTTTGTCCTCGGTCCGTTTTTATTATTTGTATTTATCCTGGCAGAGGCACTGAAAAGAAATAGGCTTCTGCCCTGGGAATGGTCCAAGGTTGAGCCTCTAGACCAACAAACCTATAGAAACCTGTTAACTGTGTTCTTTTTGACATGCCTGGCTTCTTTTTTGAACCCTTATGGCTACAAAGGCGTTCTTTGCCCTTTAGGAGTAAGCTTCAGCGCAACCGGTAAATCTAGCATATTCTACGGCTATATTCAGGAGCTAATGCCAGTTTGGAAAATTCAGCATAAATCATTTGTTACCTATTATATTTTGATTGTACTATCATCTTTTAGCTTTATACTACGCGTAAAAAAAATCAATATCGCCCATTTTATAGCCTGGGCAATTCTCCTGATAGTCTCCCTGCGCATAAACAGATTCCTGGTTTTTTTCAACTTTATCGCCTTCCTGGCTGCTACGCAGATTTTAACCAAAGGGCAGCCGAAAAACGGAATGCACTTTAGCCTGATTGAAAATCTATTGGGCAAAAGATGCGCTTTCTTTAGAAATATCGTGCTCATTTTAATCATCTTTTATGTCTCGAAAGAAGCAAGCGCCATTTTAAACAGCAAATACTATATATTTGATGAATACCGCATAAAAAGTTCGTTATTAGGCGTCAATGCCGAAGAATACCCGAAAAAAGCGGCAGATTTTATGCTCAACAATAAGGTGCCTGGAAACGTCTTTAATCTCTTTAACGACGGTTCTTATCTAATTTATAGGCTGTCGCCGGAAAATAAAGTCTTCATAGATGGGCGCACAGAATTATACGGCGGGGATTTTTTTGAGGATTACGTAAAAATAACGAATGTCAACCAAAACACCATAGAGGCTTCATTTATAAAATACAATATAAATACGGTATTCTTGAGCGAACCGTTTGCGGATACCCGAGGTTTAACGAAATGTTTCTACGACAGCCCGAATTGGACTCTAATCTATTTTAATATCGATGCCCTGATATTTCTAAAAAATAGCCCGCGGAATCAAACCCTGATTAACAAGCTCAAGGTTAACCTTGCCGAGTGGCAACCACCAAAACCCGAGATAAATAAAATCGGTTTGATAAGAATTTTACCAAAACATTATCTTAAGCGGGCATGGACTTTTTATTACCTAGGGCTTGATGAACAAGCATTAGCTGAAGCCATGCAGGCTATAAGAATACTACCCAGCAACACCGATGCTTACAATATTATTGCGAGGCTCTATTTAAAAAGAAGGCTCTACGATTTGGCTTTCGAAAATCTGCGTATTGCTTATATCTACAATTCTCTTAATAAAGAGACTTTGATCAGTCTCGGTAGTTTCTATATGCAAACCGACAGGGCCGCTGATGCAATCGATACTTATAAAAAATTAATCAAAATTTATCCCTCTTTTTCAAAAGCCTATTATTTTTTATCCCATGCTTACAGTAAAATGAATAATCTAAAGCTAGCCATAACTTCGTTGGAGAAAGCAATTGCAATCAATCCCTACAAGCCTAAGTACTATCAAGAATTGGCAGGTTTATTTTACCAAGACAAAAGGCCGCTTGAGGCAAGCCGGATTTACCAAAAAGCTGTTTCTTTAAACCTGGATACCCGGGATTTCTACGAGAGCCAGAATAAATAGATTGGTTGACAAGCCAAATCTAGAATGCTATATTTATAAGCCGAATACGGTATTGTTAACGTTGAGGGCTCTTCGTCCCTATCGGGTCTCAGAGCAAAATTTTCGAAACCTTCACAAATATAGAGAAAATTTTGGGGCTGTAGCGCAGCTGGGAGCGCGTTTGACTGGCAGTCAAAAGGTCGAGGGTTCAACTCCCTCCAGCTCCACTTAAAATTTTCCGACAAGGGAAATTTTAAGTGGCACTAAAGCGAGCGTTAAACGGCGCGACAAGCGCCGTAGCGAGCGTAGTGCCTTAACCATATTAATTTCTGACAAAGAAAAGTTTGGTGGATACTGAGCGAGCGAAGTGTTGCGACAAGCAACACAGCGAGCGAAATATCTTAGCAAGTTAATCATTGCCACAAGTAAATTTTTGGTGGATTCTTGAGCGAACGCGGCGCGGCGACAAGCCGCGCAGTGAGCGAAAGAATCTTGCATTTTTTCCGACGTAATAA
>CAYHNY010000035.1:0-8486 GCA_964358115.1 uncultured Planctomycetales bacterium | reverse complement strand
AGCACATAACTTACGCGAGCAATAGCGAGCGTAAGTTATAAGTGCGAATTAATACCGCTTAAGTATGCCGCTTTATCTTTAAGAGTTGCGGCATTGCCTACGAAGCGGTATCTAAGAAACAAACCTTACTTCTTTTTTGCCGTTTACTACTTCTGCGATCAGCCAGGATTTTAAATTAAACCTCGACAGATGCGCCATTACTTCCTTAGCTATCCCGGGCTCAACGATCAAAACCATACCGATGCCCATATTCAGGGTATGATACATTTCCTTGTCTTCAATACCTGCCTTATTTTGAATCAAGCGGAATATCTTCGGCACAACCCAAGAATTTTTATCAATCCTCACGTCAACATTATCCGGCAAGATCCGGGAAATCTTATCGTAAAAAGCCCCGCCGGTAATATGGGCAATGCCTTTAATCAGTTTTTGTTTTTTATTAAAATCTTCCAGCAAAGATAAAACCGGTTGAACATATATGCGCGTGGGCTTAAGCAGCTCCTGGCCCATTCTCTTCAGCTCATTTTTAGAAAGGACTTTTCTCACCAAGGAGAATCCGTTGGAATGCAGGCCATTAGATTCAATTCCGATAACCATATCTGTGGCCTTGATCTTTGAGCTGTCGATGATCTTGTCTTTCTCTACCACACCTACGCAAAAACCCGCCAGGTCATATTCTCCTAACCTGTACATCCCGGGCATCTCTGCCGTCTCTCCTCCGATCAAAGAACAGCCGGCCTGGATACAGCCATTATTTATACCTTTGACTACCTGGAAAAGCACCTCGGGATCCAATTTTCCGCAGGCGATATAATCCAGAAAGAATAACGGCTGAGCACCCGTGCAGAGGATATCGTTTACGTTCATGCCTACTAAATCTATGCCCACGGTATCGTGTTTGGCCACCAGCTGGGCGATCTTCAATTTCGTACCTACCCCGTCGGTAGAAGAAACCATGACCGGCTCTTTATATTTTTTTTGCTCAAATTTAAAGAAACTGCCAAAACCGCCGATATCCGTCAAAACAGCTGAATTAAATGATTTTCTAACCAGGGATTTTATCCGGCTTTTAAAAAGGCCGGCCTTTTCAATATCCACCCCGGATTTTTTATAGGTTACTTTCGGCATTTTAAACTCCCACTTTGTCCGTAACAGCGCTGCTCCGGGTATCTATCCCTTCGGCTGCCTGCCTGTCCAGCAATAAAGGCAAAGCTTTTCTTTTGGTAAACCTATTGCCGAAATCATATCGCTCAATCCCTGGTAGGTCAAAGTCGTAGCCCCCAGATCCCTGGCAATCCATTCTACCATTTTTTTATGCTTGGGGGAATCCTCATCTAAATAAGCGCGGACATCCTTTACGTCTTTCCCCTCGATCGCCCGGATGGCCCGGCGGGCAGCCAGTTCATTCAGGCTGCGCGTAGAATAATTAAATTTGCAGGGGAACATGAGCGGCGGACAGGCAATCCTGAAATGCAGCTCTTTGGCCCCGGCTTCCCATAATTTCTGGATAGTGTAATTTTTAAGCTGCGTGCCCCTGACTATGGAATCGTCGCAAAGCACGATTCGCTTAGCCTTAATAATGTCTTTGATGGGAATGAGCTTCATCCGGGCAATGAGATCGCGGGCCTCCTGCGAGGGCGGAGTATAGCTGCGGTCAAAACCCGGGGTATATTTTACCAGCGGCCGGCGAAAAGGGATCTTTGACTCCATAGCATAACCAATCGCATGAGTTGTGCCTGAGTCCGGTATGCCGGCAACGCAATCCGCCTTAATCCTGTCATTTCTGGCTAAATTCCTGCCGCACCTCTCTCTGACTAATTCCACGGTAATACCTTCATATGAAGAAGCGGGAAATCCGGTGTAAATCCACAAGAAAGAACAGATTTGATTAACGCTTGAGCCTTTTTGTTTAATCCTGATGCCTGACTCATCGATAAAGATGATCTCTCCTGGCTCGAGGTATTTTTGAATCTTAAATCCTAAGTTCTCAAAAGCGGATGTTTCGCTGGTTATCGCCCAGTCTTTACCCCTCTCCCCCACGACCAATGGCGTGTACCCATACCTATCGCGGGCAGCGTAAACACCGTCTTTATTCAATAAGAGCACCGAGCAGGAACCTTCAATCTTGGAAAACATGTGCTCGATGCCATCAACAATGTTTTTTCCCTGAATGATTAATTTTGCCGCCAGTTCCGTAAAATTAACCCTGCCGTCGGTTAATTCGCTAAAAGACAGGCCCTTCTTGTAAAGTTGCGCGGCTAACTTCTCAGAGTTATCGATAAAACCGTTGGTCACAATCGCGAAAGTGCCGAATTTGGAATTTACGCATATCGGCTGCTCGTCCTGCGCGCTGATGACGCCGATGCCTTTAGACCCAAGCATCTTTTTATAATCTTCATAAAATTTGGCCTTGAACTGACTGCTCTTGATATCATGGATCTTGCGCATCAACTCCTTGCCCCATATCGCCAAACCGGCAAACTGAGTGCCCAGATGCGAATGATAATCTGTGCCGTAGAATAAATCATGGCGACAATCTTTTTTACAAACTACCCCGAATATTCCGCTCATTGTAAGCTCTCCTAAAAGTTAACCCTGGCGTACTCTACACCGTTTCTAAAAATAGAGGAGCCGTCGCCCTTGCTTGTCCTTCGGGGATGCTGTAAAGTATCAAGATGCCTTTCCGGATGCGGCATCAACCCAAAGATCCTGCCGGTCTCATCGCAAATCCCGGCGATATTATACTCCGAGCCGTTAGGATTATCCGGATAGCCGTTAAAATCTCCTTGCGGGTTGCAATATCTAAAGACAACCTGCATGTTCTGCTTTAATCCTTCTAAAATTGACGGCTGCATAGCCAAAAATTTTCCTTCGCCGTGGGCCACCGGAAGATAAATGACTTCTTCGACATTCTTGGTCCAAACGCATTTAGAATTTTCATTTTTTAAATACACCCAACGGTCTTCGAATTTCCCGGAGTCGTTGATAATCAATGTGGCCTCTTGATTAAGATCAGGGTTGCCGGGCAGGATCCCGCTTTTGACCAAAATTTGAAAACCGTTGCAGATACCGATGATCAATTTACCGTCGGCAATAAATTTCTTTATATCACCGGATAATTTATACCTTAATTCATTCGCGAATATTTTACCCGAGGCAATATCATCGCCGTAGCTAAAACCTCCGGGCAAAGCCAGGATCTGATAGCCCGCCAAGTTTTCCTGCCGAGAGATAAGCCTATTGATATGTAATAAGGCCACATCCGCGCCGGCTTTTGAAAAACCAAAAGCCGTTTCGATATCACAGTTGGTTCCGGCAGTCCTTAAAACACAAACTTTAGGCTTTTTCACCCCGTTAGAAACCTCTGGTTAAATCCCGCTATAAACTTTAGTCCTAAGAAGAGTAAAGTTTCTAGCGGGGTCCATAAAACTTTTTAATTATCGCCACTACCTCTTTGGGCGAATCCGCGACTTTAATGATGTCTAAATCGTGCGGGCTGATATTGCCTTCTTTTAAAACTTTGTCTTTGAGCCAATTCAACATATCCTTCCAGTATTCGCGGCCAAAAACAATCACGGGAAATTTAGAGATACGCTGGGTCTGGATAAGGTTTAAGGCCTCGGTAAATTCATCCAGGGTGCCGTAGCCTCCGGGCATAATCACAAAGGCCTTGGCGTATTTGACAAACATCACCTTGCGCACAAAAAAATAACGGAAATCTAGGAGCGTATCTATGTAAGGATTGGCCTTCTGCTCCATCGGAATTTGGATGTTTAAGCCGATGGATTGCCCTTTGGCCCGGCGGCAGCCTTTATTCGCTGCCTCCATAATGCCGGGGCCTCCTCCGGTAATAATCGCATAACCTTCCCTGGATAACCTATAAGCTATTTCCTCGGTTAATTTATAATATTTATCGCTTGACGGGGTGCGGCTTGAGCCAAAAATAGATACTGCCTTACCCACGCAGGAAAGCACTTCAAAGCCTTCTACAAACTCGGAAATAATGCGAAACATCCGCCAGGGATCTTCGCTGGTGAAATTCTGCCTTGCATCCTGGTATTTGTTTTTCGTCATCTTACCACCTCAATGGTTTCTGCCACGCCTCTTTTAGGTTGTCGATTTTTTCACTGATACAAATCTTTCCGCCTAAACCGTAGACTTTAAAATCCCGGGCCTGCGAAACTTTTCCTATCAGGCCAAAGGGTATCCCTTTTAAAGTCTTCTCAAATGCCTTTTGATCATCAGGGTTAACCTCGATAATAAAACGCGAATTGGATTCGGAAAACAAAACAAAGTCATTTCTCAAGTTTCGGTTCTCGCAGGGGACTGCGGATAAGAATATCTCCATTCCCAGGCCGCCGGCAAAAGCCATCTCGGCTAAAGACACAACTATCCCGCCGTCGGAACAATCATGCATGGCCTGAATTAATCCTCGCCCGCAAGCCCGGCTTAACGCATCAAAAGCTTTAACGGCCATTTTAGGAAATACTCTTGGCGTATTATTGCCGATAAAACCCAGGGTATCATAATAATGCGAGCCGCCTAACTCCGGATAAGTCCGGCCCACCACATAAATAAGGTTGCCCGGCTCTTTCGCATACATAGAAACAGTTTTACTTACATCATCCATTACCGCGATGGCTGAAATTAAAAGCGTCCCCGGAATGCTTATGGATTTATTATGCACTGCATATTCGTTGTAAAGGCTGTCTTTTCCGGAGATAAAAGGAACTCCGAAGGCCTTGGCAGCGTCATAACAACCATAGGCAGCTCTTACTAAACTGCCTAATCTGTCCGGCTTATCCGGATTGCCCCAGCAGAAGTTGTCTAGAAGCGCCACTTCTTTAAGCGATCCTCCGACGGCAATAATCTGCCGCAGGGCCTCGTCAATACAGGAAGCCGCCATCCAGTAAGGATCAATAAAACCGAATCTAAAATTTATGCCGTTGGAGACAATGATGCCTTTTTTAGAATTTAGGAACGGCCTGACCACGCTGGCGTCAGACGGGCCATCGTTGGCAACGCCGGATAAAGGCTTAAGCACAGAGCCGCCCTGGACTTCATGGTCGTACTGGCGGATAACCCATTCCTTGGAGCAGATATCATAATGCGCAAGCAATTTCAAGAGGGCGGAATTTAGATTCTGCGGACATTTAACCTTTGGCTCTTTATGTTTAGGTTGGATGAAGACCGCTTTCTTCTCTATCTGCGGGAGGCCTTGATGTAAAAATCCCATATCTAAATCACAAACAAGGTTATTTTTATAAAAAAGCTTCAGCCTTTTGGTATCGGTAAATTTACCGATCACTGTGGCTTTGACATTTTCTTGTGCAAATACCTGAATGAGTTTTTCGATATTTTGCGGCGGCACAGAAAGCACCATTCTTTCCTGGGACTCGGAGATCCAGATCTCCATATAAGAAAGCCCCTGATATTTTAGGGGTACTTTTTCCAGATAAACCTCAGCGCCCAGATCTTCGCCCATTTCACCCACGGCGCTGGAAAGCCCGCCTGCCCCGCAATCGGTAATAGCGCTGTATAAATTCAGGTCGCGCGCCTGCAATATCGTATCTACCATCTTTTTCTCTTGAATAGGATTGCCGATCTGCACTGCACCGCTGGAAATAGTTTCGGATTCATGGGTAAGCTCGCCCGATGAAAAAGTCGCTCCGTGTATACCGTCTCTACCGGTCCTTCCGCCGACTGCCACCGCCAAATCTCCAACATTGGTTTTTTTAAATGATTTATCTTTAGGCATGATCCCCGCGGTGCCGCAATAAACCAGGGGATTACCGACGAATCTTTCATGGAACAATATTGCCCCGTTTACCGTAGGTATGCCCATTTTATTGCCGTAATCGCGCACGCCGCTGACCACGCCCTTCATCACCCGTTTAGGATGCAGGCTGCCCTTCGGCAATCTACTAAAAGGATAATCCACCGGGCCAAAACAAAACACATCCGTATTAAGGATAGGCTTTGCGCCCAGGCCTGTGCCCAAAGCATCGCGGATCACCCCTCCGATACCCGTATTTGCACCGCCGAAAGGCTCAAGCGCAGAAGGATGATTGTGCGTTTCTACTTTAAAACAAACATTATGTTTATCGTCAAACTTGATCACTCCGGAATTATCCTTAAATACCGATACGCACCAGGGTTTATTCAATTCCTTAGTCACCTTCATTATCGTCGACTTAAGCAGATTATTAATCAGCCTCGGTTTTCGGTGTTCGCCTGCCTGCCGGCCAGGCAGGGTTTTCGGTTTTCGCTGCCCGCTGCTTACTGTTCTTCCGAGAACCGAAAGCTTCTCATAATATTTAATTTTGCCGCGAAACGTCTTATGCCAGCAGTGCTCAGACCAGGTCTGGGCAACAGTTTCCAGCTCACAGTCAGTGGGATTACGGCCTAACCGCCGGAAGTATTTCTTGATTGTGCGCAACTCTTGAGGATTTAAAAATAGTTGCCCCCTCTTGCTGATTTCTTTTAAGACCTTATCCGGGGCATTTAATAAGCCGACTGTAACAAGTTTAAAATTATACCCCGTCTGCTTGGCCGTAATGGCTTCTTCGTCTTTTACGATATGCTGGATTAATTTATTATAAAGCAGCTTTTCCGAGATGGTCTTTAACTGAGGCTGCGTAATTTTGCCTTTTATGATATATTTTTTAGCAGTTTTAACCGCAGTAGCAGCGGTAATGCCTAAATCCCGGATGCCCTTAAGGGTAGACTCTTCAACCGGGTCCATCACCCCCGGATTATACGCCACTTCAATTACGTATTCTCCTAGGGCGACAGGATTCTTATGGCCGTGCGGCAGGATAAAATATTCTTGAGCCACCTTATCCGCCAAAAGTTCATCGCAGATTCTCTTGATTTCTTCCGGCTTAAGGTTACCTTCAATAATATATACCTGTGTAAAACGAACACTGGCGACGGACTTGATATCGAGATCTGCGATATCTCTCTTAATGCCTTCGCCAAGGGAATCAAAAATGTGGGGTTTGTCTTTTACTTCGATGCGCCAGGACATAAAAAATGTAAAATGTTAGGGTGAGGTTATAATTCCTTTAATAAACTGGGGGAATTTTATTCTTATCTTTATGCTTTGAAAAACCCGGTTAATCAAGGCCAAGGCGTTTATAGATCTTATCCAGGTTGCGCAGGTAATAATCTAAATCAAATATCTTATCCAGCTCTTTGCGGCTTAAATATCCGCAGACCCTGCTGTCTGCTAAAAGTGCTTCTTTAAACTGCGCCTGCTCTCTCCATGCCTTCATTGCGCAACGCTGTACCATATCGTAAGCCTGGGTGCGCCCCAAACCTTTGTCCATCAATTCCAAAAGTACTCTTTGTGAAAATATTAACCCGCGGGTTTTAGCCAGGTTAACCAGCATATTATCGGGATATACCGTCAATCCTTCTATGACCTGAATAAATTTATTCAGCATATAGTCTAACGCAATGGTAGAATCAGGGAGAATAATCCGCTCTGCCGAAGAATGGCTGATATCTCGCTCATGCCAGAGCGCGATGTTCTCCATGGCGACCAGGGCGTTTCCCCGTAAAAGGCGGGAGAGCCCACAGATGCGTTCGCAGATTACCGGATTACGCTTATGCGGCATAGCGGAAGAACCCTTCTGCCCTTTTCCAAAAGGCTCCTCTGCCTCTAGGACTTCGGTTCTTTGTAAGTGCCTGATCTCAGTAGCAAATTTTTCCAGGCTCGAACCGATGATTGCCAGCCTTGCCATAAAGACCGCATAAATATCCCTCTGGATTATCTGGGTAGATATGCTTGCCGGACGAAGACCAAGCTTACGGCATACATACTCCTCTACCTCGGGATCAATATTAGCAAAAGTGCCCACTGCCCCGGAAATCTTGCCTACCGAGACTTCTTCCCTGGCCAGTTTAAGCCTTTCAATATTACGCCGAGTCTCATCATACCAGAGCGCCAGCTTCAGGCCGAATGTCATAGGCTCGGCGTGAACTCCGTGGGTGCGCCCGACGCAAACCATATCCTTGTAGCGCTTGGCTTTCTTGGCTAATAGGCTGATTAATTTCTCCAGATCCTCTATGAGTATCCCGGAGGCCTCTTTTAGCTGCACCCCAAGCGTAGTATCCAAAACATCCGAAGAGGTCAAACCAAAATGCAAATACTTAGCATCAGCCCCAATATTTTGGGCTACGTTAGCCACAAAAGCCACCACATCATGTTGTGTCTTCTCTTCGATCTTGGCTATTTGCTTAAGGTTAAATTTGGCTTTTTTCTTAATTCTGCTTACTGCGGCTTTAGGGACTTTATTCTGGCGGGCTAATGCCTCTAAGACAAGGATCTCTATACCCAGCATGGCCTTAAACTTAAACTCATCCTGCCAGATATTTGACATTTTGGGTAGGCTATAGCGCGTAATCATGTTAACCCCTTTTTAGAGTTCTCAGGAAACTTCATTATAACAGAATTCTGCATTTTGGCAAACAAAAAACCC
>CAYHNY010000034.1:0-9221 GCA_964358115.1 uncultured Planctomycetales bacterium | reverse complement strand
CTTTGACAAAATTGATTGAGCGCAACATGGCATAAGTGGTATCAAAGCGCTGTTTAAGATAACAGACTGCCCCGCCAAAATAAGCAAAGATAAATTTTACCCTAGGATACTGCCTTAAGATATCCGACATTAAAAGCTTGCCTACCGAAATCGTGGTATCAAAAACATATTCCACTACCGGGGTAAGTAAAGGGTCTTTTACCCGCTCAAAACCTATTGGGTTTACAATCTGCGAGTGCACAAATACCGGGATATTCTTTTCTGCTGCTTGCTTATATATCGGTAAGAACATCTTATCGTCTAAGTAAATACCATTGTAGCTTGAGGCAAGAGAGATGGACTTAAACCCTAATTCATCAGTTGAGCGTTTTAATTCTTCAAGCATATCGGTAGAATTGTCTACCGGTAAAACCGCCGCACCGATAAATCTCTTGGGATAACGCTTCAGTATTTTTGCAACATTATCATTAAAAATATGCGCAACTTCACTGATACTGCCTAATTTTAAGTGTGCGTCTGAAGTAGGGTAACTTAAAACAGCTGCATCAATACCAGCTTCATCCATCATCATTAGCTGCGCTTGGATATCGCCCCATCCTTTATGGAAGAAATGGGAGTTGGTAATAATCTCATCCGGCAACCAGTGGCTATGGCTATCGATTCTCATGGCAATCTGTTTGTCCCGCTTCCTTCTCTTCGATAATCCTCTTGAGCATCTCCTGCTGATAGGATTCTTTTATGCCCTGAAGCAATTCCTTGCCTAATTCTTTGGCAATGATTTTTTCTATGGCGTTTAACTTAAGGTCCAAAAATATTAATTCGGGATTAATCCTCTTACCTTTATATTTGAGCTTAAGGCAGGTGTTTTCTTTCTGGTTGATATAGAGCCGGAATTCATTGAGGTACTTGCCAAGCGCCTTTTTTTCATGCGGCAGATACGCGCCTTTTAACTCTTTTTCTATCTCTTGAAGTATTTCTTCATCAATATCCAGCTGAATAAATTTACGCTCATATTTATCAAAAGCCTCTTTGGTAGTTTTATATAACCAAAGAAGATACCTGCGCTTTAGATTAAATTCGTCAAATTTGTCCATGAATTACCCTCCTTGCTTACTTATCCGGGTGTTCCTGTTTAAAAGGTATAACTGGCTTGGTCCAGGGAGTCTGTTGATTAATCACGGCGATCTCTAAAGGGCATACATTTGCCGGAACGGTGAGCGCAAATCTAACCGCATTCTCAATCGCCTCGGTGGTCATAAGGCGCGACGCGTCAGAAGTAACCTCTTTTAATTTTCCAGTCAGGTCAGTATCGGTCACTCCCGGCAGTATCGAAGTCACCTTGATGCCGTAATCGCGCAATTCCCAGAACAGGCCTTTGGAAAAAGCACGCAGCCCTACTTTAAGCGAGCTGTAAACGATAAAATTTCTGGGAACCGGATCTACCAGAGTTGACCCAGAAACAAGATTGATAATGGCGCCGGATTTTTCCTTTATCATATCATTTATTACTAAGCGAATCAGCCGCACATACCCTAGATAATTGGTATGGGCTAAACGCTCAAAATCCTCAATAGGCTGCTGCTGGAACGGATGCTGGCTGGAGACTCCGGCATTGTTGATCAGGATGTCGATTTTACCGTATTCCTTTTTAGTTTTTTCTACCAGATTCTCTAAATCCTCTAGCTTAGTTACGTCACAAGGCACGGCCAAAACCTTGACTTTATATTTTTTAACCAGCTCATCCGCGGTTTCTTTAAGCGGGCCTTCCTGCCGCGCGGCAATGGCTAAATTTATTCCCAGGCTTGCCACTGTTGAAGCAATCGCCTTTCCTATGCCGCGGCTTGAGCCGGTAATAATCGCGACTTTGCCTTTTAAACTTACATTCATATTTTCCTCCTAACAGGGGACACCCCTGCCTGCCGGCAGGCAGGCTTAGCTTTGGTTTACAGGATGTCCCTGGCCTGTTTTTCAATAACCTCTTTAAATATCTTCAGATTCTCCTGGGAATGCTTGTTAATAAACCCTTCAACCTGCTGATCATTGAACTTTGCCTTTTCATCCATCTGGAAGTGTTGAATCCAGGTCATCTCTACAGGCCAGAAGGCCGTGGTTTGGCCTCCCGTAGCCAAAGCCATGCCTTCAGGCTTGGGAGTATAAAGCCAGACAATCTTCATGAATTGAAAGGGAAATTTGGGCTCGTAACGCTCGGCATAGGTAAAATAATTCTCTTTAAACAGGAACCGCCAGGATTGCCAGGACTTACCCTCATCATCGGTCAGTTGAAAAGTAATTTTATTGCCCTCTTTCTTTACGATCTTGGCTTCTTTATACTCACCGCCAAACAATTCTGTCCAGCGCGGTATATCGTTGGAAACATCAAAGACTAAATCGTAAGGCGCGTTGATAATTATGGAATTACAGGTATGCCCCATCTTATTTCTCCCTTCTTAATCCAGGATTGCCACTGCCCTTGCCCAGGCAGCGCCGGTTTGTTTGATTTTTATTGGAAAGCAATTAATCTTAAAACCGTAATCCGCAAGCTTATCCAGGTTTGCCAGCCGTTCTATATGGATAAATTCCCGTTTTCTGCCATAAAAATGCGCGGGGTAAAGTTTTCCCGCATCCTTCGTCTTCAAAAAATCATTCAGCATAAAACGATAGGGCCGGTCTATCCCCATGGTATCCGTACCGAACACCTTTATCCCCCTATCCAGTAAATAATCTATTGCCGAGATATCCACTCCCGGATAATCGGTGAAATAACGGGAAGTCCCGTATAATTTATCTGAGCCGGTAGAAAAAAGTACGATATCGCCGGCCTTAAGGGTATAGTTTATTTTCTTTAATTGCTGCTCAATGTTATCGGCATTAATCGTTTCTCCGGCTTTCTTATAGGAAAAATCAAGCTTGACTCCGTCGCAATAGCACCATTCAAGAGGAATCTCTTCCGCGGTCTTGGATTTGCGGTTCTCGGACCTGGAGCCGTAATGGAAGGAATAGTCGAGGTGTGTCCCGACATGCACCGGCGCATGCACAATTTCAAGCGAAAGGAATTCCTGATCAGGCAGGTCTTCTTTTTTTACAATGCGCCTGCCGAGTGCATATTGTACCCGGCCCAGTATGGTCTTGCCCATAATGACCCGGTTAAATTTCTCTACCCCTTCCTTATGGCCTATGCGTTCGATATCGACATGGTGAACCTCAAACGCCTTTTCGTCTATGGGCAGGCTTAAATCGATTATTTGCATGAGGCGCTAATTTTGGATTGGATAACCTGTTCGATATCATTAACGCTGGAAAACTTGGTTATCTCTTTAGGGTTTAACTTTGTATTAAAGGCCTTCTCTAAAGCAATGACTGTCTCCACCATTTCCGTAGAATCAACCCCTATGCCATCATAAAGCTTTACATCATCCTTTAGTTCTTCGGGCCTTACCTTTAATAATTTAACTAAAACATCTTTTATTTTGGATTTAGTATCCATCCCTGCCTCCTTATTAAACGTGGACTTCACCTTTGGTAGCGCCTGCTTCCCATTTGCCCACGCCTGCCATAACATCCTGGAAACAAAGTTTGGCCAGCATGTCAAAGTTGCTTTCCATAATACGATTTATTCTTCCGGGCTTGGAATAGAACTCGCGCATGCACCAGGAGCCCAGGCGGCCCAAATCTCCAACGGAAAGATAATCGGTCGGTATTACGGGATGTAAAAAATCCCATTGGCTAAAATCAATATCATTCGGTTCAATCCATTTTTTCTTTAAACCGATCCTCCACATCGGAGAATTTGGAGCGGGGGTAACATAGCCTATCCATAAGATATCAGGGTCAACCTCATCCGTGAATTCATACCTTTGTTTGATAATCCTTTCATCATCATAATCAAAACCCATCATAATATCAGCAACCACGGCAATATCATTTCTGCGCAGGATTTCAATTGTCTTTTTAATCTGATCGATGGTTATGCCTTTGGCAATTTTTTTAAGTTCCTCTGGGGTGGTAACTTCAATGCCAAAGACGCCGATAAAAAGCCCGGTCTCTTTCATTAATGGCAGCACCTGCTCGCAATTCACCCAATCCACTGCCCTGCCCAATGAGACCCATTTAATCGGATTGTTTTTCTGTTTTTTCAATTCACAGAATTTCTTTACCCGCTGAGGGTCAACGTTAAAATTATCGTCCTGGATGACTACAACCTTGACCCCGTATTTTCGATGCAAAAGCTCGAACTCCTCAATAACTCTTTCCGGAGACTTGGCCCGCCACTTTAAAAAATCAGAAGGAGAACGCGGGTCATACTGGTCCCATTCATAACAGAAGGTGCAGGCTGACGGGCAACCCCGGGAAGTAACCATATCTACAAACGGTTTCCAATGGGTATGGCCGACGTATCTGTCCATGGGGAACAAATCGTATGCCGGCAAAGGCAGGATATCCAGGTTCTCCAGAAGAGGCTTATGCGGGCCCATCACAATTTCACCGTTTATGCGCGAGGTTACGCCAGCCACATCTTTAAAATTCTTCTTTTTATCTATGGCTTCAATCAAATCGTAAAAGGATTCTTCTTCGCCCATCACTACAAAATCTGCGGCTGGATTTTTCTCCAAAGTCTGGGTGGGCATAGCGGAATACCAAAGCCCGCCGAAGATAATTTTGGTTTTGGGTAAAACATCTTTTATCTTTTTGGCTGCCAGGTTAAAATGCGCAATCACCCCGTAGCCGCCATAGGAATGCAGCTGCTCTCCCAAAACTACGATATCGGGATTTTTACTCCTTACCTTTTCAATCATCTCATTAATCGGAATCTCTAAGGCCTTGCAATCCAAAACTTCCAAATCCTCATAGCCCCTTTCCCTGGCATACGCTGCCCAATGAGCATAGAGCTGGTTTGGCGCGACATGCTTTCCGTGAGTTGCCCACGAACCGACTTTTGGCATCACAAACAAAATCTTCATCTAACTTCTCCTTTTTTTAAGCCTTCTCAACTACCAATACCGAATTTATCCCTCCCCGTCCGCGGGAAATTATTAAGGCCTTATTTATCTCGCAGACCTTGCCTTTTGCGGTTACATAATTTAAACCTTGCGGGTCAGGCTCTTCTAAATTAAGCGTCGGTGGGATCAAATTATGTTCCATGGCTAAGATGGTAATGATTAAATCCACTGCCCCTGATGCCCCTAATAAATTACCAAACATTGATTTTGGGCAACTGGCCGGAATATCTTTTGACCTGCTTCCAAAAACACTCTTGATCGCCTGGGCCTCGCTTTTATCCCAGGCTTCCAGCGCCAATCCATCTAGGCTTATATAATCAATTTCTTCTTTATTTACCTTAGCATCGGATAAGGCCATATTTATGGCCCGGGCTAATTGTTTACCTGAAGACTCAGGATTGATCCTGTCCAGGCCATCGCAGGTTGTCCCGCAGCCGATAATAAAAGCCGGTATATGCGCTCCCCGGGATTTTGCGCGGGATTCGCTTTCCATCGCTATAATTCCTGCGCCTTCGCCAATCACAAAACCGCTGCGTTTTTTATCAAATGGCCGGTAGGCCTCCTGGGGACGGCTGTTTTCTTCGCAGAGCCCCCCATAGGTATTGCAGCACAAAAGCGCATAAGGCGTCACCGGCGCCTCCATCCCTCCGGCTAAAATCATATTTAATTTGCCTTTAGCTAAAGTCTTACGGGCATAACCAATGGCTTCAGATGAACTTGCCCGGTCGGCAACTACGGTTTTAGAAAATCCCTTGATGCCATAATAAATTGAAACCTGGCCTTGAGGCGCAGCCGGAAACCACGCGCTTGCCATATAAGGAGAGACTCCTTCCCTGCCTTCGATATACAAATCGCGCAGTTCAGTTTCTGCGTACAGCCAGCCGCCTATGGCATTACCTAAGAATATGCCCACCAGGTTCGGGTCTTCTTTCTTAATATCGATGCCGGCGTCCTGAAGGGCCATCTCTGAAGCAATCAAGGCCATATGCGAAAAGGCATCTATCTTTTTTAAAAGGCGCTCTGATACATGGCTGTATTTTTCTAAATCGTCAATTTGCCCGGCGATGTGAGAAGGGTATTTTGAGGCATCAAAACGGGTAATCTCCTTAATAAAAGAGCGGCCGGATTTAATATTTGCCCAGAACTGGCGCCGGCCAATGCCTGAAGGAGTAACTACGCCGATACCGGTAACTGCAATTTTATCCATTAAATCGCCTCACAATCAATGAAGAATGTATCCCGGAAAAACCGCTGCTGGTTTTTAATATCATATTTACTTTTTTGGCCCGGGCCTCATTGGGGATATAATCCAGGTCGCACAAGGGGTCTTTTTCTTCTTGATTTATGGTGGGGGGAAGAATATTTTTTTCAAAAATCATGGCGCAGACGGTTAACTCTACGGCATTTGCCGCAGCCAGAGGATGGCCAATCATTGACTTAAGCGAACTCGCGGGGACTTTATAAGCATAATCGCCAAAAACCATCTTGTAAGCGCTGGTCTCAAATATATCGTTCATTCGCGTAGAAGATCCATGGGCATTGATATAATCTATATCTTCGGGTTTAACGGCAGCGTCTTTTAAAGCCAAATTTATACAATTGGCCATGGCTGTTCCGTCTGCGGGCAGGTCAGTCATATGAAAAGCGTTGCAGCTGGTGCCAAAACCAATGACTTCGGCATAAATATAGGCATTGCGTTTTAAGGCATGGCTTAATTCTTCCAAAATCAATATCCCTGCGCCTTCGGATAAAACAAACCCGTCGCGCTTTTTATCAAAAGGGCGCGACGCTGCCTCAGGGTTTTCGTTGCGCGCAGATAAAACATTAACCACATCAAATGCGCCAAAGGTGATAGGAGTAATCGGCGCCTCTGCCGCGCCGCAGACCATTATATCCTGTTGCCCATCCTGGATAACCTCTAAACCAAAACCCAAAGAGTCAGTGCCGGCAGTACATCCCGTAGAAAGGGTATTGCAAATCCCTTTAAAGCCATACCGGGAAGATATTTCAATAGAAGGCGTATTAAACATAGCCGCATCATATAAATCCGGCCTCACCTTGGCCGGGTCAATAGGATGTTTACCGTTATCAGTCACCAAGGCAAACTCTTCTTCCATATATTTTGTCCCGCAGATAGCATTGGCCAGGCAGACTCCCACTCGCTCATGATCTACGCGGGAAAAATTTAATCCGCTATCTTTTAATGCCATATCTGCCGCCACTACCCCAAACTGCACATAGCGGTCCATCCGTACCGCTTCCTCATGGGTTAAGCCTAATTTAAAAGGATTGAAATCCCTCACCTCCGCAGCGATCTTGGTGTTAAATAAAGACACCTCAAAACCATCCACTAACTTTACCGCGGATTTTCCCTGGGACATGGCTGTCCAGACATTTTCTTTGCCTATGCCATTAGGGGAAATTACGCCTATACCGGTTATCACCACGCGTCTCTTTGAAATCAATTATTTCTCCTTGGCCTCTTCTTCTACCCGGGCTACCTTAAAAATAATATTGCCGCCATCAGGGCAGGTGACTGTATCTATGGAATCGGGATTATCCATAAAGAAAAACTTGGCCCCAAAATTAAGGGCAAAAAGCGCAGGAAAAGCAGTATGAAAAGCTGCCCCGCAAAAACCGGGGATACATTTTAAACCCTGGGTTTCCCATTTGTCCCCGGCCTTATAGCCAAAAATACATTTGCCTTTGGTTTTTACTACTTCGATAACCATCTTTTTAGGCGCAGGCCCTTTAAAATTCGGATCTTTGGGCAATTCTTCAACCTTGCCGTCAATATTTAGGATTTCCGCCTTGAATTCCAGCTTTCCGCCGTCCGGGCAGGTAATCAATAATGAGCGCTGGTTATCCCGGAAAGGAAATTTCGCCCCAAAGCTTAACGCATATATTACTGGAAACGCTGCATGCGCCAACCCCAGACAAAAATGTTTTGGCGGATGGGTAAAATCTTCTAAGATTAGTTCATCGCCGATTTTGTATCCGTGGTAACAATGGCCAAAAACACCGGTCACGGTAAGTTTTAACCTGGGAAAGGGAGAATTTATTTCACTCATCTTAATCAAGTAATCCTTTTGTATTATTGAATAAATCTTCTTTGGCAAAAAAATTGTTTGTTTTCTCAACCCTATGCACCATCTCTACTAATTTTTCGTTTAAAGGCGCGCGGGTGTTATGGACACGGGCTAAATTTAAAAATTCACCATTGATATAGTCAATCTCAGATGCCCTGCGCCTCTTTATGCTTTGTAAAATCGAGCCATAGAGCGGCTCTTTGCTCAAATTAGCCATAATCCCGGAAAATACCCTGGCTGCTTCATCCAAAGGCATAGCCGTTAATTTAACCAGCCGCTCAAGCGGAAAATCCGGCAGAGATAATAAGTTGATACCTGCCTTATTGACCATCTCCAGGCCCTCTTTCCAGATGGCAATGCTGATCCGGCTAATATTAACATCGGAAAATGCCTCCTGCATACTTAAGCCTAATATCGCCGGTATGCAGTTGTTGGCATTTACAAAAATTTTTAAATATTTCATGCTCCTTATATTTTCGCTTATTGTTACCGAAAATATCTGGCTTAAAGTTTCTTTTATGTTGATTGTGGCGGCGTCGTTTCTTTCAAATATCCTACCGATAATCCAGTCGCCTTCAAAATTATGCACAACCTTAGCCGGCTCTAAATAAGTTGCGCCAAACATCACGATGCTGGAAATGATATTTTTTTTAGGTATGTATTGGGCAACAATATCGTCTGCCCGTATCCCGTTCTGGGTAGTTAATATTGTTGCGCCGGCAAGAAAACTAAGATTTTCTTTTAAGGCCCCATCGATATCCTGGGTTTTAGTTGCCAGAATTACCAGCTCAGGATTATAATTCAACTTATCGCAGGCATCGATTTTGATATTAAAATCGCCCCTTGCGCCGGAAATCCTCAAGGCCCCTGCCTCTATGGCATTGACTGAATCCCTATGGCCCAGCAGGGTTACATCTTCGCCTTTTGTTTTTAAATATCCGGCAACTAAATTGCCTATAGCGCCCGCGCCGATAACCGCTATTTTCATAGTATCAGATTTAATAACCAGATGATTTGTCCCGACTCATATACTGTGTAAAAATTTCATTCTAAAATTTTTACACATTCGTCGGGATAAGTTCGGTCATAAACTTATGTCGTTTACTATAAAGTAGAGAACTCCATAAGTTTAGAC
>CAYHNY010000033.1:0-9436 GCA_964358115.1 uncultured Planctomycetales bacterium | reverse complement strand
TAGATTGCCCATGCGGGGCATATTAGTAGTTAAGTTGCACAGGTAAAATTTTCTTTGACTATCATCCCGAGATGTGTTATTTTGAAACCTGTAACCAAGGAGATGATATGGACTTAAAACAGATACGATACTTTACCAAGCTTTACCTTAAACTTTACTGGCTAAGGATACTTGTTATCACCCTGCTATCTTCACTGGGAATATCGCTTGTCTTTGTAATAGCCATGGGTGTCAAATCCTGGAATGAAGTAGAATCTTACCTGCGCCAGTCGCAGTTAGCCATGATCCCCCTGCAGCTTTACCTGCAGATCATCATGGCTTTTATATTCGGCACGGTCTACACCTATCTTATGTACTGGCTTTATTTTAAAAAAGGGGCCAGCTCTTTTACCCAAGTTGCTAAAAAGGCCATATCCGGAAAAGATATCCAGGTGACCTGGAATGACGTCATCGGCATAGATGAAGCCAAGCAGGAAGCCCTGGAAGTCGTCAATCTGATCAAGGACCGGGCAGAATTGCAGCGCATCGGCGGGCAGATCCTGCGCGGCCTTCTGCTGCAAGGGCCACCGGGTTGCGGAAAGACTTACCTGGCTAAAGCTATTGCCACCGAAGCAAACACGCCGTTTATCTCTATGTCGGGTTCGGAGTTTGTAGAGATGTTTGTCGGTGTTGGTGCCGGCCGCATCCGCAGCCTGTTTAAACGCGCCCGGCTCTTAGCCGAATTTAAAGGCGGCTGTATTATTTTTATTGATGAGCTTGACGCCCTGGGAGCCGCACGCTCCATGGACGCGGGATTCGGCGGAACCACCGAACATAACCAGACTTTAAATCAGCTGTTGGTAGAAATGGACGGATTGAAAGAAAAAGATTCCAATATCGTACTCATCGGCGCCACAAACGTCTGGGAAGGCTATCTTGACCAGGCACTTTTGCGCCCGGGCAGATTTGACCGTAAGATTTATGTAGACAAGCCAAATCTGGAAGACCGGAAAAAATTATTTGATTACTACCTAAAAAGAGTCAAGTATGACCAGAATGATGTGAAGGTTGACCGGTTAGCCCGCATTACTGTCGGCTATAGCCCTGCTGATATTTCTAATCTTGTAAGAGAAGCTGCTCTTATCACTGTGCGGCATAAAAAAGCGCTCATCGGTATGAAAGATATTGATGACGCCAGGGAAAGGATCGCTTTAGGCCTCAAGCGCCGGATCAAATTGCGGGAAGAGGAAAAATGGCAGATTGCCTATCATGAATCGGGGCACGCCATCATCACCTATTTACTTGTGCCCACACAAGACGTCTTTAAAATCACTATTACCCCCCGCGGGCACACCGGCGGGGTGACCTGGACGCCGGAAAAAGAAGAAATATTTATCCAGGATCAAAACAAACTCCTGGGAGAAATCAAGGCCTGCCTGGGTGCCTATGCTGCCGAAAAACTAAAATTGGGGATTACCACCGCCGGGGTGGATATGGATTTTCAACAAGCCCTCTATATCGCCCACAATATGGCCTGGCGCTGGGGCATGGGCAAATCCGGCTTAATCGGCAACTTCCACGTATTAGACCCGGCAATACGCGCACCGCTATATGTCTCCGAAGAAATCAAGGGTAAATTAGACAATGATACCCAGGAAATAATGCGCGCCTGCCTTAAAGAAGTGCAAGATTTGCTCAAAAAAGAAGAAGCGCTCCTGGACCGCCTGGCCAAAGAACTAGTGGCCAAGGAAGAACTGAACTACGATGAGATCGAGGCTATCTTTAAAGAATTCGGTAAAGGCCGTGCGCAATAGCCTCATTCTAATCATCCTCATTTTCTTATCGGGTTGCCTCTCCTCAACCAGCCCAACCTATATCCGTGAGAATATCGAAGAGTCTATTGAGAATATCTGCAAAAAAGAATACAAACTGGACGTAAACGCAAAACTGGCAGGCGAAACGCTCTGGGTTTACCTGCCGGTTGAAGACTTAGTGATTGAAGCGGATAAGCCGGAGAAATTTACAGACAAATTCGACGCCTTTATCCAGAGAATACCTGACGAGCGCTCCTTAAAACTCGCCTATCTGGTCAAACCCATCCCGGATAAAGAAGTCTTGCAAAAATTAAAATATAATAAAGAGGCATTAAAAAAGTCCACTGACGTCTTAAAAGCCTTGCGCCGGGTGATCTTAAGCCTGGACCGCTCAAAGACCAGCGAGCCAAGGTTTTATTATCTGTTGATCGCGGATATCAAAAACGGCGAGATGATTACCCAGATTAACTATTATCTGGATTTAAAAAAGGTCTCCTACGAGTACATCTCCTGGGATGAATACCAGCACCGCACAGTAATCAAAAGAGGCAAGGCAAAGATCGGCGACACCGAAGGGATAGCTATAGACTATTACAACACCACCATGAAAGATTTTGTCGCTGACCAGATTGTCAACCGGTTAGAATTAAAATTCCAGAAACCAGAAGTGGAGAAAAGTGTAGACATAGACAAAGAGGTACGCAAGGTCATTGCCCATGTCCTACAGATATACGATTTTAAGGATTTCGATTCTGCGGAGCTGAATAACCTTCTGACCAAAAACAGGATTGTGCTCAGCCAAAAAGCGGTATTGGAAAAAACTGTTAGCCAGTAATCCTGGCTTTCCTGCCTTCCAAAACAATCTTCCCCTGAATAACTAAATCTATTGCCTGCGGATAAAACTTGTGTTCTGCTTTGTGGATTTTTAACTCAAGGCTTTCTAAGGTATCTACCTCTTCTATCTTTATCGCTGACTGCGCGATTATCGGGCCATGGTCCATCTCTTCATCCACAAAATGCACGGTAACACCGGTGACTTTTGCACCATACTCAAAGGCCTCTTTGATCCCATGCCCGCCCTTAAAAGAAGGAAGGAGTGCTGGATGAATATTTAAAATCCTGTTTCTATACCGACTAATCAAATTCGGGCTTAAGATACGCATGAAACCTGCCAGGACGACAAGTTCAATTTGCGCTTCTTCTAAATGCCGGATGATTTTATTTTCAAAATCAGTTTTACTGGAAAAATCCTTGCGTTGCACTATAGCAATCTTTACTGCCGCGCGCTTGGCTTTGGCGATCACTTGAGCCTTAGGGTTATCGCAGACCAGCAAGGCTAGATTCGCCTTCAGCTTTCCTTTTTTGATTGCCCGGGCAATAGCGGAAAAATTTGAACCCCTGCCTGAGGCAAATATAGCAATATTCATCTAAGTCCTGACCCTGATGGTTTTCATCGGACAAACCTTAACGCACTCCCCGCAGGAAGTACACTTATGGTAATCTATCACGGCTAAATTGTCAATAACGTGTATGGCATCAACCGGACAGGCTTGTTCGCATTTACGGCAGGCAATGCAACCTACGGAACAGGCTGCCCGGGTATCTTTGCCTAAATCGCGGGAACTGCAAGCCACGTATACCCGGTTACTCGCAGGAATCAAGCTGAATATTTTTTTGGGACAGGCCACAACGCATTTATTGCAAGCCTTGCATTTGTTTTCATCGATCACCGGTATACCTTCCGAAGACATAGCAAGCGCATCAAAAGGGCAAACTTTGACGCAATCGCCAAATCCTAAACAGCCAAAAGAGCAATTCTTCTGCCCGCCTAAAAGCAAGTTCGCTGCCACGCAGGATTCTATGCCTCTATATTCAAATCTTTCTCCTACCTTCTTGCCTCCGTAACAATAAAGAGTGGCGACTAATCTAGTCTTTTGCTCTATTGTTTTACCTAATAACTGCGCAATCTGCTCTTTTATGACATAGCTGCTTACCCTGCAGGCATCAATGCTGCGCTTACCGCTGAGCACGTCTTCGGCAAAACCAAAACAACCCGCGCCACCGCAGGCGCCGCAATTGGAGCCGGGCAAAAGGCCGTGGATCCTTTCTAATCGCGGATCAACCTGCACGGCTAACTTCTTGGAAGCCACAGCCAGACCTATTCCAAACACGACACCCAAAAATCCCAATGCCAAAACCGGTATAAGAATAGCCATATTTAAATAAGCTGATCCTTGACATCTACGATGTCAAGGATTAGTTCGGACAAATAAGTTATGTCGCCTACTTCTATCCCTCAAGCTCCATAACTTATGTCCTCACTAAAACTTGAATCCGTTAAAGCCCATAAAGCTTAAGCTCATAATCGAGGCAATAATAAAAGCCAGGGGAAATTCCTTGAGGGCCTTAGGCACGTTACAAAAATCCAGCCTCTCCCGTATAGCCGACATTAAAAGCATGGCCAAGGTATAACCCAAACCTACGCAGATACCCTGAAATACCGAATAATAAAAACTCCCCGGCACAGCCTTACCGTTGACAAAAAACATATCCGTATTTAAAACCGCTACGCCCAACACCGCGCAATTAACGGTTATCAAGGGTAAATATATCCCGAAAAATCTGTATAGCGGCGGGCTGGTTTTACGAATCACCATCTCTACAAATTGCACAAAGGTGGCAATCACCAGAATAAAAGAAATGGTGCGTAAATAAGTTAAACCAAAAGGCACAAGCAAAAAGCGATAGATCAACCAGGTAATGAGCGAAGACATGGTAGTCACAAACATCACCGCCAGGCTCATGGCTAACGCCGGACGGGTCTCTTTAGAGATAGCGATAAAAGAACATAAGCCTAAGAAACGCGAGAGGATTACGTTGTAGATAAAAACGCTTGAGATAAATATGGTCAAGAACTGCCCGAGGTTCATTGTCTTTTTTCCTTTAAAATATTAAAGAAGCCTAACAGCAAACCGATAACCAGCAGCGCTCCTGAAGGCATGCCAACGACAAAAGCCGGCTCAAAGCCTTTAATCAAAACGTGGCCAAAAAGCTTACCCGCGCCCAAGAATTCCCGGATCCCGGAGATCAAGATTAATGCCAGGGTAAAACCCACGCCCATACCTATACCATCAAATAAAGAGTTTAGCACCGACTGCTTCGAGGCAAAGGCTTCTGCCCGGCCCAAGACAATACAGTTAACCACAATCAAAGGCACATATATACCTAAGGCCCGATCCAGGGCAGGACTATAAGCCTTCATCGTCAACTCGGTGATAGTCACAAAGGTAGCGATTACCACAATATAACAGGGAATGCGAATCCTCTCCGGAATCATCTCTTTGATTAAGGCGATAATTATATTTGAGCCGATAAGGACAAAGGTAGCCGCGATACCCATGCCTATGCCATTAGACAAGGAAACCGAAACTGCCAGCGTCGGACAAAGGCCCAAGGCCAGGACAAAAGTGGGATTTTCTTTAATTATACCTTTGACAAATTCTCTAACTAATGTTTTCATTTTTAGTCTGCGGCTTTCAGTCTTCAGCTTTCAGTCTTCAGCTGAAAGCTGATAGCTGATGGCTGAAAGCTAGCTTGTTCCATAAACTCTATTTCTAGTGTAACGGTCAATCAAGGGTGCTGCGGCATTCATCATCAATATGGCATAGGAAACGCCTTCGGGATAGCCGCCCCAGAGGCGGATAACCGCAGTAAGCAGCCCACAGCCTACGCCAAAGACAAGATGGCCTTTCCTGGTCAAAGGAGAAGTCACATAATCCGTGGCCATAAAGAAAGCGCCCAGAATCAGGCCGCCGGATAGAATATGAAAGAGCCAGTCTCCGCTAAATAAACCTTTTGGCCCAAAGATATAGGTAAATATGCCAACGGTGGCTATATAGGAAACAGGTATATGCCAGGAAATATAGCCTTTGGCTAAAAGAAAAATCACGCCTAAAAGTAACGCCAAGATGCACACTTCGCCGATGCAACCGCCTCTTTTGCCCAAAAATAAACCCCAATAAGATAATTGTTCCAAAATTTTCGTCTCTTTTAGAATAGCAAGGGGTGTGGCTTGAGTGACAGCATCATAACTTAAACCCACACCCGCCGGAAGAGGCTGAGTAAATGCAGTCATATATTTTGGCCAAGAGGCCATAAGAAAAACTCTGCCGACCAAAGCCGGATTAAAGATATTCTGGCCCAACCCCCCAAATACTTGTTTGCCTATTGCAATCGCAAAAACTGAACCGATGATAGGCAGCCAAAAAGGAACTTTAGGCGGCAAATTATAGGCTAAAAGTAATCCGGTTATAACTGCGCTGCCGTCTAAAATAGTAATTTTGTTTTTAGTAAGTACCTGTAGGATCAACTCCGTGATCACCGCTGAAACTACTCCCAATATGATCACCCACAGGGCGCTTAACCCAAAAATAAACACTCCGGCAGCGCCTGCGGGAAGTAAGCTCAAGGCTACCAGCCACATAATCTTAGCTACGGATTCTTCTTTTTTATGCAGGTGCGGAGATGTGGAAACTATAAGTTTGTCATTCATTTTTAATCAATTCCTTAATTTCTTCTGCCTTTTTAGTTACGGAACTTATTACTGACCGGGAAGAAATGGTTGCGCCGGCAATGGCATTTACTTGGATTAACCCCAGGATATCTTTGCCTGTAAACTGCGCCACAAAGTCCGGCTCTGCCACCCGGCTGCCTAATCCCGGCGTCTCATTTGAACTAATCACCTTTATCGCGGTAATCTGTCCGTCTTTTTTCATGCCTACCATAGTCTCGATGACGCTGGAATACCCCTTGCCTGAAGCCTTAAAAACCACGCCTACAAATTGGCTGTTTTGGCTGTAGCCTTTATAATAAATGGTTTCCTCACCGGATTTTACCGGTTCAAAGCGGCTGGCCTGCGGCAATAATTCTAAAAGCACGGATGATTCCTGCGCCTGAGCTTGCGCAATAATTCGGGGATAAGTCAAAGAATTGACTACTGCCAACAAGCCGCTGGCTACTATGCAAATCAATGCCAGCACAATCCCATAACGCAACATCTCTTTCATTTGTTTATCTCTAGCTTAGCTCTTTTAAAAGACTGCACCATGTTTCTATTTGCCGGACAGACATAGTTGCAACAGCCGCATTCAATGCAGTCTGCCACGGCATAAGCCTGAGCTTGTTCCCATAATTCTTTTTGCGCAGCCAGGTTGATTATGCAAGGCATAAGTCCGGTTGGACAGGCCCTTACGCAGGCGCCGCAGCGGATACAGGCTAATTCTTCACTATCTTGTGCTTCATTTTTATTCATTAGAATAATGCCGGTGGTAGTTTTTATCACCGGGGCCTGATCTGTATACTGGCTGATCCCCATCATCGGGCCTCCGATGATTATCTTCGCGGGTTCTTCTTTTAACGGACCGCAATATTGAATCAACTCTTTAATAGGCGTGCCTAAACGCACTAAAAGGTTCTTTGGTCCAGAGACACAACTGCCGGTGACGGTAACCACGCGTTCATATAAAGGCTTATTTAAATAGACGGCCTCGTAAACAGCAAATACCGTAGCTACATTTTGCACTACAGCCCCCACCTCAAAAGGAATCTTTCCCGAAGGGACTTCTTTGTGCAATATATTTTTAACCAGCTGTTTTTCTCCGCCCTGCGGATACTGCGATTTCAAAACTACTATTTTAATCGATTCTCGGTTCTCGGTTCTCGGTTCTCGGCCGAGAACCGAGTCAAATGCTTTTATCGCTAAAGGCTTGTTGTCTTCAATAGCGATAAACACATTTTTGACACCCAGGCATTTACCTGCTAAATCTACTCCGCGGATAATCTGTTCGGTTTTTTCTAACATCAGGCGATAATCCGCGGTCAGATAAGGCTCGCACTCTGCGGCATTAATAATCAGATTATCAACCGGCCTCGGCGGATTAAGTTTTATATGCGTGGGGAATCCCGCTCCTCCCATGCCGACAATACCCGCTTCAAAAATAATATTACGTATCTGTTCAGCCGTAAGTTTACTTATTTCTTCTGGTGACTTGGTGATTTGTTGATTTGGTGACTCGTCTGATCCTGCGCTCTCAATAACCACGGCCTTAGACCGGCCCAAAACCGGATGCGGCCAATCCACAATGCCCTTAATCTCTCCGGAAATGCTGGCATGTATAGGGGCATAGACATGGGCATCAACAGCAGCAATCTTCTGCCCGGTTAAGACTTTATCTGTGAGCTTAACCTGGGCAACGCAAACCTTACCTAAGTGCTGAATCAGGGGAATCCAGACGCGCGAAGGCAAAGGCAGCCTTTCAATTGCTTGATCAAGGCTATAAGCTTTGTGTTCTTCTAATCTAACCATGGAATTTTACGGTGATAAATAAGATTGATTGCGCCTAATACGCTAAAGACACACCCGACTACTACCAGGATCATCCCTTCGGGGAGGCTCTCTGCGAGGATACTGCTGATAAACATAAATAACAAGAACCCTAAATGCATGACTATTTCTAGAGAACTAAAGGTCTTACCCAGCATGCCGTTTTCGCTGACATTATGGATTATCGTATTAGAAGCAATCATGATCGGTGAAATGAGCATCCCTAATAACAAAGAAAGCCCTGCGGCAACCAAAAAATTAGGATGCTGGCTAATAATCAAAGCAAAAGTAACCAGCATTATACCACTTAAGATTAAAGAAGTAAATATGGTTTTATACTGGGAGAGCCGCTGGCCAAAACGGCCGTAAACCACGGAACCCAAAAACAACCCGATCCCTAAAAACATAATCAAAAGCCCCAGGTCTTTGGTGGCAGAATGCAATGTCTTTTGCACAAAGACAATAATGACTACATAGATCGCCCCCAGGGCCGCCCAAAGAATAAAGATCACCCCCGCGGCAAAACGGATCTCCTTATTGCGCATAAAATAAAGGATACCTTCCTTGATCTCCTGAAAGACAGACTTGCGGATTACATCTACTATTTCTTTACCGACCTCTTTTAAGTTAGAGGGCCTGGCGGCCTTCTTAACGATAAGGAAAATAAACAATGCCGAAATAAAAAAACTTAAGGCGTCTAAATAAAGCCCGCTTTTTGCTCCCAGCCACTCCACGACCAAGCCGCTGACGCCAAACCCTAATACTGCGGCAATCATACCGGTGATGTTGATCAGGGAATTGGCCATTAATAAATCTTTGGAATCCACCAGCTCCGGAAGAATAGACAGTTTTGCCGGGACAAAAAACCTGCCGATACAAAAGACCATAAAGATTAAAAAGTAGACCAATGCCATACTTTTAGTATGGAATAAAAATAGCGGTATGGGTAAAATCAGGATCGCCCGCAGAAGGTCAGAAAAATACATGGTCCGGCGCCTATCCCACCTATCCACGTATACCCCGGCCAGCGGGCCGATTAAAAATACCGGGATAATGGTAAAAGAAAGGATTTTGGCAATCTCAACTGTCGAGCCCGGGGCCCTTGAGTAGACAAACCCGATCATGGCCATTTGCCCCAAGCGGTCACCCAGCTGAGAAATAATCTGGCCCAGCCACAGAAAAAAGAAGTTGCGGTTTTTAAGGACTTTGTGGAATCTAGACATAATAAAGAGCCGACGGGGGGATTTGAACCCTCGACCTA
>CAYHNY010000032.1:0-10084 GCA_964358115.1 uncultured Planctomycetales bacterium | reverse complement strand
AATTGCAGGCTGCTGACATTGTCGCATAAGACATCGGAGTTACGCATCAGGTTACTGCCGGATTTAACAAATTCTACGTTATAGGTAGTATTATTATAATAAGAAACAAAATTAAAATCATCGGCGCTAGCTGTAGTGACCGATGCCTTATCATAAACCTGCCTTATCTCTTTTACCATCCTGTCCAAGGCTAAGCGGGCCTGGGCTGATTCATCATTTCTAAAGGTAACGAAATTCCAGATATCCACTCCCTGCGTTACAAATACCATCACCCCTCCTGCCAGGGCGCCCACTACCACAATGGCCATTATTATTTCAATAAGGGTAAACCCCATTAGATAATGTTTATTTGATTTATTATTTTTATCTAACGGGGTAAACCCTTTTTGTTTCTTCATTTCTAATATCCGCTGACTATTGTAATTAAATTAACATTGCTTACCAGATTATCACTGCGTGAGACAGTAATTGTGATACGTTTATAACAGCATTCATTGCAGTTAGCGCAGGTTGATACTGCTTGGCAGGTGGTAGAGCCGCAGGCCTCCCAGACACTTACATTCAGCCACACATATTCCACGGTTACCGAACGGCTATAGCCGGGGGCAGGACTATCTGAATAGTTATGAAAGTCATCCACGTCGTTGTAGGCCACGGCATCGCCAGTGCCAAAGGTAGAAGTAGAGCTCCAGGGGCTAATAGTATTTGCATCAAACCTCTTAGACTTTATCTCCTCCATCAACTGCTCGGCATAGAAAGTGGCTTGAGTCATTGCCTCAGAGCGCATCGCCCTCCAGCTGACATTGCGGAAAAGCCCAAGCAGCCCCGGGACAATCAGGGCGATTAAAACAATCACTACCACCATCTCGATTAAAGTAATGCCTTTATTTTGCATAATTATTCCCTATTTTTATTAATTCATTTTATTTATAACATAATTAAAGCATAATTTCAAGATAAATGGGACACCCCTGACTGCCGTCAGGCAGGCTTAGCTTTGAATTATTGGGTGGCCCTCTAAAATAACCTTTTACCCTGCATCTTGCCAGGTTTATCTATACCAAACTCTCCTAATATGGTAGGTGCAATATCAATAACCTGGGGTTGGCTTAATCTCAGTTTTTTATTTATAAAAATCACTCCCGGCACAAGGCTGTAATCAATCAAATGGTCGCCGCTCCATTTCTTTTTATTCTCTTCGATTAAAGTTTTAGGCACGCCGCCCAAAGCTGTCTGCCAGGAGGCGCGATAACCGGCGTTAAAACCCACGAATAAATCCGGGGCATCCTTAACATAATCGCCCTGATAAATCTTATCCGCAATATAAACATTTTTTACGGCATATTCACCGATTTGCGGGTCTTTTAGCTGCTTAAGGCGGTCAACAATCTCCTGTTTTAAGGCCGGACTTTCAGATCCAGATACGATACCATTGCCTTCCCGGCCAACTAGATTCAGGTAAATCCCGCCGAAACCTAAAGCATAAGCCCGGGTTTTCGCCCAATCCACGTCTTCAAAGAATTCCCGGCCCTCATCCACTCCGGGGCGCAAAACCAGATATCCGTTTTCCAGAAGCCAACGGTTTAAACTTACCGCGCGCCGGAAAGACGAAAATCCGTGATCGGATAAAATTATCAGGGTAGTATCCTTATCCAGATTCTTTAATAAATCACCCACGAGCGCATCAATCTTCCGGTAATATTGAGGGATGGTTTGCTGATACGCCGAATTTGCCTCATAAAGAGCATGCGCAGGGTCCTGATAACGCCAGAATAAATGCTGAACCGCATCCAGCGTATCCAGATAGAAAAAGAATACGCCTGCCTTAAATTCTTTTAACCCTTCATATAGAATATTTTTCCGTTCGCTAAAAATTTCATCCGCCATTTCCAAGAAGGCTTTTTCATCCAGCCTTCCTTCCGTCAATGCCCAGGTGTCATGAGGCATGCCCTGGGTATAGTAAAGCCCGACTTTCCTGGAAAGCTCACCGGAATAATTTAGAGGATAAGAAACAGGAAAAGCAGGATTCTGGGGGTCAAAATTAATCGGGCTGGCATATAATTGAAAATCAGGTTGCATGGATTTAAGATAGAATCTGACTATCCCGTTTATATTATTTAAGAAACCCAGCTTAAATTTTATTTTATAAAAAGCGCTCCACTTGCCTTCTTCTAAAAAGAATTTATGGCCCTGAAATTCTAAATAGGAACCCTTCTCTTCGGGCTTAATGAGAATCTCAAAGGCAACTTTAGTTTCTTGTCCAGTATTATTTACGATCAGGCGGGGGCCATAAAGCTGAGTTGAAATCGCATTTTGTTCACCGCCCACATGAATAATTCTGCCCCTGGAATCAGCATCTTCAGGCGCAACCGGCTTAGTGGTATACCAGGAATATTTACCCATGGTGCCGGTGATGTCCGGGACTCCCATACCAGAAACCATTCTGCCTTTAACCGGTTCAACCGGAAAGGTGTTGGGTAGAAAATAAATAAACGACGGTATTTTATGTTTGGAAAGAACGCGCCAGAAACCCTCGCCCTTTTTGCGTATCCGGATTTTCACCTTACCGCTGGCAGTAGAAATATCATTAAGGCTAAGATAAAGCTGATAGGTTTCAGGGTCGCGCATCACAAAATCAAATATCCCGTGAGCGCCGGGGTTTAAACCGGTGGCAAAACTCGTCCAGACTACCACCGTCTCGGAAGGAATGGTAGAGGCAAGGCGGGCGTAAGAACCAGTTGTTTTTAAGCGGGCGAGGTTAGGAAGCTTGCCTTCCTGCATCAGCCTTTCTGTAATTACGGGGTCCATGGCATCGATTCCTAAAATTATAACCTTTTTATTAATTTTATTTGCGGACATAAGCAGTCCTCCGATAACTAATAATATCGCTAATAAAACGATAATCCAGATAATTTTTTTTAAAAAATGGAAAAAGAATTTTAAGAAAAATAGGCCGCCTCCCAGAATAGCTAAAATTATGCCCCAGATAAACGATGAGCCCTGGGCAAAGACAAAACCGGCTCCGGGGTCAACATAATAGTAAATCATTTTTTAAACAATAACTCCTGCGGCACAAATTTCTTTTTTGTCTTCCAAAACAAACCTGCCTAAACTAGCCAGTTGACTATATTTTTTTACTGCCAGCGGATTCTCGGTAATGATGGTAACCTCGGCCACCGCCGCTGCATCAAGGATATTATTTTTTAAATCCGGGGTGAGCGCGCCAGAATCATCGACAATTTTATTTACCTGCTTAATCTTGGCCCGGGATTCCTGGGTCATACACTTGAGGATAAAGTTATCCGAAATATTTAGCTGACGGGCACAGAATATTCTGGCGGTTATTATATCGGTAACTTCAGGCGCTATTTTAGCATATAAAATCTGGCCGCGCTTGACCTGGCCTGAAAGCCTAAGCGCCAATCCGCAAGATTCTTTCTCCCTAGCAAAAGGCTTGTTTCGCTCAAGCAGCCTTATCTTTTTTATACGAGATACCACACCTAAAGGAACGATCTTTACCAGCTCATTCTTGCGTATAGCTCCGGAAAGAACCGGCCCCAGCAGAAAATTATCACCATCTATAAAGTAGTTATCCTGCACGGCAAAGTAAAATCCTTTGTTATTTTCTTTTTTATCCATCTTTTTCAACTTATTTAATGCCGCGATAAGCGTTGGCCCCTTATACCAGCTCATCCTTTTTGACTTTTTTGCCAGATTATCTCCTTCAGCTGCCGATACCGGAACAATACCTCTATAGGTAAACCCTGTGGCCTTAAAAAATCTGCTGACTTCTGATTCTATATTCCTAAATATATCTTTATTAAACCCAATGGAATCCATCTTATTTAAAACAACGACGGTTTTTGTTATCCCTAAAAATTTAAGGATCTGGATATGGTTTTTTGTCCCCTGCTCTATGGCTTTTTGTATATCAACTACCAGGACCGCGGTATCGGCATAGGCGCTGCCGCAGAAGGCGTTCTTGAGTAACTCGCGGTGCCCCGGCACATCGATAAAAACAAACCCTTTACCTCTTTTACCTTTGCAGAAAGCCTGGGTAGTATCAATGGTAAGCTTACCTTTTCTTTCCTCTTCAAAGCTGTCCAGTAAATAAGCAAAATCAAAGCTACCGGAGTTAGCATTGATTTCTTCGGCAATCTCCTGAGGAATCGAGCCCATTTCAAACAAAAACCTTCCAATGAGCGTAGATTTTCCCGCATCAACTTCACCAGCCACAACTACCTTTAAATAATCTTCCATCTTGGTTATTTAATTATATTTTATGAACATTACATATACCCGAGAGATCTCAATTTTTGCATCATAAATTCTTTTTCCTTGTCCTGGGCTCGCCCCGAACGCTCGGAAACAACAGTACTCTTTAATTCCCGGATAATCTTATCGATGCTATCGGCAGATGAACTGACAGGTTGACAGCAGCATTCGCAACCGATGCTGCGATATCTCTTGCCGGCGGAAGCAAAATAGAGATCTATTACCGGAATTTTTTCTTGTTTTATATACCTCCAGATATCTAACTCTCGCCAGGCAAGCAAAGGGTGAACCCTGAGATGATCTCTGTCTGACTCGTCTAGCTTATAGTATTCAAACCAAAGCTCAAGCGGCTGATTCTGATAATCCCATTTGAATTCCCGGTCCCGTTTAGAAAAATATCTTTCCTTTGCCCTTATGGCGTGTTCATCTCTTCTGATAGCCACCAGCAGCGCTTTAAAGCCATGTTTGAGGATTATCTGTTTCAGGGCCTCGGTCTTTAAAACATTGCAGCAGGCAAAACGGTCGGGATCACAAGACATGCCGCCTTTTAAAGCCGCCTCATTTTTAGCCACAATCAAATCAAGGTTCCACTGCCGGCTGTATTTCTCCCTAAAATTATAAATAGCCTGAAATTTAAAAGTGGTATCGATATGTATAACCGGAATAGGAAGTTTGCCTAAAAAAGCCTTCCTGGCAAGATGCACCAGGGTGGTAGAGTCCTTGCCCATGCTCCATAAAATACCTAATTTTTCACGGTATCGCCAATAGGCTTCCCGGATGATATAAATACTCTTACTCTCTAAGTCTTTCAAATACTCAAGATTCATCGGGTTAAATTTTATCTGCCGGATATGCCCTTGTTAAAAGCAGCTAGAAAACTTATCCCTATTAATGTAAACATATCCTGCCTAAAAAAATAGCCCCCCACCTTTTCAAGGCAGGGGGCTATTTGCAGTATCAAAAAATCTGCATTATTTCTTGTTTTTTATATTATCTAATAGCTCCACGAGAAACTTAGCGGCAATATCCTTGCAGCCTAAGCCGAATGCCAAGGCCAGCGCCAAACCAATAGATGCCAGCAATATCGTGATGGTCAATTCAATGATCCTGGCTCCGATATTCAGCTGCTCTAACGCAATCGCCAACGCAAATACCATGATTGCCACTTCCATAAACTTGCTTAAAAGATTGGCCTGGGCAACTCCGGCATTATTGGCTGCGGTCTGAATAATATTTTTTAATATCGTGGATGCGAACATACCGAATATTAAAATAAATATTGCGGCCACAATATTGGGTATATACTGCACCACCCTGTTCAGGAGGTCAGCGGCAATGGGCAAGTTAACCGCATTCAAGGCCACCACAGCGGTAACTAAAAGCACCAGCCAATAACAGATCACCCCGATTAACTCCGAAAGAGAATACTTGATGCCGCCCTTTGCTAACAACTCATCCAATTCAATACGTTTTGCGACATCATCCAGCTTGATTATCTTTAATCCTTTTACGACCAGCGTCCTGATGAGCTTTGAAATCAACCAGCCAATAAGAAAAATAATCAAGACCAATACTATCCCGCTTAAGAATTGCGCGATTTGGGAAAGCATAGTCTTGGCTGGTTCTACAAATATCACCTGCCAGTTACTCATCCTCCACCTCCTTTGGTTTTTCTGGTCCTACTTTTACTAACTTTATCATAGCCAGCAGGTTATGTCAAGAGATAATTTAAAAATCAAGAAATTTTAGATAATCCGTATCCTTTTTCTTTATTTCAACCATAGCTTTCTAAACTCTTTGTTGATCTGGTTGGCCTGGGTATAATTAAGCTCGGGCTTTAAAAGATCATCTCTTAGCGTTTTAAGATTTCCCTTGAGCCTTAAGGAATCCGGGTCCAGCTTTGCGGAATGAATAAATTCTTCCACCCCTGCCGCCTTTGCACCGGCGGATTTGGCAAAAAATTGTATCTCTCTATCGTCTGAGACCACGATCACTATCTTAGGGTTCTGGCAAATATCGAGCATCGCCTTGATCCGGGCGTCCGCGGTAATCTCTTGAGAATATATGACATTGATTTCGGCCTGATCAAAGCTATGCCGCGAATTGGCTGGAGGGTAACCGTCAAAGACTACGCTGATTTTATTCTTGGGGCTTCCGCAGGGTTTTTTGAACTTAATGAAATCGAGAAGGGCAAAACAGGCGTCTGGGGATTTTCTACGGCTTCCGGCAAACAACGGGTGATTTATGATATTGTATCCGTCGATGATGTACTGTAAGGACATAGATTAAGCCCCCTATGCTTCCGTATATTAATATAAAGATAAAGGATATCAAGGACATGGCAAAGGCTAAATCCTTGGCCACCCCAACCTTAGCAAAAAATAATACGGTCATGTAATCTCTTAAGCCCAGGCCGCCTATGGATATGGGCAACAAAGTGATCGCCCCAATAATGGGCAGGAAGATGAAAAAATAAACCAGGTTTATCTTGACCCCTATCGCCAAAGCAATAAGGTAGAAAGTAATGGGATTGATCATCTGGATGACAATAGATAACAGGATATTGTTCACTATCACTTTCTTCTGGCGGCGGAACGAGTGTATCTCCTGGTGCAGGTTGGCAATCGCTTCCCGGATCCTGCCGGCAGTAGGCGAATCTAAAAATTTATTTATCTTAGCGTAGATAAATTTGTTGAATAGCACCAGCATTATCGCAATCAATATGGCAAGCAACACGCCCACCGAAATCGTCACACTTGTATCGTTTATCAAGTTCCAACCTAGACAAAACGCTGCCAGGGTCAGGATCACTATCCCAATATATCCGCTTAACCTATCCAGAAGTACCGCGGCAACCACCTGCCTTGGGCGTTGGGTAGAGACCGCCAGGTCAATGCTGCGCATAAAATCTCCGCCGATGGACGAAGGCAAGAATAAACTAAAGAATATCCCGCCGGCAAAAGAGATGATCACGCGTTTTAAAGGAAGATTGACACCCAATGCTTTAAGCAGCAGGTGCCAGCGGTATGCGCAGAGGGCATATGTGCCAAAGAAAAAAATAAACGCCGCGGCTAAAAGAGTTTTGTCCGCTCTTTTTACAGTCTCAAGCATTACCCGCTCATCAACCTTCTTAAACAAAAAGAAAAGCAAGATCAGGCTGATGCCGATTCTTAAAAATATGGAAAAGATTTTCTTGATGATTTTCATTGGCTAGGCTAATTTTTCACCGGTTAGCCTTTGATAGGCTTCCAGGTATTTTTGGGCAGTCTTCTCGATCACATCCTCCGGAAGCGGCGGCGCAGGCGGGGTTTTATCCCACTTTAGGCTCTCTAAATAATCCCGGACAAACTGCTTGTCAAAGCTGGGGCAGGCTCTTCCCGGGATGTATTCATCTTTGGGCCAGAAGCGCGAAGAATCCGGCGTAAGCACTTCGTCAATAAGGATGATTTCATGATTAAACAGCCCGAATTCAAACTTAGTATCGGCGATGATGATGCCTTTCTCTAAGGCATACTCGCCGGCCTTCTTATAAATAGCAATGCTGGTTTCTTTTAATTCTTTAGCCCGTGCTTTGCCGATCTGCTCTTCCACATAGTTCTGGCTGACATTCATATCATGGCCGAGGTCTGCTTTTGTAGAAGGCGTAAAAATAACCTGCGGCAGCTTATCCGACTCTTTCAAGCCCGCAGGCAAAGCTATCCCGCAGATGGATTGGCTTTTCTGATACTCTTTCCATCCCGAGCCGGAAAGATACCCTCTGACCACACATTCTACCGGCAATACTTGTGTTTTTTTAACCAGCATAGAACGGCCGGCAAGCTCATCTTTATATTGCTGCAGCTCTTTCGGGTATTGCGCGAAATCCGCGGTAATCAAATGATGCCCGGTTATATCCTGGATCAAATCAAACCAGAAACAGGAGATACTGTTCAATACCTTGCCTTTATGCGGTATGCCGCAGGGCAAGATCACGTCAAAGGCCGAGATCCTGTCCGTGGAAACGACTAACAATTTATCGCCTAAGTCGTAAACATCCCGGACCTTGCCGCGCTTATAAAGTTTTAATCCCGGAAACTCAGTGGTTAAGATTATTTTTGACATTTATGAAGAAGATTTTAATCGTTCTTCCAGCGCTGCATATTCCTGCCAGAGCTGCGCGGGCAGGGCCTTTTTAAACTGGCGGAAAAATTTCTTGATGCTCTTTAATTCTTCGAGCCACTGCCGATTATCCACTGCCAAAAGCTTTTCCATCACTGCGGGCTGAAGGCTTAAGCCGGTCATATCTATGTCTGAAGGATCAGGGATAAAGCCTATCGCTGACTTGTTCGCCTCTACTTTATTATTGCAGCGGTCGAGTATCCATTCCAACACCCTTAAGTTTTCGCGGTAGCCGGGCCATAAGAATTTTCCATGCTCATCGGTCCTAAACCAGTTGACATGAAAAATCTTAGGCGCTTTTGCCATACGCTTTCCCATATCTAACCAATGCTGAAAATAATCTCCCATATGATAACCGCAGAAAGGCAGCATGGCCATAGGGTCGCGCCTTACTTCGCCCAATGCCCCTACCTGCGCTGCGGTGCGTTCCGAAGCCATGGCCGCTCCCACAAAAACTCCGTGCTGCCAATTGAACGCCTCGTAGACTAACGGCGCTAAATGCTGCCGGCGGCCGCCAAAAACAATCGCGGAAATAGGCACGCCGTGATGTTGCTCTAATCTAAAACTTACGGTAGGGCACTGCGCGATAGGAGTAGTAAAGCGGCTGTTCGGATGCGCCCCTAAAATAGGTTTGCCGTGGCCATCGAGCATGCCGGGTTTCCAGGGCCTGCCCATCCAGTCAATGCCGCTTGCAGGGGCTCCTCCGTCTGCGCCCTCCCACCATACTGTTCCATCGAGTTTTAAAACTACATTGGTGTAAATGGTATTCTTCTTAATCGTCTCTACCATGGTGGGATTACTGTGCGAATTCGTGCCCGGGGCAACTCCGAAAAATCCGGTTTCGGGATTGACCGCCCATAATGAACCATCGCTATCTACGCGCATCCAGGCAATATCATCGCCTACGGTCCAGATGCGGTAGCCTTTCTTCTTTAATCCCTCCGGCGGCAAAAGCATGGTCAGGTTAGTCTTACCGCAGGCGCTGGGGAATGCCGCAGCAATATATTCGATGTGCCCATTCGGCTCTTCAATGCCCATGATCAACATATGCTCGGCTAACCAGCCTTCTTTTTTGCCTAAGAAACTGGCGATGCGCAGCGACAAACACTTCTTACCAAGAAGGACATTGCCGCCGTAACCGGAGCCTACGCTCCAGATGGCATTATCTTCGGGGAAATGCAAGATCAACCTTTTGTTGATATCTAAATCCGCTTTTGAATGCAGGCATTTGGTGAAGCTGTCGGCTTTTTCCAGCTGCCGCAAAACCGTTTCTCCGGCGCGGGCCATAATCAGCATATTCAAAACCACGTATCGCGAATCCGTCAGCTCCACCCCGATCTTGCTAAACGTTGAGCCCACCGGCCCCATGGAAAAAGGAATCACATACATGGAGCGGCCCTTCATGGCGCCCTTAAAAAATACCTTAGCCTTTCTGTACGCGGCTGCGGGAGACATCCAGTTATTGTTAAAGCCGGCGCTTTTCTTTTTCTTAGTGCAGATATAAGTCAGATGCTCGGTGCGGGCAACATCATCGTGGCTCGTGCGGTGCAAGAAACAGCCGGGAAGTTTTTCCTGATTAAGCGGGATCAACTCTTCCGTACCTAGGGCCTCTTCTTCAAGTTGTTTTCTCTGCGCCTCTGAGCCGTCGATC
>CAYHNY010000031.1:0-10112 GCA_964358115.1 uncultured Planctomycetales bacterium | reverse complement strand
GCCGGGCCGCTGCCGGACATCAAGATTGATTTTGCTCCCAGGCGGGAAAGTTTTTTCTTAACCCTGCCGATCTGAGGGTACAAATTTATACTTACCTGCTCCAAACTGTTAAATAAAGCCTTGCCCAGCAAAGAAAAGTCTTTTCTTCTTAACGCCAAAGTTATTAGTTTAACACTAGATACCGCGCTTGTCAACCTTACTTTTTGAGCTAAATCATCCCATTTTTGATATACCTCAGCCGTAGAAACATGCAATTTAGGCACAACTAATACGTGCCAAAGGCGCAGGCGGGAAAGCGCCTTTAAAGAACTGATCTTGTCTCCTCTTTGACTACCTATCGCAAATGGGCTATCCGCAATAAAAAAAGGCACATCCGCGCCTAATTGACTGCCTAAATCCATCAGCCGTTTCCGGCTAAGGCCTAATTTCCAGAGCTTATTTAATCCCACCAAGACACTGGCGGCATTACTGGAGCCACCGCCCATGCCGCTACCCACGGGTATGCGTTTTATGATCTTGATATCCAGCCCTTGGTCAACCTGACAGGTTTTTTGAATTAGCCTGGCCGCGCGCCAGGCAAGGTTGGAGGCGTCTTTGGGAATCTGGCGGGAATCGCTGGTAATCTTTATCCGGCTATCAACGCGGGGCGTTAAAACTATTTTATCGCAGAGGTCTATTCTTTCAAAGAGGGTATCGAGAGTGTGGTAATGATCCTTGCGCTTTGAGCCTACCTTAAGATAAAGATTTAATTTGGCGCGGGAAGTAAGAATCACGGATTTAGACCCTAAGCGATAATAGCTAACGCTGCTTTTTCTATATCGAGGCTGGTAAGGCCGTATTCTTTTAATAAGTCTGCCGGTTCGCCGGATTGGCCGAATCTATTCCTTACGCCTACGCGCAAGACCCTGGCAGGATGATTTTCCGTGACTACCTCATCGATGCTGGAGGCTAAGCCGCCGGTTGTAGAATGCTCTTCACAGGCAACAATGCCCTTGGTCCGGACAGCGGCTTCTAATATCAGCTCTTTATCCAAAGGTTTAATAGTATGCACGTTGATTACCCGCGCTTTAATTCCTTTCGCAAGCAGATTCTGGGCGGCAATCAGGGCTTCCTGAACCATAACCCCGCAGGCAGCTATGGTGACATCATTGCCTTCCTTTAAAATCTGCGCCTTGCCTAATTTAAACTCGCCCTTATTCTCTATGGTAGGAAACTTGGCTCTTCCCAATCGGATATAGAATGGCCCGGGCGTATCTACACAAGAGATTATCGCCTGCTGCGTCTGGGGCCCGTCGCAAGGCACAACTACGCACATAGTAGGAATCACCCGCATAATCGCGATATCCTCTAAAGCCTGGTGGCTGGCGCCGTCAGGGCCGACGGTCAAGCCGGCATGGGAGGCCACAATCTTGACGTTAAAGTTATTATAGCTGACGGTGTTTCTTATCTGATCCCAAACCCTGCCGGTGGCAAACATGGCGAATGTAGAAGCAAATACTATTTTGCCGCAGGAAGCAAGGCCGGCGGCCGTAGCCATCATATTCTGTTCCGCCACGCCGAAGTTAAAGAAGCGTTCCGGAAATTCTTTGGCAAAAATACTAGTGCGCGTAGAGCCGGCCAGATCCGCATCTAAGACTACGATATCCTTGTTGCGCTTACCCAGGTCAACCAGCGTCTGGCCATAAACATCTCTTTGATATAACATCTCTGTCATATTAGCTTCCTAATTGCCGTATCGCTTCATCCGTCTCTTCTTTTGTGGGAGCGCGGCCGTGAAAATCCACCACGTTCTCCATAAAAGAAACTCCCTTGCCCTTTACGGTATGGGCAATAATTATACTAGGTTTATCTATAGCGGCCTTGGCCTTTTGAAAACCAATAAGAATCTCTAGCATATTGTGGCCGTCTATCTCTATGGTATTCCAGCCAAAGGCCTGCCATTTGGCGGCTAAAGGCTCTAAACCCATAATCACATCGATTCTTCCGTCGATCTGAAAGCCGTTATAATCCAATATCGCGCATAAATTACCGCATTTAAAATGGCTGGCCGCCATCGCTGCCTCCCAGATATTGCCTTCCTGTATTTCGCCATCGCCCAGTAAAACATAAGTGCGGTAATCTTTTTTATCTATTTTTGCCGCCAGGCTCATCCCCAATGCCACCGATAGCCCCTGCCCTAAAGAACCGGAAGCCACCTGTACACCCGGGGTGCGCCGGTCAGGATGGCCCTGTAACATCGAACCTAATTTACGCAACGTCCAGAGTTTTTCCTGCGGGAAATATCCTGCCTCTGACAACACCGCATACCAGAGAGGGCAACAGTGGCCTTTAGACATATGAAACCTGTCCCGGTCCGGCCAATCGGGTTTTTGCGGGTCATGGCGCATCACCGCAAAGTAAAGGACAGTGATTAAATCCGTGGCCGAGAGGCTTCCTCCGGGATGCCCCGAGCCGGCCTTGCCCAGCATCTGGACAATCAGCCGGCGGATTGCCATCGCTTTCTGCTCTAATTCTTTAACCGTCTTATCCTGCGGCATCGTCATTGTCAAAAACTCTATTTCTGAATCGCCCTATTTAACGCTTCTATTTTATTCTTGATTTGATCCTGCCCGGGGTCTAACGCTAAAGACTTCTGCCAATTTAAACGGGCATTTTCATCATCGCCCAGCTTAAGGTAAGCTTGAGCCAAATGGTCATATACCACCGGATCTTCCAGAAGCGAACCAGCCCTCTTTAGCTGCTGCAGCGATTCCTTAAGCTTGCCTTTTTTAAAATAAAACCAACCCAGGCTATCGATGTAGGCTGCGTTATCCGGCTCGATCTCTAACGCTTTTTTAATCAGTATCTCTGCCGCATCGAGATTCTCGTTTTCTTCAACGTAAATATATCCTAAATAATTGAGGGCCTGATGATAATCGGGTTTTAACTCCAGGGATTTCTTAAGATGTGTTTTAGCCTTGGCCCTATTTTTTAATTCGCCATACACATTGGCTAGATAAAAATGCGCCTGGGCATCCGCGGGAGCCAAGCCCAGAATCAATATATAGGTTTCTTCGGCCTCCTTAAACCTTTTTTCCTGCAGGTACATAAACCCCAGCGTTTTATAGATATCGATGTTCGAGGGCGCAAGCTTAGAGGCATTTTTCAAAGCCAACTCATATTCATGGGCAGCTAAATCCATCTTTTTTTGCGAAGAATACACCAGCGCCAAGAGCGCGTGCGGCTGGACGGCTTCGGGGTCAAGCCTTGAGGCGAGGTTAAGCTCTTCAACAGCCTTATCTAAATTATTATTCCTGATATAGGCAGCGGCCAATTTCAGGTGGATAAGCGCGCTGTTGGAATCCAGCTTTAAAACCTTCTGGTATTCCTGTATAGCTTTATCTATGTCCCCCAAATCATCATAGACAACCCCCATGATGTAATGGCACAGCGCCGAAGAGGTATTTTTGTCCTCATCTCTGGCCACGGCCGGGGTATTTATAGCCAGGACCGCAAAAAGGCAAAGAAACAGCCCGGTTATCCGTATAGAAAATTTAAAACTCATCATGGAAAAAACTAATCAGCATGCGGAAGGTTAAGGAATGCAAATAATTTTTAACCCCAGTCCCTCTTCTTCAAATGACGAAGACGGCGGCGCATCTTCTTCCTCTTGTGAGTGCGGATTTTCTGTCTTTTTCTTTTCCTGCCACAAGGCATACGAGCCCTCTTGGTTAATGTATCAGTTTATTCAGCGGATACTCAATGATCCCCTCGGCACCCGCTTTTTTTAATGCCGGGATGAGCGTACGCACCAGGTGTTCATCAATAATCGTTTCTACGGCCACCCATCCTTCTACGGAAAGGTTAGATATGGTCGGACGCTTTAGCGCCGGAAGAAGGGCAATCACCTTATCGGTATCGGCCTTGCGCACATTCATCTTTAATCCCACCTTGTCTTCGGCAGCGATAGCGCCTTTTAAAAGCATGGCGATCTGTTCCATTTTATTTTTCTTAAAAGAGTTTTTCCAGGCGGCCTTATTGGCGATGAACTGTGTGGTGGATTCGCATACGGTATCGATGATGGTTAATTTATTCGCCCTTAAGCTGCTGCCGGTTTCGGTCAACTCTACGATCGCATCGACTAATCCGGCATTGACCTTAACCTCGGTCGCCCCCCAGCTAAATTCTACTTTGACCTTGACTTTATTCTTGCGGAAATAATTTTTAGTCACATTCACCAGCTCTGTGGCAATGCGCTTGCCGTTAAGGCCCTTGACGGACCTGATATTCGAACATTCCGGAACAGCCAGGACCCAGCGCACCTTGCTTAAGCTCTGCTTGGCATAAATCAGGTCGGTTACCCTGGCTACATCCGAGCCGTTTTCCAGTATCCAGTCGTTTCCGGTAATACCGCAGTCCAATGCCCCGTCGGCGACGTAACGCGACATCTCCTGGGCGCGCAACAACACCGGCTGTATCTCGGCATCGTCTATGGAAGGAAAGTAAGAGCGCTCTGAAGGCAAAAAGATATTAAACCCCGCCTTTTTGAGCATCTTGAATGTTGATTCCTGAAGGCTGCCCTTAGGCAAACCTAATTTTAAAATTTTATTTTTCATTTTTTTGCCCCTAGCCTAAGCAATTTTGCCTTCTAAACAAGCGTGAAAGTTTATTATACCGATTTAATAATCTCTTGTAAAGGGAAAAAGTGGGGAATAAAATTAGGGAATGAACTTGCCGCTTTTCTCGCTTAAGCCGAAAAGCGAACAGGTTCATTTGTTTTAACGGCTAAACCAACTACGCATGAAATCCGATTCTTCGCCTGGGCTCCCCTGGCGGGGACATAAGTTGGCGAATAGCTTGAAATATATCTTTTATCGCCTCATCATGCTTTTCAATCTTCCTCTCCAGCTCATCCAATTTATGCGCCAGCTTTTTGTGGGCAGAAAGAATCTGGCGCAGTTTTACAAATGCCCGCATAATAGCGATGTTTACCTGAACAGCTCTTTTACTCCGCAATACACTGGAGAGCATCGCAACGCCTTGTTCGGTAAAGACATTGATGTTTTTAGAAAACTTCAAGGATGTCACAATTTGTGACATCCTCAGAATCTCCTCCCTAGCCAGAGAAAACATAAAATCTCCGGGAAAACGGTCAATATTTCTCTTGACGGCCTGATTTAAAACTTTGGTTGCAATACCATAAAGTTTAGCAAGGTCGCTATCTAACATAACCTTTTGCCCTCTAATCAAAAAAATCTTACGCTCAATTACCTCTTGCGGTATTAAGTCTTTCATCTTCCACCTCCCGCTCTAATAGACGCAACAGGAGGCAAAATCTAACTAAAAAAATAAAGGGACGCCTTCACGATTAGCTTAACAGGCGTCCCTGATTATAAAATCCCTGACTGCCGGTAGGCAAAGACCAAATAGAGGACTTGAGCAAACCCGCAAACCCTGACTACGCATTAATCGGTCACGAAATCTAAAACCCACACGGAGAACCGTCGTCAGTATAGTTACAGCCCCAACTAGAAGCACCTGTGCTAGGAGTATAGAACAGATAGAATAGATAGCGCCTAGACGCGTTAGGAACCTTTCCATTACTAGTGCATCTGTCAGCTATCAAGTCAATCCGCGTGGATGTGACACTCCCCATTCTGCACGCGTAGAAACCATCAGAAGTACAGGTCCAACTGCCCCCTATGTCGCTATCCTGAATGCCATCCAACGAACCATTCTTCAGGTAATATTCATTAGCCAGCTGCCGCATTAGGCCTAAGCGCACTTTAGCTTCAGCAGTACGACTACTCTCGACCTGTTTGGAGTATTGTGTAAAACCTAGAGTGGCAAGGATGCCTAAAATAATAATCACTACGATTAATTCGAGTAGTGTAAAGCCTTTATTCCATTTTGCTTATTCCTTCCTAGAATTATATTTATCCCCCCCCGTTACGGAAGTTTATTGTGCCGTTTTAATAATCACTTTTGAAGCAAAAAAGCTATTCCCGCATTTCGCAACTGGCTGAACTTTAAGTTAACTTTATTAATGATGGGAAAGAACTAAATGCTCTTCAGCCCTAGAAAAAGTAAGATAAAAAAAAGGTAAATAAAGTAAACGAGGAATATGATATTTTCTTTTGCGTCTTTTTTGATAATGTAAAAATAATTAAACGCCCCAAAAATAAAAGCAAGTATAAAAAGAAACGCGCTGTGCCCAAGAATAAGAAATCTCGCCAAAAAAACCGAGGCCATCAGATAGCTGATACACACCAGAAGCCCGGTTATCTTTCTGCCCCTGGCTTCGCCAAAAATCACAGGCAGGGTATAAACGCCGCAGGCCCTGTCGCCTTCGATATCCTTTAAATCCTTCACGCATCCACCTAAAAGAAAAATCAAAAACAGAAGCCAGGACATCCCCGCTGGCAGGTTTCTTAATGATACGCCCGCCTGCTCAATTAACAGATACCCCAATAGAAAAGCCAGCACCCCCTCTATGCCGATTATAACAGAGGCAGTAGGAAAAAATCTCCTTAGCCTAAAAGGAGGCGCGGAATAAATAAAGGCCAGAGAAATAAAAATAAGGACAATTTTAAAAACCGTATTGCTGACGCCTAAAGCAAAAAACAAGGCAAGCGCCAAATACACCATGCCTATATTTAAATATTCCCCTGCATAAAAAACCTCCTTAGCTAAAGGCCTATTCTTATTTGAAATTTTATCGCACTCTAGATCAAAGATATCATTAATGATAACCGCAAATTGAAAAGCAAAAAACATAGAGAAAAAAGCACCCATCAATATGATCAACGAGTGAATTTTTAATAATACGGCCAACGGCGGATAAAAAGAGAGATTAAACACGACACCTAAAACAACCAGTAATAGATAATGCAGGGAACGAGAAAGCCGCAGATTCCCGGATAAGGCCTTGAATTTATGTTTATCGTAGCGCCAAAACCAAAAAGCGATAAGCAATACCATGATCACCAACTGCGCCGTGGTAACAAACTCTATTGCGCGGTTGCCTATGGTAAACATGGTCAACAGCTCCAAGTATTCTACTTTAGGCAAAGGGAAAAGACTGGTTAAAAATTGGGAGAATGCAACCAAAAGTCCGGGCAGAGAGCCGTGAAAAAAACAAAGCGTAAAAGCCAAAGCCGCTCCTACAAACGATAGGAGCAGGTTATTTCTTTTTATATAAATGTAAAATCCGCAAAGTATGCAAATACAGGCAACTTCGATCCTCATCCCGCAGTGGACGCCAGGAATATTAAAGAACGGGTTAAAGAAGTTAACAAAATTTCCCGGTAAATTTGTAACAATATACGAATAATCCATATCTTTTAGCAGATCCGCATAAACAAAAAAATCAATAAGCACCGGAAGAATGATAATCCCCAGAAAACCTAAGCTTACTTTGGAGACCTTGATAATTTCTACCTTGGAAAAAAGATGCAGCAGTATTGTCAGCGCTAAAAGCAGGGATAGATAAAAAACGGGCACATGGATATAGTGGAATAGGTCTATCTCGCCGAGGGAAGGATAAAGCATCGCGGTTTCAAGAAAATCGCGGATAAATATTATGCACAGGGCGGTGGAAATCCAAAGGCCAAAACCTATCTGGGATTTTTCAATCCTCGTTAAAAAATCTCTAATCTTATCCATTTATTTGATCTTTTTTTAATATTCTAACAACAAGCCAAGGTTTGTCAATTGATATGTAGGCATACTTTTCAATTGCAATATCCGTATTTTTAATTATAATAATAGCCTGTTAACCTTAGGGGGGTTGAAGGCTTATGCTCAAAAAACTACGCCATAAGAAAACCGCAAAAAAGATCTGGATCGGCCTGGCAATAATCATCCTGCCGGCATTTGTGCTCTGGGGCACCGGCAGCGTCATGCGCAATAAAGAGACATCTGCGTATGCCGGGATTATCTTCGGCAAGAAAATAACGCTACTTGATTACCGGGACTCCTATAGCGCGGTCACTAACCTGGCGATTATGCGCTTTGGCGATTCACTGCCGGAAATAAAAAAATCCCTGGCCCTGGAATCCCAGGCCTGGGAAAGGCTGATCCTGCTGGCTGAAACGCAAAAGCGCAAGATATCTGCCAGCGACAAAGAAGTCATAGAGACACTTCAAAACTATCCTGTATTTATGCGCCAGGGCCGCTTTGACCAGCGGATCTATACAGAATTACTGCAGTATGTATTCCACGTCCAAGCCCGGGCGTTCGAAGAACAGACCCGGCAAAACATAATCTTAAGGAAGCTTTACGACGAGCTTACCGCAGGCGTTAAAATAAGCGATAAAGAGACCAGGGAAGAGTATGAAAAATTCAACGAAGAAATAAGCCTTTATTATCTGGCTGCCTTAGCCGCCGATTTTGCAAAAGATATCGCCCTTGGCGAAGATGAAGTCAAAGGCTACTTTGCTAAGAACGCCTTGAGCTTCAAACAGCCTCTCTCCTTTAATGTAGAGTATGCCGCTTTGCCGGCCGCGGCAGAAAACGAAAACCAGATAAAAGAAGAAATAAAGAAAATATTCTTGCGCCTGAATAATAAAGAGGATTTTGCGCTTGTGGCTAAAGATTTCAAACTTGAGCTAAAAGAAAGCGGGCTATTTTCTGAGACCGACCCTATACCCGCAATCGGCTGGGCGCCTCAATTGATGAGCGCAATCTCCAAAGCCAAAACAGGAGATTATCTGCCGCCGGCGTATCTGGATAAAAACTTTTATATATTAAAGATTAAAGAAATAAAAGCGCCTTTTATCCCTGAGCTGTCAGCAATCAAGGATAAGGTCAAAGATGCTATGGTTAAAGATAAATCCCGTGAGATCGCCAAGGCCAAAATCAAAGTTGCCATTGATAAACTGGTCCTTGATCCTAATCAAGCGGGATTTGAAAAAATCGCTAAAGAAGAAGGCTTAAAGTCAGGCTCAACCACCGGCTTTAAATACGGCAGTTATATAGAGGGGATAGGCGCTTCGGATATTTTCTGGATGAAGGCCAAGGAGTTAAAGGAAGGCCAGGTTAGCTCGCCAATCGATACGCCGGAAGGCTTCTATGTTATCAAACTGAAATCAAAAACCGCAATTGATGAAAAGAAATTCTCGGAAGATAAAGATGATTTTGCAAAAAAGTTATTATTGCTTAAGAAATCCGAATATTTCGCAAGATTTACGCAAGAGCTAAAAAGAAAGACCCAGGCCTTTTTTTAATTGGTTACCTTGATCGACTCTACCGGGCACTGCTCGGCTACTTCCTGAATATTACAGCTAGCACATGCATGTGCCTTGACATGGGCAATACCGTCGCCCTGCACTTCAAACACTTCCGGACAGGCATTTTCGCATAAACCGCAACCTACGCAAGTTGAAGCATCTACAGTTACCTTGGCCATTATTACTTCCTCCTGTTTTTATCTCTCCAGCAGATTCTCGAAAGTTTCCTCGTGGTCGACCTCTTCGGACAATATGTGCGTTACCAGCTGATAAGTCACGTTATCTTTGCCCAATGTCTTCTTGGCAATCTTGCTGTAAGCCTCGATTGCCCCTGCCTCTGCTTCCGTGACGATGCGGATTATACGGTTGATATCCGCGGTATTCTTGGGCGGCATCATATAGGGGGCATTGGCATTCTTTTCTAAATCCATAGGGTTGGCAACCGGCAGGCCGCCTAACTTAATGATCAAATCCGCGACTTCCGTAGCATGCTCTAATTCATCCTTAGCCAATTTTTCTAACATCTCTTTGATATCCTCGTAGGCCCTGCCTGAAACCACCTGCGCCATATACCAATAAAGATAAAATGCCAACCACTCATCAGCGTAGGCTTTATTAAGTTCATTAACCAGCTCCTTGATGCTTAAATCCACAATCGCCCTGGCTTGCTTACCCATATTTGCACCTCCCTTAATGAGCAGACAGCTTATGGAGTTCCCTAAAGGAGACGACATAAGTTGTAGTGGTTTGCTCTTTATGCAAACCACGTCTGCGAATTAATACCGCTGAGTATGCCAAAATTATCTTTGATAATTTTGGCATTGCTTACGAAGCGGTATCTAAGAAACAGCACATAACTTACGCGAGCAATAGCGAGCGTAAGTTATAAGTGCGAATTAATAC
>CAYHNY010000030.1:933-10119 GCA_964358115.1 uncultured Planctomycetales bacterium | reverse complement strand
CTCCCATGGCGGAGTGGTTTTGCCTGACGGGACAGTAGCTCAGGTAAAGTTAGACTTTGATACCTTGAAGGCATTGTCTAAGATTGCCAGGGAGGAATTTGGGCTGGCCGGTGCCGTACAGCACGGCGCCTCTACCTTACCGGCCGAGGCCTTTCATAAATTTGCCGAAACCGAAACCGCCGAGGTGCATCTGGCTACGGAATTTCAGAATATGATTTATGAATCCAAACATTTTCCTGCGGAACTTCGGACTAAGATTTATAATTGGCTTAAAAACAGCTGCCAGGATGAACGCAAGGCTGATGAAACCGAGGAGCAGTTTATTTATAAAACGCGCAAGAAAGCATTAGGCCCGTTTAAGAAAGAGATCATGGGTTTAGTTAACGAGGTGCGCGATGCGATTGCGGCTGAGATCGAGAATAAATTTGAATTTCTTTTTAAACAGCTCAATAACGTAAATAATAAAGATTTAGTGGATAAATATGTCAGTTTGAAGCGGGTGATTGTGCGTAAGCACAAAGAACAGAAAGCCGCCGTTCATGACGGAGAAGGAGCTGACTAAATGAGGCCATAACTTACGAACACGAAAGTGTGAGTAAGTTGTCTGGGCGAATTTATCCCGTTGAGTATGCTGCTTTATTTTAAAGGGCAGCAGCATTGTTTACGAAACGGGATAGACAGTAGCCATAACTTATGGATAGGAGTGAAATATGCGTTCAGATAAAATTAAAAAGGGATTAGAGCGCGCCCCGCACCGCGCGCTTTTACACGCCACTGGCATAAGCCGCAGGGACTTGGACCGCCCTTTTATCGGGGTGGCTACTTCTTTTACGGATTTGATTCCCGGGCATATCGGTATGCGGGACCTCGAGCGTTACATTGAACGCGGCATCTGTTACGGCGGCGGGGTGCCGTTTTTCTTTGGCGTTCCCGGCATCTGCGACGGCATTGCCATGGGGCATCTGGGCATGTGCTATCCTTTGGCTTCCAGGGAAATCATCGCCGATACCATTGAGACGGTTTGTAACGCGCATCAGCTAGACGGAATAGTCTGCCTGACTAACTGCGATAAGATCACCCCGGGGATGCTGATGGGGGTAACGCGTTTAAATATCCCGGCGATTATCGTTACTGCCGGCCCTATGCTTTCCGGCAGGTTTCGCAAAAACAAACTTGCCTTTGTGCATGATACCTATGAAGCCTTGGCTAGAGCGAAAAAAGGAGAGATTTCTCAGGCAGAGTTATCTTGTTTGGAAATGGAGGCCTGCCCCGGAGCAGGTTCCTGTCAGGGGTTATACACGGCTAACACTATGGCCTGCCTTACCGAAACCTTAGGCATGTCTTTGCCGGGTTGCGCAACCGCCCTGGCGGTTTCCGCCAAGAAGCGCCGCATTGCCCAGGCAAGCGGTGAGCGGATCGTGGAATTGGCCAGAAAAAATATCGGCCCGTTAGAGATCATCGATAAAAAATCATTGGAAAATGCCATTGTTGTGGATATGGCTTTAGGCGGCTCAAGCAATACAGTTTTGCATCTAATGGCTATAGCTCATGAGGCAGGCATAGATTTGGGCCTGGAAACATTTGATAAAATCAGCAAGCGCACCCCGCATATTGCCAGCATTGAACCGGCAGGTACGTATTATATGGAAGACTTGGAATATGCCGGCGGGATCCCCGCGGTGTTGAAGCGGCTGAAAAATAAATTAAACAACACCCAGACTTTAAGCGGAAAGAAAATTTTTGAAATCGCCGATGCGGCAGAGATTTTTGACGCAGACGTGATCCGCCCTTTAAATAAATCCTATCATGCCCAGGGAGGGATAGCTGTTTTGTTCGGTAATTTGGCTCCGGATGGGGCAGTGGTTAAGCAATCCGCGGTCAGCGCGAAAATGATGAAATTTAAAGGCAAGGCGCGCGTATTTAACCGCGAAGAAGAAGCGATGCGCCAGATCCTGGCAGGCAAAATTAAAGGCGGGCAAGTGATTGTCATCCGCTATGAAGGCCCTGCCGGCGGCCCGGGCATGCGCGAGATGCTTAGCACCACTGCGGCTATTGTTGGTATGGGTTTAGAGGAATCCGTGGCCCTGATTACCGACGGAAGATTCTCCGGCGGCACTAAAGGCCCCTGTATCGGGCACGTATCGCCTGAGGCAGCGAACAAGGGCCCGATTGCTATCTTGAAAGACAATGATATAATCAGCATAGATATAACCAATCGTAAATTGGAAGTGGAGTTAAGCAAATCCGAAATAGAAAAAAGATTCAAAACCTACAAGCCGATCCCGCCTAAAATTACAACCGGATATTTGTCGCGTTACTCAAGGCAGGTTTCCTCGGCGGATAAAGGCGCTATATTAAGGTAAGAAGCAAAAGGTAAATTTTGGAGAAATATTTATTATGATAGGAGCACAAATATTAATCGAGTGTTTAAAGCGCGAAGGCGTGGAAGTGATGTTTGGCTATCCCGGCGGGCAGGTCCTGCCTATCTTTGACCGGCTTTATGACGCGGGGATGAAATTTATTCTCACCCGGCACGAACAGGGCGCAGCCCACGCTGCCGACGGCTATGCCCGCGCTACCGGCAAGGTAGGGGTGTGCCTGGCTACTTCCGGGCCCGGGGCAACTAATCTGACTACCGGCATTGCCAACGCCTATATGGATTCGATTGCGATGGTGGCGATTACCGGGCAGGTGAAAACATTCCTGATCGGTAACGATGCTTTTCAGGAAGCGGATATTACCGGCATCACCCGGCCGGTTACTAAGCACAATTACCTGGTTAAGGATGTCAATGACCTGGCCCGTATTGTGCGCGAGGCATTTTATATCGCCTCAACCGGTAGGCCCGGCCCGGTGGTGATTGATATCCCGTCGGATATCCAGATGCAGGATACGGAATTTGTCTGGCCCGAGACCGTAGATATACGCAGCTACAAACCCACGTATTTCGGCCACCCCGGACAGATTAAGAAAGCGGCCAAACTTATTTCTCAGGCAAAAAAGCCGCTGGTTTATGCCGGAGGCGGGGTTATTACCAGCGGCGCGCATCAGGTTTTACGGCAATTTGCGGAAAAAATCCAGGCGCCGGTGACCTGGACGCTGATGGGTATCGGCGGTTTTCCGGCGACGCATAAATTATCCCTTGGCATGCTGGGCATGCACGGCACGGCCTTTGCCAATCACGCGGTGATGAATGCGGACTTGATTATCGCCGTAGGGGCGCGTTTCGATGACCGGGTCACCGGAAGGATCGATACCTTTGCGCCAGGAGCCAAGGTTATACACATTGATATAGACCCTGCGTCTATCAGTAAGAATATCCGCGTAGATATACCGATAGTCGGAGATGCCAAAAATATTCTGGGTGAATTGTTGGAGCAGCTTAAAAAAATTCCCGATACCAGAGAGTGGTTAAAAGCAACCGAGGATTTAAAGAAAACATATCCTTTGAAATATAAGGATGGCGAAAAAATAAAGCCGCAGTATGTGGTGGAGCAGATTTGTGAGGCCACCAAAGGCAACGCAGTGATTACTACTGAAGTCGGCCAGAACCAGATGTGGGCAGCGCAGTGGTATAATTATGACTATCCGCGCACTTTTATTTCATCCGGCGGGTTAGGCACCATGGGTTTTGGTTTCCCGGCGGCAATGGGGGCAAAGATCGGCTGCCCCGATAAGCAGGTGATCGATATCGCCGGCGACGGCTCAATACAAATGAATATACAGGAATTAGGGACCTGTGTAGCTAACAAAATAAACGTAAAGGTGGCGATTTTAAATAACGGATATTTAGGTATGGTGCGGCAATGGCAGTAGCTTTTTTACAAAAGGCGCTATTCGCAAGTGAGGATTACTTCGCCGGATTTCGTCAAGCTTGCGGAAAGCTACGGCGCGGTGGGGATTCTGGTGATCAAAAAAGAAGAGGTGCGGCCGGCAATTGATAGGGCGCTGGCTACCGAGAATACCGTGTTTATTGATTTTCGGGTTGAGCCGGAAGAAAACGTCTATCCCATGGTGCCGGCAGGTGAAGCCATAAACAGGATGATCGAGGGGTTAGCATGAGGCATACCATTTCGGTGTTAGTAGAAAACAAGTTCGGAGTTTTAGCGCGCATCGCGGGCTTGTTTAGCGCGCGGGGTTATAACATTGCTTCTCTGGCAGTCAGCGAGACTATGGACCCGAGCATTTCCTGCATGACTATAGTTGTAGAGGCCACAGATGAAAAGATCCTTGAGCAGATCAAAAAACAGCTGAACAAACTTATTGACGTTATCCGGATCGCGGATTTTACCAAGAAAGAACATGCCGAGCGCGAGTTGATCCTGGCTAAAGTGGCTTGCTCCCTCAAGGATAAGGCAAAGTTAGAAAACACGCTTAAAAAATACGTGGCCAAGATCATCCAGCATAAAGAGGGCCTGGCTATTATCGAGGCCGTGGATGAACAAGCCAAGATCAAACAATTATTGGAAGCGTTGAATGAATTTGGGATCGTGGAATTAATTCGCACCGGGAAGATTGCGATGGCATAAGGGGAAATAACGGGATTATCCTTGCTCGTTAACACTCGCAAGGATTTCGCTAGATAAAAACTTAAGGTGCTCAAATTCGCACTTATAACTTACTCACACTTGCGTGTTCCTGCCTGCCGGTAGGCAGGCGTAAGTTGTGGGTACTGGTTGTCCCGACAGCAAAACGCTGCGAAAATCTGATGTCTGAAACGAAACAGATTTTCTTGCTGCAGTCGGGATTAATTCGGCCGTATAACTTATGTCGGCTTTGCCTCCATAAGTTATGGCCTCATTAAGGAGGGAAACAAAATGGCGAAGATTTACTATGATCAGGATGCGGATTTAGAGCTTTTAAAAGACAAGACCATTGCCATTATCGGTTATGGTATTCAGGGCCGGGGGCAGGCGCTGTGTTTACGCGATTCCGGATGTAAAATCTTGGTTTCGGAAATGGAAGGCACGCCTAATTATGAGCAGGCTAAAAAAGACGGCTTTATACCTTTGCCGGCAGCTGAGGCAGCGCAAAGCGGCGATATCATTCAGATCCTTACTCAGGACCATGTGCAGGCCAAAGTTTATCAGGAAAGCATTAAGCCTAACTTAAAAAAAGGCAAGCCAGAAGGCAGTGGTTTGGCTTCCAATAAGCCACAAGGCAATGGTTTGGCCTCCGATGGCCAAAGCCATAGCCAAAGCCACAAGGCCCTTTGTTTCTCTCACGGGTTTAACATTCGTTTTAAGCAGACAAAGCCGCCTAAAAATGTCGATGTTTTTATGATTGCCCCTAAAGGCCCCGGGGCTTTGGTGCGCAAGATGTATGAAGAAGGCAAAGGTGTTCCCTGTTTGGTGGCGGTGTTTCAGGATGCCAGCGGGCAGGCATTAAAGATCGCTTTGGCTTATGCCAAGGCTTTAAGGGCCACCCGCGCGGGAGTGATTGAGACGACATTTGCCGAAGAGACCGAGACGGATTTATTCGGCGAGCAGGCAGTTTTGTGCGGTGGGGTTAGCGAATTAATCAAGGCCGGTTTTGATACTCTAATTGCAGCAGGATATCAGCCTGAGATTGCTTACTTTGAAGTTTTGCATGAGCTAAAGTTGATTACCGACCTAATTCAGGAAAAAGGTATCTCCGGGATGCGCCGCAGTGTTTCTAACACTGCCTGTTACGGTGATTTAACCCGAGGTCCGATGATTATAACGGCTAAGACCCGCAAGACTATGCAAAAGATGCTTAAGGATATTAAATCCGGTAAATTTGCCCGCGAATGGATCAAAGAGAATGAAGTGGGCCGGCCGAACTTTAATAAACTATTAGAGGCAGGCGATACGCATCAGATCGAGTCGGTGGGGAAACAATTGCGGGAAATGATGCCGTGGATGAAGAAATAAATTAGCTTTCAGCTTTCAGTCTTCAGCTCTCAGCTGACGACTGATAGCTGATGGCTGGCAGCAGGATCAATAACTATGGATAAAATAATCATATTCGATACAACGCTGCGCGACGGAGAACAGGCGCCGGGCGCAAGCTTAAATCCGCCGGAGAAACTTGAGATTGCCAAGGCGCTTTCGCAGCTGGGCGTAGATGTCATCGAGGCAGGTTTTCCGGTTAGCTCAATCGGTGATTTTGAATCCGTCAAAATCATTGCCAAGGCAGTTAAAAATTCCCGCATCTGCGGCTTGGCGCGCGCAATCAAGGCAGATATTGACGCTGCTTATGGCGCGCTTAAACCAGCTCGTTATTCGCGCATACATGTATTTCTGGCTACCTCCAAGATCCATATGCAGTACAAGTTAAAAAAAGCCGAAGATGAGATTCTGCGCCTTGCGGCCGAAGCGGTAAAATATGCCCGCAATCTTTGCGCGGATATCGAATTTTCACCTGAGGATGCCTCGCGCACCGAGAGGAATTTTCTCTTTAAGGTGGTGGAAACGGTTATTGACGCTGGGGCAAAAACGGTGAATATCCCCGATACCGTCGGATACGCTGATCCGGAGGAATTCGGCAGTTTGATTAAGGCGATTAAGTATAATGTCCCCAATATTAATAAAGCAATAATTTCCGTGCATTGCCATAATGACTTAGGCATGGCTGTAGCCAATTCTCTGGCAGCGGTAAGAAATGGCGCGCGCCAGGTCGAGTGCACGATTAACGGTATCGGCGAGCGCGCCGGCAACGCGGCCATGGAAGAAATCGTCATGGCGATTAAGACGCGCAAGGATATATTCGCCGATATTGACACCCGGATTCAAACGCCCCAGATTTATAAAGTTTCCCGCTTAGTGAGCAAGCTCACCGGCTTTGCGGTGTCGCCCAACAAGGCGATTGTCGGCGGTAACGCCTTCAGGCATGAGTCCGGCATTCATCAGGACGGAGTTTTAAAAGAGCGCTCCACCTATGAGATTATTAAGCCCGAAGACGTGGGTTTTACCGGAACCGGCATTGTCTTAGGCAAACATTCCGGCAGGCATGCCTTGAATGAAAGATTAAAAGATTTAGGATTCAATTTAAACACAGAGCAACTGGATAAAATCAGCATCCGTTTTAAGGCCCTGGCCGATAAAAAGAAGAATATCTTTGACGATGACCTTATTTCAATAGTCGAGGATGAAACCGGCGCGATTAAACCTATCTGGAAACTCAAAGATTTTGTGATCAATTCCGGCACCAGCGTTACCCCATCAGCGGATGTAACCCTAAAATATAAAAATAAGGTTTTTAATGCTAAATCTTCTGGCGATGGCCCGGTGGATGCCTGTTTTAAGGCCATTGATAAAATTACCGGCATTAAGGCAGAGCTGCAGGATTACCGCATTGAGGCAGTGACAAAAGGCAAAGACGCGCTGGGTGAAGTAAGCCTCAAACTTAAAGCCAAAGGTAGAGTGGTGGTTGCCAGAGGCTCAAGCACCGATATCATAGAGTCATCAGTCAGGGCCTACATCAACGCCATAAATAAAATAGAAAGCCTCTAAAATTTTCCTTCCTTATGCTGAAAGATCCGGCTGGTAAAATCTACGGCGTCCTGGGTTATCCGGTAAAACACAGCCTTTCTCCGGCCATGCATAACGCCGCATTCAAGGCCCTGAAGATCCCAGCCGAATACAGGTTATTTGAAATTCCTCCCCAAGACCTGGACCGTTTCTTCGCATCCTTAGTAGAAAATAATATCTTAGGGCTGAACGTGACCATACCTTATAAAGAAAAAGTACTTACCTATTTAGATAAGGTATCTGAAAGCGCCGGATTGATCGGCGCGGTAAATACGATTAAGGTGTCTACCCAAGGCCTTGAAGGCTTTAATACCGACGCAGAAGGTTTTCTAAAACATCTCACTGAGGATTTAAGGTTTAACCCCGCAAATAAAAACATCGCTATTATCGGCGCAGGCGGGGCTGCCCGGGCAATTGCGGTTTCTCTGGCCCAAGCCAAACCCAACACGCTGAATATTTACGATGTAGATGCAGCCAGGCTTTCCAACTTAGTCGATTCTCTTAAAGCAAATTTTAAAACGCTTACAATACATCCGGCGCGCTCTATTGCCGAGCTAAAAATCAAAGAGTGCGAGTTATTGATTAACGCTACGCCCGTGGGGATGAAGGCAGACGATCCATGTTTAGTAGATGCAGATTTAATGCACACAGACCTATTGGTTTACGATATAATATACAATCCTAAGCAGACCAGCTTGTTAAAAAAAGCCAAAGAAAAAGGCGCAAAAATTTCCAATGGCTTAGGCATGCTTTTATATCAGGGCATGTCTAGTTTTCAGATATGGACGGGTAAAACGCCGCCTAAAGAAATCATGCAAAAGGCATTAGAAGCAGCTTTGTAAAAAACAAGCAGGAGAAGAAATGTTAAAAGAACTGAGGCGAAGATGAATTTGAGCGCATGGTTTCAGCATCATCTGGACATCGTCTTTTTTTTCTATGGCCTGGCATTTTTAGCAATGGGATTAGCTATTTTTATCCAGCCCAGGAAAGAAAGCATGTTTAAAATTGCGCCCATCATTTGGTTGATCGGTAGCTTTGGCCTGACCCACGGAGGATGTGAAATCCTGGATATGTGGGCAATAATCAAAGGCAGAAATCCGGCTTTGGATGTGGTGCGCTGGCTCATGTTGATTATTTCTTATGTTTTTCTCTTTGAATTTGGCAGAAGGATATTCCATTTAGCCGTCCAGAAAACACCTGTTGAAAAAAAGAGGATTTTTAACATGTTTGAAGGATGGCTAGTGCCTGTAATGGTGCTTTTTATTCTTGCTATGGGTTTTCTCTCCTCTGACTTCTGGAAGACAGGAAGTATTTGGGCAAGGTATCTCTTGGGTTTCGGAGGCTCTTTATTAAGCGGGCTGGGGTTTGTTTTATATTATAGACAGCAAAAGAAAATTCTCAAACCCTTGGGAGTAGCAAAATATTTTCTTATCACCGGCTTTTCTTTTTTAGCCTACGGTGTCTTGAGTGGGTTAATTCCGCCCAAAAGTGATATCTTTCTGTCTCCTTGGTTAAACACAGATACATTTTTATTGTTAGTAAAGATACCCGTTCAGATCTTTAGATCCATCTGCGCTCTACTTATTGCACAGGGGGCATGGAGGATATTGAGGATTTTTAATTGGGAGAAGACTGAAAAACTTCAAGAAGAAATTAAATCTGTGCAAAATTCTACAGGTTTAGGAATAAGCAA
>CAYHNY010000030.1:0-923 GCA_964358115.1 uncultured Planctomycetales bacterium | reverse complement strand
TGAACTTCAAGAAGAAATTGTTGAGCGCAAACGTGTAGAGAACGAACTTATTAATCTTAATAAGGAGCTAAAACTCGCCCAATCCCAGCTGGTGCAGTCCGAGAAAATGGCTACCATTGGCCGCCTGGCTGCTGGCGTTGCCCATGAGATTAATAACCCCACAGCCTTTATCCTAAGTAATCTTTATACTTTAGGAAAATACATCAGTAATATTTCCAGCATTCTGGCTAAATATTCCCAACTTGAGAGTTTAATTGCCCGCTCTGATAATTCCAGCATAACCGGGTTTCATCAGGAGCTAACGCTTCTCAAACAGAACTTAGAATTGAATTATATCTTAGAAGACATGCCTAAGCTTATTAGCGAAACTCACGAAGGGGCTACCCGGATAAAAGCCATTGTTCAGGATTTAAAAACATTTTCCCGCATAGAAGAACCCGAAAAGTCCTCTTTGAACCCCAACGAAATCATCGACTCTGCCTTAAGGATCCTTTGGAACGAGCTCAAATACAAGGCAGACATAGTGAAGGAATACGGCCCCCTTTCTCACATCGGCTGTTACTCTCAGCAGTTAAGTCAGGTGTTCTTAAACCTCTTTACCAACGCTGTGGATGCTATTAAAGAGCACGGTACCATCACCATTAAAACCTACGAAAAAGGCCAAGACATTTTAATCGAAATTTCAGATACCGGCAGCGGTATGTCTAAAGAAACCTTAAGCCATCTCTTTGAGCCTTTTTTTACCACTAAGCCTGTAGGCAAAGGTACAGGATTAGGTTTATCAATAGTGTATTCCATCATCAAGAACCACAAGGGAGATATACGGGTTGAAAGCAAATTGAGTGAAGGGACGAGGTTTATAATTAGGCTACCTAAAGAAGGAGGTTAAGATGAAGAAAGCTTTAGCGTTATTTTTAGCGGTT
>CAYHNY010000029.1:7423-10437 GCA_964358115.1 uncultured Planctomycetales bacterium | reverse complement strand
ATCGAGGATTATAATTTTGTTGACGAGCCGTTGTTATTGTAGTAATCTTTAAGCGAGTAGGATATTTGAAAAACAGCCTTTCGGGTATTCCTCATACGAGGGGCACCACTTCCTAAAAATCACTAGTCTTCTAATTTTCCAAAGTAGCTTCAAGTAGCCCCGTCAAAAGTCGAATTATCTGTGATGGTAGTGCGGCTTCTAACGGGGTTATTTTTTGAAGCGTTTGACCAGGGCGTTTTGGTTAAGGTAGGACATTAGACAGCGGTAAATCCGATGGACGATTATTTTATACCCCAGCTTATTGGGGTGGACATAGTCGCTTTTAAGCTGAGGGTCGATAAGTATACCTTTTAATACGCCGGGTATGAATATCGCCTGTTTTTCTAATGCAAGGTTGTAAAAGGCCTGCCCGTACTCATGCAAGACTATATCTGTGCTGATATCAAAAATCGCAACCATGGCACCTTTAGCCTGGATTTTATCAATCATTGCCCTGATATTATTGAGCGTTTCTGCTGTCGGCACGCGGGTCAAAAAATCATTCCCTCCAAATTCGACAATCACTAGAAGAGGATCTCTTTCCAGTACGTCGGCCTCAATGCGCTCTAAAGCCTGCCGGGAGGTATCGTTATCAACCCCGGCATTAATCACCGGGATATGCGTCATTTTACCCAGAAGCGCAGGGTAATCCTCACCTGGCTGCGTCCCGTGCCCAAAAGTAATGCTATCGCCGAAACAAATGATATTACTGCCTTTAGCCTCTATATTTTTAATCTCGCGCTTTGCGCAGCCAACAAGGCAAGCTGAACAAAAAATCGACAACAGTAAAATCAACAGGATCTTTTTATTTTTGCGCATATCTTAATCTCAATTGCCCGCAGGCAGCTGCAATATCCTGTCCGCGCGACTTTCTTAAAGTCACAGGTATTGCGGATTTTAGCAGGCGGTCTTTAAATAAAAGTATCTCTGATCTATCGGGCGGCTCTATTCTTAATTCTTTGATATAATTGCAAATTATCAAATTAACCTTGCAGTTCAGGCCTCTTAAGAGGATAGCTAGCTTTTTTGCATTTGCTAAGCTTGAATTGACGCCTTTGATCAAAATGTATTCGAAGGTAACCTGGCGGTTAGTTTTTTTAATATATGAGCCAACCGCCTGCATCAGCTTGGGCAGGGGATATTTTTTATTTATGGGCATAAGATTAGATCTTAATTTATCGTCTGCGGCATGCAGGGATATGGATAATTCTATTTGCAGCCCTTCAGCGGATAAACGTTCAATTTGCGGGATTATGCCGCTGGTTGAAATAGTAATATGCCGGGCGGCGATATTAAAACTGTATTTTGCATTGATAATCCTGGTTGCCTTGAGGACATTATCGTAATTATCCAACGGCTCGCCTGTGCCCATAAATACAATATGGGTTAACCGTTTATCTGTTGAGCTATCTTTAAGGTGCCAGGCTTGCTCGATAATCTCGCCGCAGCTTAAATCGCGCTTAAACCCTGAAATCCCGCTGGCGCAGAAACGGCAGGAAAATTTACAGCCGACCTGAGCAGAAAGGCAGGCCGTAACCCTGTCTTTAATGGGGATAGAAACCGACTCAACCAGATTTCCGTCTTTTAGCGCAAAGAGTAATTTTTCGCTGCCGTCCTGTGAACGGAGTTTTTCTGCCGTCTGAAAACCCAGAACATAAAATTTGTCCTGCAGCCGCTTCCTTAAATCCAAAGGCAGGTTGCTCATCTGCTCAAAGCCTGCAACTCCTTTTTGGTAAATCCAGGAAAAGATCTGCCCGGCGCGAAACTCCGGCTCCTGCCATTTTTTTAAAACATCTTTAAGCTGATCTAGATCTAAATCTTTGATATCATCCATGTTTTATACTTTCGCGCCCTTAAAAGGGGGCAAATGTGTTGTGGCCGCTCAAGTATCCAGCTTTTAGGGCCTCAAAGTTCCCCGGACTTTAGTCTGGGGGGCTTCATTTTGGCTTAGCGGCCAATCTTTCCTGCAAGAATTGACGGAATTCAGGAGGAAATTCAATCTTGGCTGTTCCTGCCGAACATTTATCAATGCTATCGATAATTTTAGGTATCTTATTATAAGGAACGCTGATAATCAATTTATCCTTTTCCACATTGCACATCTTCCGGGCAGTATAATCATAAAATGAAATGTTCACTTCGCCGGTTAACAGGGGATAAATTATACTTAAGCGGCAAGTCGGGCCACCGATCTTAATCTTAGGCATAACCCCGTCAATAAATGTCACCAGGGTAAGGACGCGGCAGGCAGCCTCGGCATCCACGATAAAGATTACAAGCTCAGGCATAAATTCTGCCTTCTCCATAGGCGCCAGTAAAAAATAGGTATTGGCATTATCCGGGACGTCTTCCATCTGGGAAATCAAGGTATCCAGCGCTGCATAAGAACAAAAAAGCTTCTCGCCTTCAACCACAAACTTTTTCACCATGCCGGCGACTTTTGGGTCTTTAATTTTCTGGAAACCCAGATGCCAGCTGGCCCCAAAACAGGCATTGGTATCCTTGCTGATCTGCAATGTCTCCCCTTTGCCTGCATCCAATATGGCCCTGCAGATACGCAACTTTTTAGCCGAATCTAAAATAATAGGCTCTTTCAAACAACTTAATGCTACCGGGCTATATTCTAAACCCAAAAGCTCCTTGAAAACTAAAGCATATTCCTGCCATTTTTTCTCAACCATGCCTGTCTCCTTTTTGCATATATTATAGCATAAAAAACAAAAGGGACACCCTCCCGTTTGATTTTTTTTTGGGGGGGGGTGTCCCTGGCTTGGATATCAAGCAGCCTTTAGAATGAGTATTTCAAGTTAAGAAAAAACTGACTTTGTTCTTTATACTGGCCGTTAGAATCAAACACGTTTCCGTAGAAATAGTTATAGCCCAGCGTAAGCAATAGATTGTCTTTGATCTCAAAATTCACTTTAGGTGCAAGCCTTCCCTGATTGTCGTCAGTAAAGCTCCAGAGCACCTCCGGC
>CAYHNY010000029.1:0-7323 GCA_964358115.1 uncultured Planctomycetales bacterium | reverse complement strand
TTATAAAGCGCAAAATCCCCTCTAAGAGTTATGCCCTGCATCGGGCTAGGATTAGTAAAGCTCTTATTAAAAGAACTTCCGTACAAACGGTAGCGCTTAAAGGCCCTGTCTATTTTCCACTTAGATCCGGGCCCTCCAGTGCCGCTAGCAAGAATAGTTGTGTTCCTGGCAGAATAATAGAAACCATCCAGAAAGTTTAAGGTATAATCCAAATCACCGATACGGTCCGACCATTGAAAGCCGAATGTGGAATTTTCAAACTTCGTAGCCGGAAAATAAATATTTTCATTCACAGTGCTACCCATGGCAAACTGCGCCTTTTTCCAATTATCATACCTTTGATAGGAATAGACGGTAAACGGCGCTCCGATGGTGGCAGATGTTGATTGCTCAAAATCCGGGATGAATAAAAATTGTAAGTTGGAATTTAACTTAGGAGAGTAATTAATATTACCCATCCACAGGGGGATGCGGATATCCTGTATATCCGGCAACCAGTATTCGCTTAAGTCCACCGGGTTAACCCTATCTAAGATGGTAATGCCGTCAGCCTGGCCCCAGGCTACCTGCTGTTTACCCAACCTGAAAAACCAGGGACCACGGGTGTAATCAAGGTAACAGTCCCTTAACCAGTCAGTGCGCTGGATATGCTCCGAATAGTGGGCAGCAATATCCAATTTATCACGCGCGGCATAGGCAAAATCATACCAGTATTTGGTCTTGGCAAAGAATACCAAATCTTCTCTGATCCTGTATTCGCCGGCGAGCTCAATAATCTCTTTCTGCTTTTGCAGGTTACCGTTAAAATCCACGGCCCGGATAGCAGTTTCATTTTTAATATAACCGCTGAACGTAAAATTGCTTTGCGCATAAGCAAAGCTGTTTAATAGAAAAAAAGCTAAAACCCATAAATACTTTTTCACCTTTTAAACCTCCTCTCGTTTACCATCTGGACTGCATGAGCTGCCTCTGAGTGAATAGCTCTTCGGTTAAGCCCTGGTCAAATTTTATGTCCGCATTGGTGATGACTGTGCGGTGCCCGGTCCTTAGATCTTTTCCTTCCAGTATCACCTGGGCAGGATATTCTTTGTCGTTTACGTTATAGATCTGGAATTTTTTAAAAATAGTCTGATACATCTTGCCGTTGGGGTCGTATTTTTCTTCGTAGATGCCGCCGCCGGTAGCTTTGTCTACCCAAAGAATCCTCTTGGAATAATACCAGGGTGATTTTTTAGGCTTGCATTCAATAACAAAACACGGCGCATCTTTATAATAGGTCTTTTTGTCAAACTCGCACTGATATCCCCGGAAATTATCTTCTTTAAGCAAGGTATATGTTTCATCATCAAAACGGCGGGTGGTAATATCCTCAACCGTAAAATCAGAGCCCAAGAAAGAATCGTCGGAATTCGCTACAGAGATCTTCCTGATTTTTCTTAAAGAAGGAATCCACAGCCAAGCATCCTGCTGCCTTTTAGGGTCCATATAGGTCCAGGTGAGGTTGCCTAAACCTTTTACCTGCGGCGTTGTAAATATAACCAGGTCCTTGTAGGCGATGTCATCGGATTTCCTTCCCAGCGTAATTCTCATACGGGCGGTTTCTTTCTCGCGCACGCTGCCGCCTTTGTCCACAAAATAGGCCTTGCCTCCCATTTTGACGTCATGGGCGAAAAGCGTGTATTTGACAAAATATTCAACGTGCATGATTTCATCCGCGCTCATGCCATCCTTAGGCTTATAGACCTGAAAATACTCCAGCTCTGCGGCCTGCGCATAGCCTAAAAACATAGCTATGGCTAATACAGTCAAAGCAATTCTTTTCATCTCTCCTCCTTTTTTATCGCATTAAAAACTTGGGCTTAAGAGTCATAATCATCGAGGGCAGCACCAAAAGCGTGCCGATGACATTGAAAAATATAAGAAAACTCAAAAGCGCCCCTAATCTGGCTTGCATCAGTATGGGAGAAAAAACCCATGCGGCAATGCCAATGGCCAGGCTTAAGCCGGTAAAAAATACCGCCTTGCCTGAAGTTGACATCGCCTCAATTAATGCTTCTTTTAATCCACCACCTCCTTCCTTGAGTTCATCCATTACTCGCGAAACAATATATATCCCGAAATCGTCGCCAAATCCTATCCCTAAAGCAATAACCGGGATTATTTCGGCAGTCAGGCCAATTTTTAAAAACCCTAATATTCCCAAAAGAAGCGCTGTCCTGAAAATAAGAGGTAAAAATAAAATCCCTGCCCCCAACACCCAACCGTAGGCAACGATAAGACAGAGAAGCACCAACCCGGCAGTCCCTATTGAATTAATGCTCAGCATGGGACTAACAGTCTGGTTTACTGCCGCCAGCATCCCGATAGTGCCTCCGGCGTAATAAAAATCCGCCTCTTTGGTTTTATGATTATTCTTAATCCAGCTTTCTGTCTTCGCTAATACGTCATTGATGGTTACTGCGCGATGGTCTTTTAGATCTACCTTGATATTGGCGTATTCGTAGTTGGGGTTTACGACCGGGTCAAAATCACCGGGAAAGCCGGTCATGGAATATAAAAACATGTATTCAGCTATAGTCCGATCGTTTTCAGGAATCTTAAATGCATCGCGCCTGCCGTCAAACATGGCCATGTTCATGCCTTTCATGTATTCTACCAACGAGAGGCTGCGGCCGGCTCCCGGAACTTCTTTCTCTAAGTACCGCTGAAGACTATCCATCTCTTTTAAAACTTCACTGTTTAAAATGGCGTCCTGGTGCTTGCCTTCGACTAATATGTAGTAAGGGTCGGTTGAGGAAAATTTATCGCTGATAAATTTCTCAGCTTGGTTGTAGGGGTCGCCGGGATAAAGCAAGGATGTCCCCGGTTTTTTATCTCCTACCACAAGCTGCTTTATACCCACCAAAGACACTATAGTCAAAAGAATAAAAGCCATAATCACTGTGATGCGCGATTTCTTATTAACCGCCAGATGAGCAAAATAACTCAGTATTCTATTAGTCAGAGTGCTTCTTTCTTCCTTGATAACCTCTACCCGGCGCGGAGGCTTCATAAAAGAAAGCAGATTGGGCACCAGTATAACAGTGGAAAAGAAGATGCTTAAAATCCCAAAGCCGATGGCAATAGCCAGGCTTTTTACCATTCCCAAAGGGACAAAAAATAAGGTTAGGGGCGCTATTCCGTCGGTGAACAACCCGGTAAATGCCGGGACAAATAAATTACGGGTAATTTTGATACTTACCGCCTTTGAATCCTGTTTATAATGGCTCATAAGTTCATAATAGCGTTTTATAAACTGCACGGCATGGCTTGCCCCCAGGGCAAAGACCAAAAATGGCGCTAGGACCGTGGCCGGAGTTATCTTGTATCCTAACATCGCCGTCATTCCCAAACCCCAAAGCGTGGCCATAAAAGCAGAAAGAAGCGGCAGGAACACGCCGCGCTTGGATCTAAAGGCATAATATAAAACAAAGCACATCGCAGCCAGGGTGAGGATAAAAAGGCTGGCCATCCTGGGCAGATAAAAATCCAGCCAACCCTGCAATACGGGCTGGCCCGATATATAAATTACGTGGTTAGAATCTTCATATTTATTTTTTATGCCCTGGAGGAACTCGAATATCTTTTTTACCGAAACCTCGGATTCAAAATCCGCCTGGATAAGTGTGGCTTTAAAATCCCGGGAGACTATTGGCCCGTAAACCATGGGGTTGCGGACAATCTTTTCTTTAAGGCTAACTAGCTCCTCTTGGGTTTTAGGAGGGTCGTGCATGAGCCACTCGGTTTTAAAGCCCTCCTCGTTTGCCTCCACGTGCTTGACCTTACGGGCAGAGAGAGAAACTACCCTGCCGGCATTGATACCATCGGTTAAATAAAGGTCGCGAGTAATCTGCCAGGCCTTCTCTAAAGTTGTTAAATTAAGGATGCTGCCTTTTTTTGCCTCAATGGCGATGGAAACCTGGTTTAAGCCGCCAAAAACTTCATTTAGACGGTTCTGCACCTTTAGATAGGGATGCTTTAAGGGGTAAAAATCTCCGAGATTGGTATTAAGGGAAAGGTTTTTTAGCTGATAAGCAAAGAATATGCTTATTATCAGGCAGAGGCTTAAGAATCCAAACCTGTACCTGATCAACCCATGGCTAAACCAATTGACAAAACCCTTCATGCTACTTTAGCCTCATTCCTTAATTTAGATTTATCGATTTTGCCCGTGCGGTTCTTCGGAAGTGTATCTACAAATTCAAAATAATGCGGGATTTTAAAGTGCGCCAGGTGCTGGCGGCAGAAATAACGCAATTCATCATCATTAATTTTATTTTTTTCTTTCAAGACCACAAAGGCCTTGGGCACCTCGCCCCGCAACTTATCCGGCACGCCGATAACCGCCACTTCAGCTACCTCGGGGTTTTTATGGATGGCTGCCTCTACCTCCGCCTCAAAGACGATCTCGCCGGCGACCTTAATCATCTCTTTCTTCCTGCCTGCGATATAAAAATAACCCTCTGCATCTATCCTGCCCAAATCTCCGGTATGGAACCAACCGTTACGCATGGCTAAACGCGTGCCTTCCGGATCTTTGTAATAACCATCGGTAACCACCCAACCTTTAACTACTATTTCTCCGACTTGCCCCTGAGGCACTTCATTATCATTATCATCGAATACCCTAACCTCTATCCAAGGCGCAGGCCTGCCAACGCTCTCAATCTTCTCTGAGCCTATAGGGATAACCGTAGTAGGGGCATTAGTCTCAGTAAGGCCCCAGCCGTTAAGCAGGTGCGCTTTCGGGCAATATTGGTGAAATCTGCGCAGGGCATCGGGAGAACTTGAAGCTCCGAAAGTAACTATCCAGCGTAAAGTTGACAAATCCAAATTTTCAAACTCTTTTAATTGTAAAATGGCGTAATACATCGAAGGCACCAGCCAGAAACAGGTAACTTTATAATTCTGGATGTTTTTTAAGAACTCCGCGGGAATAAAACGCTCCATCAAGATTACGGTAATGGCATAACTAATATTGTTTTGCAGGTAGACTAATCCGCCCAGATGCGAAAGCGGCAGGGCGCAAATAACTATGTCCTTCTCATTTAAATCTACAAAAAAATCCATTGCCTTCGGTGGCGCGCCTAATTGCAGGTAATTCACCAGCACCCCTTTGGGTTTACCGGTGGTGCCGGAAGTGTAAAATATAATCGCATAATCCTTATCCTGGATCTGGATATCGGGCAAGCTGTCTTGGCTGTTATCCACAAGCTCCTGAAATGATAAAAATCCTTCCGCCTTTTCCTGGCACAAAACAATGTCTTTAAGGGCAGGGATATCTTTTTTCAGGCGCTCAAAGGAAATCCCGGACTTAGACTTGGCAATTAAAAGCTTGGCTTCGGAATGAAAGATGCAAGAACATAATTCTTCCTCGGTAAGCATAAAATCCAAAGGCACCGCCGTAGCCCCTATGGACCAGATGGCCAAATAACTATAGATATATTCGGGCCAGTTAGGCAGGTATATGGCTACTTTATCGCTTTTTTTAACCCCTAATTTAAGCAGGCTGTTGGCCAAACGAAAAACAGAATCCCTTAATTGACGAAAGGAAATGGGGTTATCTTTGAAGATAAAAGCAGGTTTTGCTGAGTAGATTTTTGACTTTTTTTCAAGGAGTTCAGCGCAATTCATAGTGGCATAAGAAAAGGGGATGATAAAATTGTGCTATTCAAATTTTACTAATAATTAAAGGTGGTGTCAAGAATTTTATCAGAAACAAAACGGCTTTTTTATGAAATGGTTAGGGCAATTAAAAGCCATACCAATAGTTTACCAGAGGTTTGGAGTCAACAGATTGGTCGATGATAACGTTTTTAAGGCGGGTATATTCCAGGAATCCTTCTTTTCCCAGCTCTTTGCCGAATCCGCTTTGTTTAAATCCGCCGTAAGGGGCCTCATTATAGAACATACCGTAGGTATTAATCCAGATGGTACCGGCATTAATCTTCTTGGCTATACTCTTGGCCAAATTAGTATCTTTGGTCCAAATACAGGCAGCCAGGGCAAAATCACTTGTGTTGGCTAATGTTAGCGCTTCTTTTAAATCAGAAAATTTACTTATGCATACTACCGGGCCAAAGACATCCTGGTTAAAAATGGCCATGCCGGATGAGACATCGGTAAATACGGTTGGCTCAAAGAAAAAACCGTTTTTTAGATACTGGCTATCGGGAATTTTGCCTCCGCAAAGCAATCTTGCGCCATCTTTCTTGGCTTTCTCTGTATAGACTGCGGCTTTCTTGCGTTGATTATCGCTAATTAAAGGGCCCATCTGGGTTTCGTAATCCAGGCCGTTGCCCAGTTTAATCCGTTTTGTTTTTTGCACAAAATCTGCGACAAATCGGTCGTAGATATCATCTTCCACTAAAATCCGCGACATCGCAGTACACATCTGCCCCTGATTCAAGAATATTGAGCATAAAGATCCGTTTACCGCGGATTCCAAATCAGCGTCTTTTAAGATTATTGAAGCAGATTTTCCTCCTAACTCCATGACTAATTTCTTTACGTTTTTGGAGGCATACTGCATAATCTGCCTGCCGACTTCATTGCTGCCGGTAAAAGAAATCATATCTACACGCTTGTCAGCGCATAATGCTTCGCCAGTTTCGGCACCGCTAGCGTTAAGAATATTAACTGCGCCCTTAGGAAAACCTGCCTCTTTGATAATCTTGGCTAATTCCAAAACGGTCAAAGGAGTTAAGCTGGATGGTTTTAAAACCACCGTGTTGCCTGCTCCAAGAGCAGAAGCTAACTTCCATGAGGCGATCAAAAGCGGGTAATTCCAGGGAACAATCAATGCTACCACGCCCTGAGGCTCGTACTCCAGATTAGCTTGCGCAGATGAGGCAAGTTCTAAATTAGAACCCTTTAAATAATTCCCTAAGTTATTGGCAACGTGCTCAAATGCCTTGGCCGCAGAAGGTATATCCATAAAAATGGTTTCTTTAATAGGTTTACCTGTATTCAAAGTCTCTAAGTTTGCCAACTCGGCGGCCTGATTTAAGATACCTTGAGATATTTTAAGAAGTAAATCCCTGCGTTCATCTAGAGTAGATTCTTTCCAGGGGCCATTATCAAAGGCTTCCCGGGATGAGCCTATCGCTGATTCTATATCTGCCTCATCCGCAACGCTGGCTTCTGCTATAACTTCGGCTGTCGCTGGATTCAGTATTTTCTGTTTCTTGACAGCGTCCTTAAATTCACCGTCAATAAATAAACGATAATTTATCATTTGATTTTGACCTGGCTAAACAATTCGAATAACCGGCTAAACGGCAC
>CAYHNY010000028.1:0-10657 GCA_964358115.1 uncultured Planctomycetales bacterium | reverse complement strand
GCAGAGCAGGGGATAAACAAGCACTAAACGCCAGAGGCAGTGCTTGTTTAAGGAGACAGCATTATGAAAATCACGGATTTTTTATCGCAGGCAGCGATTATACCTGATATTAAAGCCGCCAAGAAAGAAGATGTGCTTAAAGAAATGGTAGATGCCTTGATCGATGCCGGAAATCTCGATAGGCGTAACCGCAACAAGCTTATTGAAGCCCTGGTGACCCGGGAGTCTCTGGGCTCTACCGCCATCGGCCAGGGAGTGGCTATACCGCATGCCAAATCCGATTGTGTGGATAAATTAATTGCGGCCTTCGGCCTTTCCAAAAAGGGAGTAGATTTTGATTCTCTGGACGGAGACCTCGCCCATATTTTCTTCCTATTAGTGGCACCCGTCGATTCGGCCGGCCCGCACTTAAAGGCCCTGGCGCGCATTTCCCGTCTTCTTAAGGATAAATATTTCCGCGATAGCTTGCGTAGCTGCCAAGATAAAGATTCCATTATCTCAACCATCAGCCAGGAAGATGAAAAAAAGATTTAGCCCGAAATTCTTAAAGGGCAGGTTTCAAGGCTGCTTTAAATGGCTGTATCCCGGGATAGGGATAAAGCGCTGGGTTTTGGCGGCGGGTTTTGGCCTTTTTTTTATCGTTATCGGCTCAAGCCGTTTCCGTTCCGAGGAATTCTGGATAGTCCAGGCGCTGGATTTGCTGGTGGCTATCTGCGGCGTAATCATTTTGATTTTGGGCATCGAACGCATATTGCGCTCTTTTGTCGCCGCGTTTATGCCCGCATCAAAAGACTCCGAGCTGGTCGACATCCTGGTTTTAAGAAAACAGTTATCCAGCGGGCCTAAGATAGTCGCCATAGGCGGCGGCACGGGCCTGTCGGTAATTTTAAGCGGGCTTAAAGAATATACCTCCAATATTACGGCTATCGTTACGGTAGCAGACAGCGGAGGTTCTTCAGGCAGATTAAGGCAGCAGTTTGACATATTGCCGCCCGGCGATATCCGCAACTGCCTGGTGGCTTTAGCCGATGCCCCGGTCTTGATGCGCGATCTTTTTCAGTTCAGGTTTGATAAAAGCTCGGAATTGTCCGGGCATAGCTTCGGGAACCTCTTTATTACCGCCATGACCAGATTGACCGGAGATTTTGAGAAGGCGATTAAAGAAACCAGCAAGGTTTTGGCTTTAAGGGGCCAGGTTATTCCCTCTACTTTAGATAATGTGATGCTGGTGGCCCAGCACAGGGACGGCTCATTTACCGAAGGCGAGGATCAGATCCCCCTGGCGTATAAGCCGATAAACAGGGTTTACCTTAAGCCGGATTCTTCATCGGCAACACCGGAAGCGCTAAGGGCAATTCAGGAAGCGCAGATCATTGTTTTGGGACCGGGTTCGCTATATACTAGTATTATTCCTAACTTCTTGATAAAAGAAATTACCAAAGCCGTAGTAGCTTCTGAGGCAATCAAGGTTTATGTATGTAACATTATGACCCAGCCGGGGGAGACGGATAGTTTTTCTGCCTCTATGCATATTAAGACTTTGATTAATCATAGCCACCCCCGGGCTTTGAATTACGCCGTGGTCAATACCGGAGAGATATCCACTAGTATATTGAAGCGTTACGCCCGGGAAAATTCCTATCCGGTGGTCAATGACCGCAGGAATATCGAAAGCTTAGGCTACCGGGTGATTGAAGAAAATATAGTCATCGCCGAGGATGTGGCCAGGCATGACCCTTTAAAGCTGGCCAGGATTATTTTAAGTTTTATGGAGGAAATCTAAGTGAGGACATAAGTTATGGAGAATTATATTAAAAATAATATAAGCGACATAACTTATCTGTCCGAACTTATCCTTGTCATCTACCTTAAGAAATTCATAATAGGTAAATGGCAAGGATTAATTCACCCAGACAACTTACTTACACTATCGTGTTCGTAAGTTGTGGGTTCATTAATTATGCCTTTATTAAAAAAGAAATTGACCGTCAGGAACAAGCAGGGTTTGCATGCCCGTCCGGCGGCTTTGTTTGTGCAGGCAGCGAATAAATTTGATTCCCGGATTACCATCCGCCGCGATAGCGAAGAGGTAAACGGAAAATCCATCATGGGGATTCTTATGTTAGGCGCGGAAAATGGCACGCAGATTATTTTGGAAGTAGAAGGCGAAGACGCCCAGATCGCTATTACGGAGCTGGAAAAGGTTTTAAACCTCGAGGAGTGAACATGTTTAAACTTAAAGGTATAGCTGCGGCTTCAGGCATCAATATCGGGCCGGCTTACCGCATAGATAAAGAAGAATTTGTCATCCCGCGGCAGCCTATCCGGGAGGATGAAATCCCGCTTCAGATACAGATTTTTGAAGAGGCGCTCATCCAGACCCGGCGGGAAATCATAGAATTGCAGAAAAGGATCGCCAAGGACATGGGGCAGGACGAGGCAGAGATATTTGACGCCCACCTTTTGGTCTTGGAAGACCGCATGATTATCGAAGAGGTCATCCTGCGCCTGAAGAAAGAGCGCGTAAATGTAGCGGCGATATTCTCGGAAGTTTTAAAGAAATACATTAACGTTTTTTCTAAAATCGAGGATGAATACCTCAAAGAGCGCACCGTGGATGTAAACGACGTGGGCAAGAGGATCCTGCGCAACTTGCTCGGTAAGAAGCCTAAGGGTTGGGGAGATCTAAAGGAAAGGGTAGTGGTGGTAGCACACGACCTTTCTCCATCGGATACCGCGGCGATGCACAAAGAAAATGTCTGCGGGTTTGTCACCGATATCGGCGGCAAGACTTCGCATATGGCGATCATGGCCAAGTCTTTGGAGATCTCGGCTGTGGTCGGCGTGGAAGAGGCCACGGCCAAGATTAAGTCCGGGGATATCCTGATCGTCGACGGCACCACGGGCATCGTCATTATCAATCCCGACAAAGAGACTCTCAAAAAGTATCACCGGGAAGAGGAAAAGCTTAAAGGTATAGCCGCGCAGTTTTGGGCAGTAAAAGACCTGCCGGCAGTTACCCCTGACGGCAGGGTAGCGGAAGTTACCGGGAATATCGAGTTTCCCGAGGAGGTTTCGTCGGTTAAGATGCACGGAGGGGAAGGCATAGGGCTTTACCGTACCGAGTTTTTCTATATGAACCGCAAGGATCCTCCTTCTGAAGAAGAGCATTATCAGGCCTATAAATACGTTGCCGAAGAGATGAAGCCGCAGCAGGTGATTATCCGCACATTGGATTTAGGCGGCGATAAGTTTTTATCGCAATTTGAAATGCCTAAAGAGATAGAGCCGTTTTTGGGGTGGCGGGCGATCCGTTTTTGCCTTGCCCGGCCCGATGTCTTCAAGGTGCAGCTGCGCGCGATATTAAGGGCTTCGGTGCATGGCAACTTAAAAGTTATGTATCCCATGATTTCAGGGATAGAAGAATTGAGACAGGCAAACAAGATACTTGGTGAAGTCAAGGAGGAGCTGCAAAAAAAAGGTATCCCCTTTAATGATAATATTGAAGTGGGGGCGATGATCGAAGTTCCTTCTGCGGCTATGACCGCGGATTTCTTGGCTACAGAAGCGGATTTCTTTAGCATCGGCACCAATGACCTTATACAGTATTCCCTGGCGGTTGACCGCGCGAATGAAAAAGTAGCTTACCTTTATGAGCCAGCGCATCCGGCGGTATTGAGGCTGATTAAAAACATCATTGATGCTGCGCACAATGAGGGGATTCGGGTGGGTATGTGCGGTGAAATGTCCAGCGAGGCGGCGTTTATCCTGATCCTGCTTGGTTTAGGTTTAGATGAATTTAGCGTACCCCCTTCGGTTATCCCGGAAGTAAAATATATCGTGCGCTCCATAAACTATACGCAGGCCCAGGAGATTGCTAAGCAATCGCTGAGATTGTCTACCGGCAAAGAGGTGGTGGAATTCAGCAACGCAAAGCTAAAGGAGATCTTAAAATAAAAGGCTCTTTGAAACTCAAGGCGATAGAAAAGTTGGATAGGGCAGGGATGCTTGGGCTTTTGCTGGATTTTCCTGAGCAATGCCGCTGCGCCTTCCGCATAGCCAAAGAGGCGCGGATTCTTTTTGCATGCCGGGATTTCTGCAACATCGTTTTTACCGGATTAGGCGGCTCAGCTATCGGGGCGGATTTGGCCAGGTCCTATCTTTATTTTGGCAGCCGGCTGCCGATTGCGGTGGCCCGCGAATATGAATTACCGGCGTATGTGGATGCCGCAAGCCTGGTATTTGTTTCCAGTTATTCCGGCAATACCGAAGAGACATTAAGCGCGTATGCCCAGGCCAAAGAAAAGTCTGCTTTTATCATCGCGGTTTCCTCCGGCGGCAAGCTTAAAGATTTTGCCCTGAAGGACGGTATAACTTTTATCGAAATACCTAAAGGTATTCCGCCGAGAGCAGCCTTAGGCTATTCCAGCATTATTCTTTTAGGCCTTTTGGCAAAACTTAGGCTGATTAACAGCATAGATTCTTCTGTCGCCGAGATGGTCAAGGTTTTGGAGGAGTTGAGGGATAAAAATTTAAAGCCGGCTATAGCGCAAAAGGACAATATCTCAAAATATATCGCCGCGAAATTATTTAACAAGCTGACTTTTATATATTCTAGCTCCGTGCATTTTGACGCGGTAGCCACGCGTTTCCGTGGGCAGCTGAGCGAAAATTCCAAGGCCCTGGCTTTAACGCACGTCTTTCCGGAGATGAACCACAATGAAATCGTCGGCTGGGAGAACCCCAAGAAATTATTTAAGGACTTCGTGGTGGTTATGCTGCGGGATAAGCTCATGCATCAGCGTGTAGCGATGCGCATGGATATAACCAGGGAGGTGATCAAAAAAGAAGGTGTGGCGGTCCTGGAGATCTGGTCGCGAGGGCTGGATTTGCTGGCGCGCATGTTTTCTTTGATTTATATCGGGGATTTTATTTCGTTTTATCTGGCGATACTTTACGGCATTGACCCGACACCGGTGGATAAGGTCAACTATCTTAAACGCAAACTAGGTCAGATTTAGCTGATGAAGGCATTGATTTTAGCAGCCGGTTACGCGACGCGCTTGTACCCTTTGACTAAGGATTACCCCAAGCCGCTTTTAAAAGTGGGCCGCCGGCCGATCATTGATTACATTATCGATAAAATCTCAAAAATCAAAGATATCGATGAGATTATCGTGGTTACCAATAGCAAATTTATGCCTGTTTTTAAAAAGTGGGCATCCGGGCTTAAAACTAAAAAAAAGATTGCCTTGGTCGATGACTTAACTAAAAGCCAGGCGGGTAGGCTGGGGGCGATCGCCGATATGCATTTTGGCATTACGCAAAATGGCATCCGGGATGATCTTTTGGTGGTAGGCGGAGATAACCTTTTTGACGGCGCGCTTGATGATTTTTTGTCTTTTGCTAAATCCAAAAAAAAATCTCCCGTAATCGGCGCCTATGATATTAAAAGTAAAGAAGAGGCGAAAAAATACGGGGTACTTAAATTAAACTCCGCAAACCGGATCATTGATTTTAAGGAAAAACCCAAGGCGCCCGATTCTACATTGATTGCCATGTGCCTTTATTATTTTCCCGCCCAAAGGCTGGGGTTGATTAAAGAGTATTTGGCCAACAAGGCCTCCAAGCACGACGCCACAGGTTTTTATATAGATTGGCTAAGAAGTAAGAAAGAAGTTTACGGGTTTGTATTTAACGGCCGCTGGTACGATATCGGCCATCACGATGTGTATAATCAGGCTAAGGAGAATTTTAAATGAAGCCTAGGCTTACGGAACAAAGTGCACGTAAGTTATGCGTACTGATCGACCCAGCACTAATTTCCACAATAGCAAGCCAAATAGAAATTAGCGCTGGGTTAATTCGCAGACGTCCCCCTCCGGGGGACTACAACTTATGTCGCTAACGCTCCATAAGTTGTCTGCTCATTAAGGAGGATTTATGGCAGCGCGCAAGCATTTTTTTACTTCGGAGTCAGTAGGAGAGGGGCATCCGGATAAGGTCTGCGACCAGATATCCGATGCGGTTTTAGACGACGTTTTAAGGCAGGACCCTTACGGAAGGGTCGCCTGCGAGACCTATGTAACTATGGGGCTTCTTGTTGTTGGCGGCGAAATCACCACGACCGGCTTTGTAGATGTGCATAATCTTACCCGCAACGTGCTTAAAGATATAGGTTATGTCCACCCGAAATATGGGTTTGATTACCATACCTGCGCTGTGATTAATACCATTCACAGCCAATCTCCGGATATTTCTCAGGGCGTAGATACGGGTGGGGCAGGCGATCAGGGGTTTATGGTCGGGTATGCCTGCCGGGAGACACCGGAATTAATGCCTTTGCCGATTATGCTGGCGCACAAGCTTGTCCGCCGCACCGCAGAGGTAAGGAGAGAAGGTATTTTAAAATACCTGGGCCCGGATTGTAAATCTCAGGTAACCGTAGAGTATAATGACGGGGTCCCTAAAAGAGTGGATTCGGTAGTCCTGGCCTGTCAGCACACCGAGGAGATACTCGATGCCACAAAAGAAAAGATCACCAAGGCCGCGCGCCAGGAAATGATTAACGAAATCGCCAGGCCCATATTAAAGGAATATCTGGATAAAGAGACAAAATATTATATCAATGAAACAGGCAAATTTGTCATCGGCGGCCCGCAGTCGGATACCGGCATGACCGGTAGAAAAATCGTCGTGGATACCTATGGCGGGGTAGCTGCTCCCGGCGGAGGGGCCTTTTCCGGCAAAGACCCGACAAAGGTAGACCGCTCTGCCGCTTATATGGCCAGGTACGTAGCCAAAAATATCGTAGCCGCAGGGCTGGCTGACAAATGCCTGCTCCATGTGGCGTATGTCATTGGCAAGGCTGAGCCATTGGCCGTAATGGTGGATACTTTCGGCACGAGCAAACTTTCTGAAGCCAAGTTGGTAAAGCTGATCAACGAAAATTTTGATTTAAGGCCGCAGGGCATGATTAAAAAACTAGACCTCCTGCGCCCCATCTATAAAAAGACTGCCTGCTACGGGCACTTTGGCAGGGTCGAGCCTGAATTCAGCTGGGAGAGCACGGATAAAGCGATTACCTTAAAGAAGCAAGCAGCCAGATTGTAAAGCTTTCAGCTGTCAGCTCTCAGCCTTCAGCTGAAAGCTGATGACTGACGACTGATAGCTAAGAAAAGGAGACAAATGAACTACGATATTAAAGACATCAAGCTAGCCAAAAAGGGCGGCCTGCGTATCGAGTGGGCACGGAATAACATGCCGGTATTAGGATTGATCGGGCAGCGTTTTAAAAAAGAAAAGCCCTTAAAAGGCCTGCGGGTTGCCTGCTGTTTGCACGTGACTACCGAGACCGCGGTGTTAGCCGAGGTTTTGAAAATGGCAGGGGCAGAGGTCTTTATTTGCGCCTCCAATCCGCTTTCCACCCAGGATGATGTGGCAGCAGCCTTGGTCAAGGGCCTTAAGCTTTCGGTTTTTTCCATTAAAGGCGAAGACACCGACACCTACTATAAACATATAAATTCGGTATTGGCGGTAAAGCCTGATATCACCATGGATGACGGAGCGGACTTGGTCAGCACTATTCACCAAGCCGACCCTTTAGCGTATAAGAATATTATCGGCGGCACCGAGGAGACTACTACAGGGGTGATCAGATTGCGCTCTTTGGCCCGGCAGGGCAAGTTGCGTTATCCGATCATCGCGGTAAACGATGCCTTGACCAAACATTTATTTGATAATCGTTATGGCACAGGGCAGTCTACCCTGGATGGAGTAATCCGCGCCACCAATAAATTAATCGCCGGTTCCAAGGTTGTAGTCTGCGGATATGGCTGGTGCGGCAAGGGTGTGGCCATGCGGGCAAAAGGCATGGCGGCAAAGGTGATCGTGGTTGAGGTTGACCCCTTGCGCGCGTTAGAGGCAGTGATGGATGGTTATGAAGTCATGCCGATTAAAGATGCGGCTAAGTTAGGCGATATATTTATTACCGTCACCGGCGACATAAGCGTGATCCGCAAAGAGCATTTTGCGGCGATGAAAGACGGGGCAATTATCTGCAACTCCGGGCATTTTAATGTGGAAATCGATATCCCGGATCTGGAGCGTATGAGCAAGGCAAAAAGAACTATCCGCGACTTTGTGGAAGAATATACTTTAAGAGGCGGAAAGAGGATTTATCTTTTGGGCGAAGGCAGCCTGATACACCTGGCTGCCGCCGAAGGACATCCCGCGCAGGTCATGGACATGTCTTTTGCCAATCAGGCCTTAAGCCTTGAGTATCTGGTTAAACATCACAAGGGTTTAAGCAAGGATGTATATAAAGTGCCGGAGAAAATCGACCAGGGCATCGCCGACCTTAAATTAAGATCCATGGGCCGCAGGATAGATACCCTGACTAAGAAACAAAAAGATTATCTTTCCAGCTGGCAGATGGGGACTTGATAAAAAGACAAGGAGGCGCTTTGCTATGGAAAAGATATTGCTTGCCGATGATGACGCAGACGTTCAGGAAATAGCCAAGGTCATACTTACTAAAGAAGGCTACGAAGCGATCATAGCCAAAGACGGCAATGAAGCCCTGGATCTGGCTAAGGCTAACAATCCGGATTTGATTATTCTGGATTACCTTATGCCGGGCTTAGACGGCTTAGAGGTCTGCCGGGCCTTAAAGAAAGAAGAAGCGCTTAAAAATATCCCGGTGTTGATAATTACGGCTCATGCCGGAGAAAAAGAAAGAAGTTTGGATGCCGGGGCAGTGGATTTCTTGACTAAACCGGTTGAAAAGGCGGATTTACTTCACCGGATAAAATCGGTGTTAAAGGTGCGCCATATTAATAATGAATTGCAAAAGATGATTGCTTATATCGAAGAACTGGAGAAAAAATCAGAGGGATAAATATGGGCATAAAGAGGATTGCGGTTTTGACTACCGGAGGCGATGCCCCGGGCATGAACGCGGCGATAAGGTCGGTGGTGCGCAGCGCTGTTGCTAATAAAGTAGAAGTGATGGGCGCATTCCGCGGATGGTGGGGATTGATTAATGAAGAGCTAAAGCCTTTTGACCACCGTTCTGTTTCCGGGATCATTAACCAGGGCGGGACGATCTTAAAGACCGCGCGTTGCCCCGAGTTTAAGACTGAAGAAGGCCAGAAGAGGGCATACGCAACGATTAAAAAGCATGCTATTGACGGCCTGATCGTTATCGGAGGCAACGGCAGCTTTACCGCTGCCCATGAATTCTTTAAGCGATACGCAGTGCCCTGCATAGGGATACCCGCATCAATAGATAACGATATCAACGGCATTGATATGACTATCGGCTGGGATACGGCGATCAACACGGCCTTAGCCGCTATTGATAATATCCGCGATACCGCCACCAGCATGGAGCGGATTTTCGTGGTGGAAGTCATGGGCAGGGATTCGGGCTCTATCGCCCTTGCGGTTGCCCTTGCCGGCGGATGCGAAGACGTGATTATTCCGGAAATAAAATTTGATTTAGGCAACATGTGCCATGAGATTGTCAACGGTAACATTAGAGGTAAGGTGAGCTGGATCATTGTGGTGGCAGAGGGTGCGGCATCGGCAACCGAGATAGCGAATAAAATCACGGAGATGACCAGCCTTGAAACAAGGCCGGTAATCTTGGGGCATATTCAAAGGGGGGGGCGCCCCACCGCATTAAGCCGGGATTTAGGTTTACGTTTAGGATTTGAAGCAGTAAATTGTTTATTGAGGGGTGAAACTGACAAGGCGGTCGGCCTTTGCTGCAGCAAGATAACCACCGTAGATTTTGAATTCGCTATACAGAAGAAAGAGACAAAAGCCGAGCAATGGTATAAGCTGATTAAAATCTTAACTTAAAAAACAGGAGAAGCAAGATATGGGCAGAAGGCCGTTTGATATCGAGGGTGTGGCAATGGAGCTGATTGCCAGCGATGATCTGGCGCTAAAGAAAGCTTTAGCCAAGAAGATATGGGATATTGCCTATAAAAAAGGGGTATATCCTTCCAGCATCAATCAATTTTACCAGGCCCGCGGCCGTAGCGAATTTTCGGGTTTTACAGTTCCGGCAATAAACTTAAGGAGCATGACCTATGATTTAGCCAGGGCAATATTTAGGGTAGCTAAGAGAAATAATTCCGGGGCGTTTATATTTGAGATTGCCAAATCCGAAATGGGTTATACCAATCAGGTACCCATAGAGTACTCAAGCGTGATTTTAGCCGCGGCAATTAAAGAGGGTTATTCCGGGCCGGTTTTTATCCAGGGCGATCATTTTCAAGCCAATGCCAAAAAATTCAAGGAGAACCCGGATAAGGAGCTGGAGGCTTTAAAAACCTTAATCGGCGAATCCGTTGCCTGCGGGTTTTTTAATATTGATATTGATTCTTCCACCTTAGTGGATTTATCCGTGCCGGATATTAAAAAGCAGCAGCAGCTTAATTACGAGGTTTGCGCTGCTCTTACCCAGTTTATCCGCCAGGTTCAGCCGCGGGGCATTGAGGTTTCCGTAGGCGGCGAAATCGGAGAAGTAGGCAGCAAGAATTCCACGCCCGAAGACCTGCGTGCGTTTATGCTTGGGTTCAAGGAGAAGCTGCGCAAGGGCCGCGTCGGTATCAGTAAAATCAGTATCCAGACCGGCACCTCCCAT
>CAYHNY010000027.1:0-10717 GCA_964358115.1 uncultured Planctomycetales bacterium | reverse complement strand
GCTAAGCCTGAGGAGATTATCTTTACCTCTGGTGGAACAGAATCGAATAATTTTGCGGTCAAGGGAGTAGCCTATGCCTTGGCGAAAAAAGGCGATCATATCATCATCAGCGATATTGAACACCATGCGGTGAGCGAGCCGGCAAAATTCCTGGAAGGCGCAGGGTTTAAGGCTACCTTTGTCAAAGTGGATAAATACGGCCTAGTTGACCCCGCGGATATCAAGAAGGCGATTACCGATAAGACCATATTAATTTCGGTGATGCATGCCAATAACGAAATAGGCACCATACAGCCGGTCGCCCAGATAGGTAAAATCGCCAGAGAAAAAGGGATTTACTTCCATAGCGATGCGGTGCAGACGGTAGGCCATATCCCCGTAAATGTGGATGAATTAAACGTGGACATGCTCTCTTTGTCCGCGCATAAATTCTATGGGCCTAAGGGGGTAGGCGCGTTATATGTCCGCAAAGGTACAAGGATCGAAAGATTTTTTCACGGCGGAGCCCAGGAAAGAGGCAGGCGCGGCTCCACCCACAATACAACCGGCATCGTAGGTTTGGCTAAAGCCCTGGAGTTATGCCGGGATAAAATGCAGGAGGAGGGGCAATTTCAAATCCGCTTGCGCGATAGATTAATCAAAGAGCTTCCCAAGGCAATACCGGAGATTTATCTTAACGGCCATCCCACGCAAAGATTGCCTAACAATGTTAATTTTGCCATTAAATATATCGAGGGAGAATCCATGCTGCTTAATTTGGATATGCTAGGTATTGCTGCTTCTACCGGCTCTGCCTGTACCTCGGAATCCTTAGAGCCTTCGCATGTGCTTTTAGCTATCGGCCTGCCGCATGAGATCGCCCACGGCTCATTAAGATTCAGCATGGGCAGATGGACCAAAGAGGAGGATATTAACTACCTCTTGGAACAGCTTCCGGCGATTGTTAAGAATCTGCGCGCCATGTCTCCGCTTTATGAAAATAAATAAGGATAAATATTTATCAAAATTTTAGGTAATATGGGAAAGCTGCCAAAACTGGGTAAGATAAATTATGAATTTTTTGACCGGGTGATTTACCCCAGGCTAGGTTACCGAGATCCTACGGTCATGGTCAAGCCGCAGAACGGGGTTGATTTTGGCGTGGTGGATTTAGGCAGCAAGGTTATGGTTTTATCTACCGATCCTTTTTATATCGCCAGAGAATTGGGGATAGAGAAAGCCGCCTGGTTTGCCCTGCGGCAACCAAAAAATTAGGCATCACTGTCGTGACAGGGCATACTGCCCGCTATGCCGGATGCAACTATCCTATGGTCGGGGGCGCGACTATCCTTGGCATAGATAAAAAAGAAAAATTGATTATCCCCCATGCCAACGCAGGCGACGCGATCATCATCTCTAAGGGCCCGGCCATTGAAACCACGGGGCTGATGGCGGCTTATTTCCCTAAATATCTGGAGCAAAGATACGGCAAGGGATTTGTGAAAAAAGCTCAAAGTATATATTATCAGATGTCTACCGTTGAAGATGCCCTGATTGCCGCCTCAGCAGGCGGAGTGACTGCCATGCACGATGCCACGGAATGCGGAGTCTTCGGGGGCTTATGCGAAATTGCCGCACACAGCCAGGTGGGCATGCGTATTTATCTGGACAAGATGGTGCTGCAAGAAGAAGTAAAGAAGACCTGCGAGTGTTTCGGCATCGATCCCTATAAATCAATAAGCGAAGGCACCCTGTTAGCTACGGCAGAAAAAAGCAAAGCCGCGCGCATTGTGGCAGCGCTAAACAAAGCCGGCATTGCCGCAAGCGTCGCCGGAGAAGTGGTAGAGAAAAAAAGGGGGATGCGGGTGTTTGATAAAGATAAAGAATATAAGTTAGAACATCCTAAGGTCGACCCCTTTTGGATGAAGTTTGAAGAATGCCTTCACGATACCGCTTCGTAAACAATACCAAAATTATCTTCGATAATTTTGGTATACTCAGCGGTATTAATTCGCACTTATAACTTAGCTTCACTATCGTTCGCTAAGTTATGTGCTCATTAAAAATATGCAGAATAAAATTTTAGAACTGCTTAAGAAAAAACAGGGATACGTCTCCGGCGAAGAGATCAGCCAGCATTTAAAGATCAGCCGGCAGGCATTATGGAAGCATATTCAGGAACTTAAAGAATCCGGCTACGATATTACGGCTGTGCCGCATTTGGGGTATCAGCTGGTATCTTTACCGGACCGTTTATTCGCCCACGAAATAACCTATAAGTTGTGCACCAGGTTTGTGGGAAAAAATATCCACTATTTCGATGAAGTCTCTTCTACTATGGATATTGCTACGCAATTAGGGATGCAAGGCTCACCCGAAGGCACGTTGGTTGTGGCTGAAACTCAAAGTAAGGGCAGGGGTAGATTAGGCAGGCACTGGATTTCACCTAAATATAAAGGCATCTATCTGTCAATCATCTTGCGCCCTAAAATATCGCCCACGCAAGCTTCCTTGATCACCTTACTTTCTGCGGTAAGCATATGCGAGGCGGTAAAAGCAATCACGGGGTTGGAGGCAAATATAAAATGGCCAAACGATATATTGCTAGGTAACAAAAAGCTCGGCGGGATACTTACGGAGCTATCCGCGGAAATGGATGCGGTGCGTTTTGTGATTGTAGGCATAGGCCTTAATGTCAACAATTCCAAAGGCAGCTTATTGCCTGCCGCTACTTCTTTTAAAGAGCAAAGGAATGAGCCGGTCAGCCGCCTGGAGCTGTTGCAGGAAATATTACGCCGCTTAGAAGCCAATTACCTGCTTTTAATAGAAGGCAAGAGCCAGGTTATTGTTGATGCATGGCGCCGCTATGCTACGACTTTAGGCAGGAGGGTAAAGATCGCTTGTCAGAATCGCCAGTTAGAAGGCCAGGCCATTGATATCGATGCCAACGGCGGGCTTTTGGTGAGAAAAGATTCCGGGTTAATTGAGAAGATAATGTCGGGCGATGTCATGCACTGCCGGTAATTGTCAACAATAAATAATAATTTAGTTGACAGTTCGCGCACCGCATTTATAATAGCAGTATGCTCAAGATAAAGCGGTGCGCAAGTTTTTTTATAGCCGGTTTTATTGTCGCAAGGTTAAATCCTGCCTTTGGTAGCGTCCATGGTTTTGAGCGTATCAGCGTTGTTAAAAGTAAAAGCCTTCCGGATACCTATTCTTTAGATCCTGATACTTCAAAAATACTTCCCGCAAGCTGCATCATCGAAGAGCTTAATTTTTATCCCCTGGATTTACAGAGCCGTTCCATAAAAGCCGGGATCCAGACGGATTTTTCTCTTGCCGGCTCAAGTCCGCAAGGAGTATTAGTCTTAATTGACGGCAGCCGCATTAACGACCCCCAGACTGCCCACCATAATTCAGACCTGCCTTTGACCAGAGAGGACGTAGAGAAAATAGAGGTTATGCCCGGTATCGGTTCTTCCTTATTCGGCCCGGATGCCATTGGCGGAGCAATTAATTTCCATCTTAAAAAACCGCAGAGCAAGAAAATGGTTTTAGAATTGGCAGGGGCTTCTCATCAGACAGCCTCCGGGCTATTTAGCGTAAGCGACAGATGGGATGATCTAGGCGCAAGATTTTCTTTAGAAAGGCAGGGATCCAAAGGCTTTCGCGAAGATACCGATTATGAAAAACTTACCGCCAACTTAAGTTCATCCCTGGAGATGCCTGACGCAGAATTTAGCCTTTTTGCCGGCTACAACCAGAAAGAATTCGGGGCCTTTGATTTTTATACCCCGGGATTAGGATACCCTTCAAAGGAATGGACCAGGACTTGGATTGTCGATACCAAGGCAGATTTAGCTAAAGGCGGCCTTGTGATCAAGCCGGGCTTTTTGTGGCGCCGCCATTACGATAAATTTATGCTGGATAAAACCCAGATCCGCAGCCGCTACCTTAACTATCACCGCACGGATATGTATACCCCGAATATTTATTTCCAGAAACAAACAGAGCGTTTTGGTACCGTTGGAGCAGGCATCGAATACGGGCAGGAAAATATTAATTCCACCAACTTGGGCAAACACAGCCGTGCCCATAGAGCCTTGTTTTTAGACCAGGCCGGCGATATAACTAACAAGGCTTCCGGGCTCATATCCTTTCGTTTAGATGATTTCGACAGTTTCGGGTACGTTTATACCGGTTCAGCTAATTTAAAATACAATATTTCCGGAAATTCCGCGTTTAACGCAAGTCTAAACCGCAGCCTGCGCATCCCGTCTTTTACCGAGCTTTATTATAGTGACCCTACCACGGCCGGTGACCCGGATTTAAAGGCTGAAAGTGCGATGACCTATCAGGCCAGCTTTGATTACAAGCACGAGGGCCTATCTTTAAGCCAGGGCATTTTCTTAAGGCAGGAAAAAGAAATGCTGGATTGGGTAAAACATTCTTATTCGGATGCGAAATGGAAAATAGAAAACATTACCAGGGCAGACGTGTTGGGCGCAGTAAGTTATTTGCATTGCAGAATCAGCGATAACTCAAAGTTAGATTTTAACTATACTTATATCAACAAAAACATCCAAAGTCGGGGCCTAATTTATAAATACGGCCCAAATTATATCCAACATCAAGCCAACGGCGTTTTTACCATTAATTTACCTTTTGGCGACCAGGCCTTCGGCTTAAACTATAAGCAAAAACCCGGCCGGCGCGGCTGGCTTCTTTTAGGCACAACTACTAACTGCAATTTGAACAAAAATCTCAAAGCCTTCCTTAAAATTACCAATCTGCTTAATGTGGAATATCAAGAGATAGAGGGTATCCCGCAGCCGGGCCGCTGGATAGAGGCGGGCTTAAGGGTTGATTGGTAGCCTTTTTGTGCTATAATAATTTTCCTATATCCTATGGATTAATGCGAGGTGACCAGGCATGCGTAAAATTTTATTATTTTTAGTACTTATATTCTTGGCCGCGGGGTTAGTGTATTTTAGATTAAATAAAATCAGCCCTCAAAAGATCAGTCCTAAGGTTTTGGCGGTAAAGGCCAAGAAGGCTGCGCCTGCCATAAGGTTTGGGCCTTTAGGCGAAAAGATCACCTATGTCGTCCGCCTGGGAGCGGTCTCATTAGGCAGGGCGGTATTTTTCCACGCGCAAGACCTGGAATTTAACGGGCGGCCGGCAAATCTGATTACCTTTGATACCAAGGTGACGCGTTTTAGCGATTTGGAAAAGATCTATAGTGACGCGGATACATTCTTGCCGTTAAAAATAGAGCGTCAGATTAAGACCTTGCTTAGCCAGGAGCAGATTGTGGAAAATTACGACCAGGGAAAATTTATCCTTGCTATAACCAAGGTTAAAGGCGGCAAAAAAGAAGAGATGACTATTAGGAAAAACGGCCCTATTCATAATTCCATTTTGCTGCCGTATTACGTGCGGCGTATCCCAAAGCTGGATATCGGCTGGACTTTAACCGCCGAGCTTCCCACCCAGAAATTCTTGATCAGATTAGCCTCCGTAGAAGACGTTCAGGTCCCCGCAGGAAAGTTCAAGGCCTATCATTTTACCAGCGTGCCGGAAAAATTTGAAATTTGGATTACCGCCGACGAGCTCCGGATTCCGGTAAAGATAAAGGGCACAGGCGTAATAGGCTATACCATGGCGATGCTGGAATACAAAATTCAAAAAGACTGATTATGCCAAGACGCGTAGTAGTAGCTATGAGCGGAGGGGTGGATTCGTCGGTAGCTGCCGCGCTGCTGGCCTCTCAAGGCTGGGAGGTTATCGGCATCACTATGTGTTTTAATCTTGCCGATAGCAAGACTAAGCGTCCGCGCTGCTGCGGGCCTTCCGGGATTGAAGATGCCCGGCGCGTCGCCCACAAGCTAAAGATTAAACACTATGTCCTGAATATGCAAAAAGCCTTAAATGAATATGTGATCAAAGATTTTTGTGCGGAGTATCTCGCAGGCCATACGCCTAACCCTTGCGTGCGCTGCAATCAATATATCAAGTTTGGCGCCTTATTAAAAAAAGCCTTTTCCTTAGGCGCTCAATATTTGGCTACCGGTCATTATGCCCGCATTAGAAAGGGTAAGGCTGGCTATCAACTCCTTAAAGCCAGAGATTTAAAGAAAGACCAGTCGTATTTTTTATACCGGCTGGGGCAGCGCCAGCTAAGAAGCTTGATTTTTCCTCTGGGAAATTATCGCAAAGAACAGGTGCGGCGCAAGGCCAGTGAATTTGACCTGGCTGTGGCCAACAAATTGGGGAGCCAGGAGATCTGTTTCCTGCCGGATGGCAGTTATCAGGATTTTCTTCAAGGGCTATCCGGCACCCTCAAAAAAGATATCCGCCCCGGCCCGATATTTGACCGGCAGGGGAAGTTATTAGGCCGGCATAAAGGCATACCTTTTTATACTATCGGGCAGCGTCAGGGATTAGGCGTTGCCGCATCCCAACCGCTATATGTGTTAAAAATGGACGCTAAAAAAAACGCCATTGTTGTGGGTAAAAAAGAAGAAGCTTTAAGCTTTGAATTTTTAGTCAAACAGGTTAGTTTTGCACTCAGCCCTTTGGAAAAGAAGGTTGCTTTAAGGGTGAAGATACGCTATAATCATCAGGAATCAAAGGCTTGCCTGGAACCCGTTAATCGCAAGATAAGAGTTAAATTTTTAGAACCGCAGTTTGCCATAACCCCCGGCCAGTCAGCCGTATTTTACGATAAGAATAAAGTCGTGGGTGGCGGCATTATCGACAAAATTTTAGCTTAATATGAGCAAGATAATTTTTAAAGGGCTGGAAGATAAGATCAGCCAGCTTAAAAAGAAGCGCAAGGCGGTGGTCCTGGCGCATAATTATCAGCTTCCCGAAGTGCAGGATGTCGCGGATTTCCACGGGGATTCCCTGGAATTAAGCCGTCTGGCTGCCAAGACCGATGCCGAGGTGATTCTTTTTTGCGGGGTCTATTTCATGGCCGAGACAGCCAAGATCCTCTCGCCGCAGAAGCTGGTGATCGTGCCGGATGCGCATGCCGGCTGCCCCATGGCCGATATGATCAAGGCAGCCGATGTCAAAGAATTAAAAGCCAGGCATCCTGAGGCCTGCGTTGTCGGCTACGTAAATACTCCCGCCGAGGTCAAGGCAGAGCTGGATATCTGCTGCACCTCTACCAATGCCGTGTCTATAGTTAAGGCATTAAAAGATAAAAAAGAAATTATTTTTGTCCCGGATAAGTATTTAGCGGATTATGTATCCAGGCAGACCGGCAGAAAGCTCATCTCATGGAATGCATTTTGCCCCACGCATGTCAAGATATTGCCGCAGGACATAAAAAGAGAGAAGAAATTTCATCCTCAGGCCAAAGTCCTCGTCCATCCGGAGTGCCTGCCTGCGGTGGTAGAGCTTGCCGATGCGGTGTTATCGACCAGCAAGATGTGCCAGTTTGCCAAAGAAACAACCGCTAAAGAAATGATCATCGGTACGGAAGTCGGCCTTATATACCGTTTGAAAAAAGATAATCCCGGTAAGGAATTTTATCCTGCCTGCGAAGCCGCGGTTTGCCCGAACATGAAACGCACCACTCAAGAGAAGATCCTCTGGGCTTTAGAGGAAATGAAAGAGGAAGTAACGGTTGCCGAAGATATCCGCCTGCGCGCCCGCACCTCCATCGAGAAGATGCTCCAGATGGTTTAAATGAACCCCGCTCTTCCTAAGAAGGCAGGAGATATTTCAGAGATATTGATTATATAGCAGAAAGGAAGAGCGGGGTGAATATCCCGGTTGTTTATGAAGATGAATGGCTGATGATCGTGGATAAACCCTCAGGCCTGCTTACCATCCCTACCCCTAAAAACGAAACGCGCACCTTAACCAGTATCCTTAATGATGATGCGCAGGCAAAAGGCTTCGGCTACCGGCTGCACCCCTGCCATCGTTTGGACAGGGAGACCTCCGGTTTAATTATTTACGCCAAGGGTAAATCCACGCAGAATAAAATTATGCAGATCTTTAAACAAAGGAAAGTAAAAAAGGCCTATCTTGCCTTTGTGCAGGGCGCACCTCCTTTAGCCGAAGGAGAAATCAAGGCGGCTATCGAAGGCCAGGCGGCAGTAACCCGGTATAAAACTCTAGGAAAAAGAAAAGGTTTTAGTATCGTCGAGGCTATACCCTTAACCGGGCGCACCAACCAAATCCGGATACATTTTAAAAATCTCGGCCATCCTATTTTAGGCGAGACTAAATATGCTTTTAGGCGCGATTTCGCGATCAAGGCTAAAAGATTATGCCTGCATGCGCGATCTTTGGAATTCGCTCATCCTGTAACCAATAATAATCTAAAGCTGGTTTCTCAGATTCCTTTGGATTTAGAGGATTTTCTAAAGCAGCGCCCGGATTAAAAAAAGCTTTGCTAAAAAAACATGTTCAAATATATAATATTAGGCGTAGTCCAGGGGCTAACCGAGTTTTTTCCGGTAAGCAGCTCTGCTCATTTGATTATCGCGCAGAAGCTCCTAGGCATCTTTGAGCAAAGGGTGTTTATTTCGGTAGTTTTGCATTTAGGCACCACCCTGGCTTTAATTGTTTTTTTCTTTAAAGATATTGTAGCGGCGCTGCGTAACCGGCGGACATTGATATTTATTGCCATTGCCGTGTTTGTCACCGCCGCAATCGGCATACCGGGAAAGAGATTTTTTGAAAGCTTATTTGCCTCTTCTTTTATCGCATCCTTGGGCCTGATCTTTAGCGGAGTGATCCTGATTTTAACGCGCAGATTTATGCAGGCAAAAAGAAATAATACTACGCCGCTCGCAAACCCCGCCCTTAAGGGCGGGGATAAGGGCGGCTTTAGTATTCCGCCCTTGGGTACCACGGAGGCTTATAGCCCGGGTGGGCTCCATTTTAATTATAAGGATGCTCTTGTTTTGGGCCTTGCGCAGGGCCTGGCCATTGTGCCGGGGATTTCCCGCTCAGGCGTGACTATCTCTGCGCTTTTATTCCGCAGGATGGATAAAGAAACAAGTTTCTGCCTGTCGTTTATTGCTTCCATCCCTATTGTGTTAGGCGCGGTTTTATTGAAGCTAAGAGATGTTGATAATTTTGCGAGTCTAAATTTGCCAGGGCTTTTAGCGGGTTTTATCTTTAGTTTTGTATTTGGCATAATTGCCTTGAAGATTTTAAAAGCATTCTTAGAACAGGCCAAGCTACACTATTTTGGTTATTATTGTATTTTATTAGCTGTGGTCACAATAATATTCTTAAAGTAGGATTCCGCCTCATAAACAGCGGCAAAAATTTTCAAAGAGCATTTTTGCCGCATTCGGCGGAAAAATTCGGACTCACCTCATTTATGAGCATAATTGTTTTAGGCACGGTGGCGCTGGATACGGTCGAGACCCCTTTTGGCAGGAGAGAATATATGCTCGGCGGCTCAGCTGTGCATTTTTCCATGTCTGCCCGGCTTTTTACCAAGGTCAACCTTGTGGCAGTGGTCGGCGAGGATTTCCCCCCAAGGCATATCAATTTTTTGAATAAAAAGGGGATGAATCTGGATTCGCTCATCAGGGCCAAAGGTAAGACTTTCAAATGGCAGGGTAAGTACCGGGGTGATTTAAACACCGCCTTTACGCTAAGCACGGAATTAGGGGTTTTGTCGGCTTTTAAGCCCCGGCTTTGCGCGGCGCAAAAGAACATCAGCCATATTTTCCTGGCTAATGTTGACCCGGATATCCAGAGGTATCTTTTAACCCTGGCGGGTTCTGCGCGGCTAGTGGGGTTAGACAGTATGAATTACTGGATAAAGAATAAACGCCCTACTTTGATAAGACTGCTTAAAAAAGTTAATATTTATGTGGCCAATGACCAGGAGGCCCGGGATTTATCCGGCGAGTGCAACTTGATTAAAGCTGCCAAATATTTGCGCTCTTTAGGCCCAAAGATGATTTTAATCAAAAAAGGAGAGCACGGAGTCATGTTTTATAGCGATGCATTCATCTTTGCCTTGCCGGCTTATCCGATTGATAAAGTGGTTGACCCGACAGGGGCAGGGGATACCTTTGCCGGAGGCTTTATGGGGTATCTAACCAAGGCTCAAAAAATCAACCCGGCTGCCTTGAAAAAAGCTATTGCCTATGGGACTATCGCCGCCTCATTTAATGTCGAGGGTTTCGGGGTGGAGAGGACAAGCCGTTTGACACGGCAAAGTTTAGAAAGGCGTTTAACCAAGTTTAGAAAATCTTTTTCCTTTTAAAAAAGATAAGGAGCAGGGTATGCTGGAAGAAAAAATCTTAAAAGAATACCGGGAAGCCATGAAAAGCAGGGATACCATAAAAAGTACGCTTTTAAGTTCCCTGCGCGCCGAAATGGCCAATGCCGCAATGAAGGAAAAGAAAGACAGGCTTGATGATAACGGCATTATCGCGGTAATCAGGCGGCAGATCAAGCAGCACCAGGATTCCATAGAGCAATTCCAAAAAGGCGGCCGCCAGGACCTGGTAGATAAAGAAACCAGGGAATTGGAGGTATTAAAATCCTATTTGCCTGCCCAGCTTTCTGGTGATGAGATTAAGTCGATTATTGAAGAGATAGTAGCGGCAGTCGCAGCGCAGGGGCTTAAAGATATGGGCAAGGTGATGAAAGAGGTGGTGGCGCGTATCGGCTCCGGAGCCGACGGGAAATTAGTCAGCGATTTGGTAAAAGAGCGACTGTCCGGGCCTGTCAGTAATAAACTTGG
>CAYHNY010000026.1:10759-11333 GCA_964358115.1 uncultured Planctomycetales bacterium | reverse complement strand
CAACAATAATAGCTAATGTCAGTAACAACAGGGCTTTGTTTGCAGACTTGACGGTTTTCTTAAATTCTTCTTTGGGAACGTTCTCAGGTTTCTCAATACCCATGTCTCGCAAAACCTGACGGGTTCCATCGAGACAGTTTATATCTGGATCATGATTTCTTTTACAAGTTGGACAAAAAGCCATCGTGCACCTTTTTTATGGGCGGAAGAGGATTTGAACCTCCAAGGGTTACCCCAATAGCTCCTAAGGCTATCGCGTATGCCAATTCCGCCATCCGCCCGTCTTTGCTTTTGCTAATTTATCCAAAACTTATCCCGGACTTGATGACGTTTCTTATTCGAAGGGGCCCTGCCCCTATATTTTTATGAGCCTCCCGCGATTCGAACGCGGCACGGCCATCTTAAAAGGATGGTGCTCTACCAAATGAGCTAGAGGCCCGGAATTTCTACGATAAGACCACTAGCGAAATCCTTGCGTACTTTGCAAGGAGAGCTAGAGGCCCGGAATTTTTACTATAGAACCCATAGCGAATCCCTGCGCACTTCGCAGGGAGAGCTAGAGGCCCTAAACTTT
>CAYHNY010000026.1:0-10659 GCA_964358115.1 uncultured Planctomycetales bacterium | reverse complement strand
TACGATAAAACCACCAGCGAATCCCTGCGTACTTCGCAGGGAGAGCTAGAGGCCCTAAACTTTTACGATAAAACCACCAGCGAATCCCTGCGTACTTCGCAGGGAGAGCTAGAGGCCCGAAATTAAAATTATTAACCCAGTATTTCTTTTTCTTTACTTTTTAAAATCTCGTCTATTTTGACCGTATATTTATCGATTAATTTCTGCAGCTCGTCAATAGCCCTGAATTTATCATCCTCGGCTATCGCCTTATCTTTTTCTAGTTTTTCCACCGCTTCCTTGGCATCGCGCCGGATTGTGCGCAGGGATACCCGGCCTTCTTCCGACATCTTATGCACCACTTTAACCATTTCCTCGCGCCTCTCCTTGGATAAAGGCGGAACGGATAACCGGATGACCTTTCCGTCATTGGAAGGGGTGATCCCGATGTTGGATTTCATGATCGCCTTTTCAATTTCAGGTATAGCGGTAATATCCCAAGGCTGTATGGTGATTAAATGCACATCGGGAATAGCGATAGAGGCAAGCTGTTTAAGCAATGTGGGGGTGCCATAATAATCTATGTGCAGGCCTTCAACCAGCCCCGAATGCGCCCGGCCGGTCCTAACTTCAGAAAATTCCCTGGTTACCGCCTCGATGGTTTTTTTCATTTTTTCTTCTACGTTATGCAGAATTTCCTTGGTAGTCATGGCTAAACCCCCCTATTAACTAACGATGGTGCCGATCTTCTGCCCCAGCACCACGCGCTTGATATTGCCTTCTTTATTAAGGTTAAATACCACTATGGGTAATTTGTTATCCATGCAAAGGCTGACGGCGGTAGCATCCATCACTTTAAGCCTTTTTTTCAACACATCTATATATCGCAACCGGCTAAACTTCTTGGCACTTTTTACCTTAAAAGGGTCGGCGGAGTAGACCCCGTCGACCTTAGTGGCTTTTAATATCGCCTGGGCGTTTATCTCCATGGCCCGAAGCGCTGCCGCGGTATCGGTAGTAAAATACGGGTTGCCGGTTCCGGCGACAAATATGATCACCCGGCCTTTTTCCAAATGCCTGATCGCCCTTCTCCTGATATACGGCTCGGCAATCCGCTGCATTTCAATCGCCGTCATCACCCTTGTCGGCATATCCATTTTTTCTAAAACATCCTGGAGTGCTAAGCCGTTTATCACGGTAGCCAACATCCCCATATAATCGGCAACGGAGCGGTCCATATCCAGGCCGCAAGAATTGGAATTCTCCTGGCCTCTGAGGATATTGCCTGCGCCTAAGACAACGGCCACATCAACGTTGAGCCGGCGGATCTCTTTTATCTGGCGGGCAATGGAGACCAAGACTGCATGATCAATACCGTGGGATTTGCGTCCCTGCAGGGCTTCGCCGCTTAACTTAAGGACTATCCTTTTATAAACAGGCTTAGAGTTCATTCACCAATTTTATAGCGTATAAACCGGCGGATAAAAATATTTTCGTTGAATTTGGACACGAGTGTGCCCAAATAATCTTTTATGGTAAGCCCGGAATCCTTAATAAAGGCCTGCTCCAGGAGGCAATGCTCTTTGCAGAATTGCTCCTTGTTCTTTTCCTGCTCGAGGACCTCCGGGGGGACATCCTCTATTTTAATATATGCCGGGGCCAGGGCGGCGATCTGCATGGCCACGTCTTTGGTAAACTGGCAGAAGTCGCTATTGCGCGCCACAAAATCCGTCTCGCAGTCAACCTCCAACAAAACTCCGATCTTGCTACCCATGTGGACGTAGGCCTCGATCCTGCCCTCTTTCGCCAGGCGGCCCTGCTTATTTCTTACCAGTTCCAGACCGCGCTTGCGTAAAAAATCCCGCGCTTTCGTAATATCGCCCTTGGCTTCTTCCAGGGCCTTTTTACAATCGGCGATGCTGGCAAAAGTCATCCCTCTTAATTCTTTCACTGATTCTAACGGTATCTTCATTTCTTTGGTTACACCTTTCTTTTTATTTTATTCTTGTCTTCGACCGCTGGCTTGGAGCGCCCTTTTTTTAACGGCTCGCCTGTTTCATCCAGGGGCTCGGTATCCTCGACTATCTCTTCGATTTCTTTGATCTTGACTTCTTCTTCGGGAAGCACGGCCGGTTCCTGCTGCGCCTCTTTTTCTTTCTTCAAAGCCATGCCGCTTTCCGAAAGATAAGACAAGAATTTCTTCCTGCCTTCGATTACGGCATCAGCGATGATGCTGGTTACCAGGCGTATAGACTTGGCGGCATCATCATTCCCGGGGATAGGATAGGCTATCGGGTCAGGATTCGAATTAGTATCGATCAGGCTGATCACCGGTATGGAGAGCCTGACGGCCTCTTTGACCGCGGTATCCTCTTTTTTGGCATCCACTACAAACATCGCCCGGGGCATGCGCTCCATCGGCACTATCCCGGCAAAGTTCTTTTTCAGCTTGGCCAATTCCTTTTCCAACTGGGCCACTTCTTTCTTGGTTAGCTTCTTATATGTGCCGTCTTCCTTCATCTTCTCTATCTCTTTAAGGCGGTTGATGCTCTTTTTCACCGTCGCGAAATTAGTCAGCAAACCTCCCGGCCAGCGCTCGGTGACATAATACATGCCACAGCGTATCGCTTCCTGATACACTACCTCCTGAGCCTGTTTTTTGGTGCCGACAAACAACACGAATTCGCCCTTTGTGGCTATACCTAAGATAAAATCCCGGGCCTTATTTAGGCAATCCAGGGTTTTCTCCAGGTCAATAATATAGATCTTGCTTCTTTCGCCGAAAATAAATTTCTTCATCTTCGGATTCCAACGTGAAGTTTTGTGTCCAAAATGCACGCCTGCTTCCAAAAGTTGTTTGATTAATTCGTTAGGCAAACTAAAACCCCTCCCTTCAAATGGTTAAAGCGTTAATCCAAGAAAATCGCCTTTGGCGATAACCTTAAGCGATTTTCGCGAGTGGTATTAGGAAAGTATTTTATAATTTACTATACCACAAAAAATCAGCTCTTGCCACCCCCATTGGCGAAAATAATCTGTAAGTATACCATAACCCTTGAAATGTGCAACTAATTTTAATGAGCAGACACTTTATGGAGTCCCCCGAAGGGAGACGACATAAAGTGTAGTGGTTTGCTCTTTATGCAAACCAAGTCTGCGAATTAATCCTTGCCATTTACCTAATATGAATTTTTTAAGGTAGGTGGCAAGGATAAGTTCGGCCAAACAACTTATGTTCGCTTCACTCCATAAGTTGTGGCCTCACTTACTTCTGCACCTCTTGGATCTGGTAAAGGCAACGGTAAAAACCCTGCTTTTTAAGCAACTCCTCATGGTTGCCCTGCTCCATGATCATACCCTGGTCCAGAAAAACAATGCTGGAGGCATTGCGGACAGTAGAAAGCCGGTGCGCGATGACAAATACGGTGCGCCCCTCCATAAGCTTGTCTAAAGCCTCCTGGACAATACGCTCTGACTTTAAATCCAGCTGCGAGGTAGCTTCATCCAGAAGCAAAATCGGAGGATTCTTAAGCAAGGCCCGGGCAATGGCAATCCTCTGGCGCTCGCCCCCGGATATCTTCATCCCCCTGTCGCCGATGACCGTATCAAAGCCTTTGGGCAGATTTTTGATAAAATCATAGGCCCCGGCTTTAACCGCGGCTTCTTCAACTTCTTTCTGCGTTGCCCCGAAACTGCCATAGGCGATATTGGCGGTTACGGTATCATTGAAAAGTATGGTCTCCTGACTGACTATGCCGACCTGCTGGCGCAAAGATTTCAGGTCAAAATCCCTGATATCCGTTCCGTCAATCAATATCCTGCCTTTTTGGGAATCATAAAAACGCGGGATCAGATCTACCAGGGTAGTCTTACCCGAACCGCTGGGGCCGACAATCGCCAGAATCTGGCCCCTTTTTATCTCTAAGTTTATTCCCTTAAGCACATCCTGGTCTCCATAGCTGAACCAGACATCCTGAAAAACTATGCCCTGTCTAAACCCGCTTAGTTTTATCGTCTCTTTTTTCTCGGTTACCGTAGGCACTGCCTCTAGCACTTCATGGATACGCTCGCTGGCGGCAACTGCCTGCTGATTAAGCGAGTGCACCTGGCTGAGTTTTTTAAACGGCCGGATCAGCGAGAGAAGCGAGCCCAGGAACAGGCCGAATACGCCGAAAGAAACCTTGCCGGCGATGACCTCGCGGCCGCCCCATAAGAATACAAATACTCCGGCGATACATCCGATAAATTCAGTCACCGGATTTAAAATCAGGGTGCGCTTTATCGACTTCATGGAAATCCGGTAATAATCGTGATTCACGCCGTTAAATCTCTTGATCTCATAAGGCTCCATGTTAAAGGCCTTGACAATCCTGGCCCCAAAGATAGTCTCATAAAGCAGGGAATTTATATCCGCCATCTTTTCCTGCCCCTTGCGGGAAAGCTTTCTCAGCACCCGGCCTACCTTGATGATGGGAAAACAAAGGATCGGCAGCAACACCAACGCAATCAGCGCTAATTTCGCATAGATCAGGAATATCAAGAAGGCGAATAAGATCACCTGAAAGGTCTGGTAGATCATATCAGTAGAGCCGTAGGACACGGCATTCTCGACCAGTTTCACGTCATTGGTGATGCGCGAAATCAGCTCCCCTCCCCGTTTATGGGTAAAATAATCCAGAGAAAGCAGTTGAAGCTTAGCGTAAAGCTTGGAACGGATATCCCTGACTACGAGCTGGCCGATATCAGACATAAGGTAACTCTGTAAAAACCCAAACAGCCCTTTTAAAAAGAACAAGGCCACAATAACCACTGCCATGTAATTTAGCAGCGTAAGCGACGGGGTATTATTCAAATAATCCACGAAATTATTGGCGAAATCCGGCAATTTAGTGGGGATGATGATTTTCTTGTTGGTTAAAACCTTGTCTGCCAGCGGGACCATCATCGCCAAAGATATGCCGTCAAAAAGCGCCGAAAATAGCATGCAGACGCTAGCCAGACTAAAAAGCCCCAGATAAGGCCGGATAAATTTAAGTAACTTGAGATAATCCTTCATGTTTTACACCTCTTCAAAAGTAGGGCATTGTAGCATATCCATTGACTTTTGTCGAGTATTTTGCTATTATCTTTTACCATGAATAAGATACGCGTGGCAGTGATAGGAACAGGCCATTTAGGCAGGATCCATGCTAAACTATACCAGCAAATCGAAGATTGCCAGCTTGTAGGTGTCTGCGATATAGATAAAGCTTGCCTTGCAGAAGTAAGCGATGCATTAGGAGTTTGCGGCTACTCTGATTATAAAGAATTATTTGACCAGGTTGAGGCGGTAAGTGTAGCCGTGCCCACTAAACTGCACTATAAAGTAGCGGATGCCTTCCTTAAGCGCCGTATCCATGTATTAGTGGAGAAGCCTTTTACGGCGGCCCTCAAAGAAGCGGATTCCCTGATTAAAACCGCCCAAAAGAATAAACTCATCCTGCAGGTCGGGCACATCGAAAGATTTAATTCCGCTTTTTCCGCTTGCCAAAAACTCATTGAAAACCCTAAGTTTATCGAATGCCACCGCTTAAGCCCGTTTCCCAACCGCTCCCTGGACGTAGGGATAGTCCTGGATCTGATGATACACGATATTGATATCGTCCTGGGGCTGGTGGATTCCCCCCTGAAAAGAATCGAAGCCGTGGGTGTGCCGGTCTTGACAAAAATGGAGGACATCGCCAATGCCCGCCTTACTTTTAAAAACGGCTGCGTGGCAAATCTAACGGCCAGCCGCGTATCGGACGAGCTACTGCGCAAAATCCGCATATTCTTAGAAAACGCTTATATCTCTCTGGATTACCGCAACGAGCAAGCCTTTATTTATAAAAAAACTCCTCAAGGCATCGCCAAAACCGCCTTGCCTATAGAAAAAGAACAACCGCTGAAGAAAGAGCTAAGCGCATTTATTGACTGCGTCCTGCACAAGAAACAACCTCTGGTTTCCGGCAAGGTCGCCCGCCAGGCCCTGGCCGTAGCTTTGGATATTCAAAAAATAATATGGAAAAAAGCAAACTTATCCTGATCGTAGCCGGAGAGGCCTCGTCAGACCTGCACGCCGCTAATCTGGTAAAGGAAATAAAAAATATCCTGCCCCAAACCCGGTTTTTCGGACTGGGAGGAGAAAATCTTAAAGGCCAGGGTGTTGAGCTTTATTTCGATATCGTGCAGCTGGCGGTCGTGGGTTTATTCGAAGTCTTAAAAAACCTGAAGAAATTTAAGGCTATTTTTAACGGCCTGTTAAAGGAAGTCGACAGGCGAAAACCCGACTTAGCGGTACTTGTCGATTATCCGGGCTTTAATCTGCGATTAGCAAAAGAATTAAAAAAAAGAGGGATCCCCATCATATACTATATAAGCCCGCAGGTCTGGGCCTGGGGAGAAAAAAGGATAAAAACAATAAAAAAGCTGGTCCGGATGATGCTGGTGGTATTTAAATTTGAGGAGGAGCTTTACCGGAAAAATGGCGTGCCTGCGGCATTTGTCGGGCATCCTTTGCTGGATGCAGTCAGGGCCAACCTCTCTAGGGAGGAATTTTATGCTAAATTCGGCCTGGACGCCCAAAAAACAACCTTTGCCCTCTTGCCCGGCTCAAGAGAAAAAGAAGTAAAATTACTTTTGCCAATTATGCTGGATACTGCTAAAATAATCTACGGACAGAAGCCCGAATCGCAATTTTTAATCTTAAGGTCTGAGAGCGTAAAACAGGAAATTTTCCAAAAGATAGCCTCGCGTTACCGGCTGCCGGTCTCAACTCTTTCAGGGATGACTTACAACGGTTTAAATGCATCCGACTTTGCCATCGTTGCCTCGGGAACAGCGACTCTGGAAACCGCTATCCTGGGAATACCCATGGTGATTATCTATAAGGTCTCTTTTTTAACCTGGGCTTATCTTAAGATGGCAATTAAGATACCTTATATAGGCCTGGTGAATGTAATCAGGCAGGAGAAATTTATTGCCGAATTTATTCAATACGCTGCTTGCCCCGCGAAGATCGGGCGCTATATACTAGGTATATTGCAAGATGAAACAAGGCTTAAAAATTTAAAACAGGGCTTGCTGGATACGGCCAAACTCCTGGGTGAAAAAGGCGCAAGCATCAAGGCTGCCTTCCTGACAGTGGAGTTATTAGATGGAGCCCCTGACTAAAACCGAGGCCCTAAAAGCTGGATACTTGAGCGGCCATAACACATTTGCCCCCTTTTAAGGGCGCGAAAGTATAAAACATGAAGATCGAGCCGACTAAAACGGTACATGAATTACTGGACATCATCACCTATCTTACCGATATTGAAAACGGAAGGAAGATTTACCATTCCTGGCGCGTGGCTATTCTGGCGGCAAAGATCGCGGATCACTCCATCAACACCAGGAAAATCCAGGATATATTTTACGCAGCGCTCCTGCATGATGTCGGCGGAGTGGGCTTTCCCCATCACATCATCCATTATCTTGAGCGCAATGACAAAACCAGCCAGAATACCTTGCTTTCCCACCCGATTGTGGGAGCGCAAATGGTTTCCGGCATCCCGCAAATGGCCAACTGCGCAAAGCTGATCCTTGACCATCACGAATGGATAAACGGCCGGGGATACCCGCGGGCAAAAAGCGGCAAGAATATCCCTCTAGGCGCACAGATCATCAGGCTTGCCGATGCCATTGATATACTCCTGCAGAAGGAAAAAACCCCTACCTTAAAAGAGCTAAAAAAGAAGCTCTCCTTAAGGGCAGATCAGGAATATCCCCGTCAACTGCTTGAACACTCCCTGAAAATGCTGGGCAAAAATAGATTTTTTTATAAGCTCTGCCAGCGTTCCAATATCCCGAAAATATTCCAGGATACGCAACGCGCAATCGGGCCTATACATATAGCCTCTAAGATCGATGCCATCGGCACGATGCTGGAAATGATCTCCCAGATCATTGACATGAAGCACCCCTTTAGCTCCGGGCATTCTTTAAGGGTTTCGCGTTATGCCATAGCTATCGCCTTAGCGATGAATTTAAGCCATGACGAAATTACCTATATCAAATGGGCGGGGTTGATCCATGATATCGGAAAACTTAACGTGCCCCGCCGTTTCTTAAGCAAGCGGACAAAGCTGACTTCTTTAGAATACAAAAGAGTCAAGGAGCATGCGCATTTTACCGAAGACATAATAAATATGATCCCTACGCTGCGCTACATCATCCCCTTTGCCTCAAGCCACCACGAATACTTTGACGGCTCGGGTTATCCTTTGGGCCTTGAGAAAGAGCAGATCCCCCTCTCAGCCCGGATCCTCTGCGTCTGCGATGCCTTTGATGCCATGACCTCAAACCGGCCTTACCGCAATCCGCTGACCCCCGAGGCTGCCTGCAAAGAAATCCAGAAATGCTCGGGCAAACAGTTTGACCCGCACATCGTCAAGATCGCTATTCCTTTGTTTAAAAACCTGGGATTATAATATTTTTTGCGTATGGACCAAGGCGGCTTGGATGCGCTCTTTAACCGGAGGGTGATCAAAGAAAAATATCTTGATTATTGCTGAAGGGTTGGGGTCCGCCAAATTCTGTAAGGCAAGTTTCTCCATCATGGAAATAAAGGCTTCTTTAAGCCCGGTGACCTTTAAGGCAAGGCTATCGGCGTTTCTTTCTAATCTGCGGCTGATATAATTTTCTATCGGCCGGATAATCACCCCCACGGCGACAAAATATAATAGCAAAAGCGGAAATGCCGCGATATCCCCCAAAGAAGACAGCCCAAAGAAACTTAAGAAAAAGCTGCTGCTTTTAAATATCAGGTAGAATGTAATCATAGTAACCAAAGAATTTATCAGGATAAGTTTAAACAGATGTTTCAAGCGATAATGAGCAAATTCATGGGCCAGTATTACTTCAACCTCATCATGGCTATATTTATCTTTAAGCGTATCGGCAAGCAGCACCCGCCTGGTCCTGCCCCATCCCACAAACGCGGCATTGGCCTTGGAAGTCTTTTTGCTAAAATCTATTTCAAAGACGTCCAGGATCTTTACTTTCATCCTGCCGGCTAAATCCATAATGCGCTGCCGAAGCCTCTGGTCAGAAAGCGGTTTAGATTTGAAAAATAGCGGGATAATGATTATAGGGAATAGCCTGGCCATAACCAGATTAAAAAATATCCAGGCCAGGGAAACAATCAGCCACCAGTTGGCGGGATACTGCCGCAGGATATAATAAAATGCCCCGAATAAAACTAGCGAAATGATATAAACGATTAACCCCGCCTTAAGCTGGTCTTTAAACCAATCGCCGGTATTCTGGCGAGAAAGGCCAAAATTATGTTCCAGGACAAAAGACTGGTAGAAGTTAAGGGGAAAATCCAGAAGATAATAGGCTAACGATACGGCTAATAAATAAGCAGGCAGCGCCTGATACTCTTTTGCCGCTAAGCCGGAAATAATCCTGGCCAGAATACCAGATATGCCTAAACCCTGAAACAAAAAAAGTAAAACCACAAGGTAGGCGGTATCAAATATGGATAACCCGTATTTAAGAGAAGAGTATTTTCTGGCTTTCTCCTGAAGTTTATCTTGATCCGGGTAAGGCATTTTTATACTTTCGCGTCCTTAAAAGGGGACAAATGTGTTGCGGCCGCTCAAGCATCCAGCTTTTAGGGCCCTTAGGTACCCTGGGCTTTAAGCCCGGGAGGGCTCCACTTTTTTGGCCGATGCCTTTTCAGGCATGATATTGATGAAGGTCCTGAATTGCCCGTGCGATGTTTTCTTGTGCGAAAAATAAATCTTGCCGGGGCATAAAGCAAAGAGCGTGCTTAATCCTTTGACATTCTTGCCTGCCTTATAGGTAGTCAAACCCCTTAAGAGAATCTGCCCGGTTTTAACGGGCTGCCCGCTTGAAACTTTAATACCTGCGTCTTTTTTGGTAGTTGCTTTTCCGCCTGCCATTTTATTTCCTCCTTTAATGAGCCCACAACTTACGAACACGACAGTGTGAGTAAGTTGTATGGGCGAATTAATACCGATAACAGCGAGAAAATCTGTTTTATTCCGTATATCAGATTTTCGAAGCGTTTTGTTATCGGTATCTAAAAATCTTCAGTTCAAAACTACTTCTTCGCCTTTTTGCGGGATGCTAGAGTTTATGCCCATCTCGGACAATGCCCCAAGCAAAGCCTGGGATTGCTCAAGGTCGCCGTGCACTAAGAACACTTTTTTCAAGGGAAGGCAGGCATTGATAAAATCCAACAGCCCCTTCCTATCCGCGTGCCCGGAGAGAGAGTTGATCACCACTACCTGCGCATTCAACTCATATTCCATTCCGTATATGCGCACCAGCCGCTGCCTTTCTACAATCCTTCTGCCCAGGGTATCCTTGGCCATATAACCGACTACCAAGATAGTGTTTCTCGACTCTTCCATATTGTTTTTAAGATGGTGCAGGATCCTCCCGGATTCGCACATCCCGTTGCCGGCAATAATGATCATCGGGCGCTTATCAATGTTGAGCTTCTTAGATTCCTTTTGATCGCGGATAAACTCCAGGTTTAAAAACTCAAACGGGCTGTCGCCTTCGCTTATTGCCTGGCGGGTTTCCTGGTCCATATAGGAAAGGTGGTTTTTGAATACTTCGGTTATATCGGTGGCCAGCGGGCTATCC
>CAYHNY010000025.1:0-11391 GCA_964358115.1 uncultured Planctomycetales bacterium | reverse complement strand
ACATCTTTATTGTTTAACGAAATGATCTAAGGCAGGATTTAAAGCGGGCTAAATCTTATGCACAATCCTTAGGAAGGCATCTACTATCGCAGGGTCAAACAGCTTTCCCGATGATTCCTGGATTATCTTGATCGCCTGGCTCTGAGAATAAGCCCGGCGATAGCACCTGTTGGAAATCAAGGCCTGATAGACATCGGCGATAGCCACAATCCGCGCTCCTATAGGTATCTCCTCGCCTCTTAAGCTGTTGGGATACCCTTTGCCGTCCCATCGCTCATGGTGGTAGAGCAATATGGGGATGATCGGATGCAAAAACTGGATCGGCCGGATGATATCCACGCCTATCTGGGGATGCTTTTTGATCTCTTCATATTCTTTTTTATCCAGCTTACCTTTTTTCAGCAGGATCTTTTCGCTGATGCCGATCTTGCCCAGGTCATGCAGCATAGCCGCCTGGCGGATTAACTCAATATCATGATCTGACAAATCCATGGCCTTGGCTATTTCCGTAGCATACCTGACTGTCTGCTCTACATGCTCGCCGGTATAATGGTCTTTGACCTCGATGGTTTTGGCAAACGCAAAGATAGCTTCCATCAAACTCTGATTGGCGCGCTTGCTTAATTTTTCAATCTTTTCATTCAGGAATTTTATATCTTTGGCCTTGCCGTTTAACTTGTGAGGATGATTATTTTTCTGCATATCTAAGGATGAATACACCCGGTTTCCGCCGAATTCCTTAGCCTGATTTAAAATCTGGTCTGCCAGCTCCACCAAATCCATGGCCTTAACCGCCTTGTCTTCGTTATAAGACACCACAGCAATGCTCAGTTTTAATTTAACGCTGTGCTTTTTGTTGCCAAAATCAAAGAGGTTGATTGCATCTAAAATCCTCTTGGCTAAAACCAAGGCATTAGTCCTGTCTGTTCCGGAAGAGATGATCATAAATTCTTCTCCGCCGTAACGGATGACCGTATCATAGCGGCGCACCATCTTCCTTAATATTTTGGCGAATTGTTTAAGCACAAGGTCGCCGAATTTATGTCCATAGACATCATTGATAGATTTAAAATAATCAATATCCAGCATCATCAGTGAAAGCGGCTGGGCATACCTGCGGGAGCGGTAAAATTCCGACTCAATGACTTCCTGTAGGTAATTATGGTTAAAAAGCCCGGTTTGAGGGTCTTTCAGGGCCAGGCTCTTTAGCCTTTTATTGGACTTGAAAACTTCTTTATTCAAAGCTGCTTTCTCTTCCTCCGCGCGCCTGCGCTCGGAGATGTCGCGCACATATTCAATAGCTCCCTTTAACTTACCAGTAGCGCTATCGATAAGCGGAAAACTGTACAGGTCCATCCACCCCGCCACCTTGCCCTCTGCATCGCTCCTGGGCACAACTTTATAATCGGCCTTGCCGGTTTCAAGAGTAATCCGGCTGGGGCAAACCGTGCAAGGAGCATTGCGGCAATGGTAAGCCTCATAACATTTCTTGCCCACCAAAGGCATATTAAACGCGTACCATACCTCCATGGTATGGTTTACCTGTAAGATATTCATTTCAGCATCTATGATGCAAATACCGTCTTGAATGCTGGAAAAAATGTCGGATAAAAAACGCTTGCTATCTTGCAATGCTAAAGATGCTAACTGTTTATCGGTGATATCGCGAGAAATACCCATAACTGAGATTATATTGCCCTGCGCGTCTTTCAACGGAACTAGCTTAGTGCTCAACCATAATACCCGGTCCGTAAATTCTATTTTCCTTTCTCCGTAAAAAGTCTGGCCCGATACAAAGATTTTCGATAATTCCTCCTGAAAAACTTCGGCAATATTTTGGGGAAATATCTCTTTTAAGAATTTATCCTTGACCTCTTCCGGCGTATAGCCGATTGCCTCTGCGCCAAAACGGTTTAAATATTTAACCCGCCAGTCAGCGCCGATAATAAAAATAAAGTCCTGGGCTGATTCCGCCAATATCCTGTAGCGCTGTTCGCTATCCTTGACAAATTCACGCGCCTGCCTGCGGTTTTCTTCTACTGCGATGGCAGAGCCTGCCAACTGAAAAATCATTTTTTCATCTTCAGTAGGAGTATAATCTTTTTGATAAAGGACGCACAAGGAGCCAATGGTGGCGCCATCAAAAGCTACCGGCTGGCCAACATAAGTCTTAAGCCCATAACGCAGCACATTGGGATCAGTCTGAGCATATTTGCTATGTTCCAAATCCCGGATGACACAAACTTCATGCGCCTTATTTTGAATAATGTCGTAACAGATATGCCCTTGCGGCTTATCTATGGGAATAAAATCTGCGGGGGCATTCCACTGCCCCAGCGAATGCAGCAGGCCATTCTCCAGGCGATTATAAAAGGCGCACACCGCGCCCAGTTGCCGGCCGCAAAATTCGACAAGAAGATTGATATTATGGAAAGAGTCATCATTAAACTTAATAAAACATTCGTTTAATTTAACTAATCTTTCTCCTGAGCCGCGCAAGGCCTCTTCCATACGCTTACGCTGGATAATATTTATAAACATTTCACCGATTATTTGAAGAAGGCTGATGTTCTCCTGCGGCCATTCTTTTTGCGTATGCACCGTATCAAAACCGATGAATCCTGCCACCGAATCTTGATAAACAATAGGCAGGCAAATGAAAGATTTGACGGATTGGGATAAGAATAATCGCTTTTCTGCGCTGGCCTCATCCGGCATATCGGTAACGCAAGGCACATAGACCGTTTCAAAATTCATGATTTTCGGGATAAACCAAGAAAACTCCTCTACCGGCAAACCTTGCATTTTTTTAATCTGGGGGTCTACGCCTTCGGCGCACCATTCGTAGATGTTGTTGAGTTTATGCAGGTCATGCTGGAGCATAAAAATGTAGCTGCGGTCCACTCCGGAAAACTCGGCTATTGCCTTTAAGGCTTGATTTATGCCTTGATCAATTTGGCCTACGGGAAGATTGATAAATTTAGCGGAAAGGCTGGTGATGAGCTTTTCAAACTCTAGGTGGTGACAAAGTTGCTGCTGCGTGCGGCTGCACTCAAGCTTGGCCTTCTCTAAATCCGCCTCAGCGAATTTTAAGTTTTCCAGTTCTTTTAAGTTATCCATAGATTAAAGCCCCCCAGGGGTTCCTTGGGCGAAATACTCAAGCGGCCACATACATCCGCACAGCTTTAGGCCGCGGAGTAAAAAAAAGCTAGGCTCTGTTAAAAAGCCTAGCTAAATTTTTTCGCCTATTATGAATTGAGGATATTCATCCTTGGCTCCGTTCAAGTATAACATATAAGCCAAGGCTTATCAACCCGAGCTATTATTTCAGGGGGTATTTTTCCTCAAAAGGACCAGGATCGCGGAGTGGCCAACCACAATATACTTTTTCTGCTCAAATTCAATCTCGATCCCGGCATTCCTTAAAAAAATACAATAATCGCCTTCTCTGGCCTGCAGGGGGAAATACTTATTTTCGAATTTAGGGCTCTGCCAGGGCTCTATCTCCAGCGCTGCCGGGTCAGCCACCGGATAACCCGGCCCGACCTTGACTACGGTGCCGCTCTGCACCTTTTCTTTTTCCTTAACCCCCTGAGGCAGGTACAGGCCGCTGTCGGTCTGGTCATTGCCTTCATCCGGCAAGATCAAAACCCGGTCGCCTACAATAAAGAGCTCTTTATCCATATGATTAAACTGGCCCCTTCGGCGCTTTCAACTGGTCTTCCAAATCCCTGTTCTTATTCTTAAATTCGCGCAGCGTGTTTTCTAAGGCCGCGATCTGTTCTGCTTTTTCCTTTAAATCCTTGTTTAAGTTGACATTGATATACAGCTCTTTTGACAGATCGTTCTCGCGGGCAATCAGGTCCTGGCGCAGCTGCAAGCTCTGGGTTTTATATTTCTCCAGCTCCTGCGCAGACTTATCCGCCCATTCTTTATATTTTTCCGCGTCATAGCTTAGCTGTATCTGCGTGTTCTTGATTAAGTCCAGCTCGTTCTGCAGATTCTGACGGTCCTCCTGCACCTTCTTTAGCTGGCCTTTCAGATAGTTAGCCTCGTTTTGCTCCTCGGCGGTAAAGTTATCCTTAGGCCTATCTGCCGGCGGATTATTCTGCGCAGGCAAAATCATCACGACGATAAGGATAAACGCCACTGCCATCAACAAAAGGGGTAATTCCATAAGTCCGCCGAAATTAGGCTATCTTCTCCCTTAATCCTTGCGGCATAGCTTTAGGCTTAAAATCTTTATCCACGCAGACCAGCAAAGTCTTGCCCTGACAGACCACCTTGCCGCCTGAGTTCTTAACCTCATGCTCAAATTCTATTTTGACCGCGCTAACCTGGCCTGGCAGCGCATAGACCTCTAAGATATCTCCGTAGGCCGCAGGAGACTTATAATCAAGCTCCTGCCGGGCAACCACAAAGTAAGTCCCGGAGTCAGCCAGCTCTTTGATGGAGATTCCTTTTTCCGCAAAAAACTCGGTGCGCGCCTGCTCTAAATATTTCAGGTAATTGGCGTAATAGACAACGCCCCCGCAATCCGTATCATGGTAATAGATCTTGACCTTGATCATACGCTTATTCACCGATAATCTTAATTAATACCCTCTTTTTGCGCTGTCCGTCAAACTCGCCGTAAAAAATCTGTTCCCAGGGCCCGAAGTCTAGGGCACCCTTAGTCACGGCGACCACTACTTCCCTGCCCATAATCGTCCTTTTAAGGTGTGCATCGGCGTTATCTTCGCCTGTAAGATTATGCTGATATTTGTCTTTACCGTAGGGAGCCAATTTTTCAAGCCAGGCAGTAAAATCTTTATGCAGGCCGCCCTCATCATCATTTATAAAAACCGAACTGGTTATATGCATAGCATTTACAAGGCACAAGCCTTCTTTGACGCCACTTTTTGCGACAGCCTCCTCGACCTGCGGAGTAATGTTAATAAATTCCTGCCGGTTTTTTGTGTTGAACCAAAGATAGTTAGTGTAAAATTTCATATTATCAGGCTTCTTGCTTCCTCTTTCTTATCAAGCTGTCTCAATCTCTTTTGGAGCAAGCGTTATACCTCGTGAAAAAGGTTTTATCTTGCCTTTCTTTATACACTCATCGTGTTCAAGGGTCATTCTTTCTCCTCCCAAAGGACGATGCCTCTGTCAACTTCGGCATAGTATGTTTTTTCTTTCTCCCTGAAACTGGCAAACTCCGATGGGGTCTTAATAACGGACTGGATCTTCTGCCTTGTCTTTATAGAAACCATTGTCTTCTTTACGGCCTCTGGTTCCTGAGAAAGTATGAACAGGTCTATATCGCTAGAGGGGTCATTCTCGCCACGACCCGTGCTTCCATAAAGGACTATTCTTTTAGATAAAAGTTTAAGTTTTGTCACAAGAGGGCGTAATGCCAAGACATTCTTTAATACCTTAAACTGCTTTATGGCAGAATCATCGTATATAATTGAATAAAAGAGAATCTTGCCCTTCCTGGACTTTGAGACGAGATTCTGCTTTACTAGTTCTCCAAGCGCAATATATGCACCTGCCCTGCTTATAGAGGCGGCCTTCCGAATCTCGCTGCATAAAAATTCTTTTCCGGGATTTTCCGCAAGGCATGAGAGGACCTTGAGGGAATTGGTGGCTCCGAATACGTCTATGGTTTTTTGTCTTTTCATAGTATTCCTCAGTCTAATATATTAGACACTTATCTATTATATTAAACTCATCCAATTAGTCAAGTTATTTATGGAATGTCCTGATGGTGAATAATGCTTGAACTTTTCAAACAGCTTCCTCGACCTGCGGAGCGATGTTAATAAATTCTTTACGGTTCTTTGTGTTAAACCAAAGATAATCGGTATAGGTCTTCATCACTGCTTGCTTTTTACCGGCTTGAATATATCCAGCGCCTCTTTAAAATTATAGACATCCTTGAAATCATCCAGCGAATCATTCTCGCTTTTGGCCATAACTGCGTCGGAAATCATATTAAAGACGATCCGGCCGAAATCCCCGGTATTGTTTACGCCCCAATGTTTGAATACCGCCCGGGCCATGGGGCCATATTGTTCTAACCCAAGTTCCCGGATGCCGCCTAAAAGTTCAAGCCCGCTGACATGGCCGGCCCTATTTAACTTTTTCTGGGTAAACCAGAGTGCCTGCATCACAAATTCGTAGGCATCGGCCTTGTAGCGGCTGTCACGCTGGGTGATCTGGCTAACCTTGGCATAAAAATCCATTGCTTTAAAATCCTTTCCGGTATGATACTACGCCGCTCGCAAGCCCCGCCCTTAAGGGCGGGGATAATGGCGGCTTTAGTATTTCGCCCTTGGGTACCCCAGGCTTATAGCCCGGGCGGGCTCCATTTTAACATAACCGATATAGCTTGCGCAATAATTCTTTCTCTAAGTGCCTTTTAATCGATAGCGACAATTTTATTCCGGGTTTTATGCCCCCGGATAATGCTGATCCTGCTTTTAGGCAGATCAAAGAAGGCGCTCAAAAGTTTAATTACCGCATCATTAGCCTTGCCTTCCTGGGCAGGCGAGCGTACCCACAGGATATATTCCTTATCGCTTACCTTCTCTACTTTCTCCTGTCTGGCACCCGGCTTAACTTTAACCGCTATATTCATAGAAAATCAATCTGCACGTGGGGCGAAGCCTCTAAGGTATTATGCACCGGGCAGTTCTTGATAAACTCCAAAAGCGCTTTTTGCCTGCGCTCCTCCAACTTCAAACCTTTAAGGTCAATTGCCGCTTTAATCTCTTTAAAACAAAAAGGCGGCTCTTTGCTAAATTCTGCATCCATGGTAATCACAAATTCCCCCAAATCCAGTTTTGCGCCTTCGGCGTATTTGCGCAGATAAACCCCGATACAACTGCCCAAACTGGCTAACAATGTGTCCGGAGGAGTGATCCCCTTGCCCTTGGTGTCAATTATGAATTCATAATCTTTGGATTTTACTTTAAAGGCAGATGCGCCTGTTCCGGTTACTTCTACGTGATACATATCAACTTCCTTTCTTAAGACGGGGACAGGCCCCCGAACAAAACGGGGACAGGCCCCCGAACAAATTCAGGGGTGTCCCCAATCCCAGACAAAGACGGCGATGACCAGCAAGGCAATTATCAGGATTAATTTATTGGATACATCTGCACTAGGGATATCGGCTCTTGCCCGAGTAGCATTATTGCGATAGACTTGCGCGATTTCCGTCTCAGCAATCTTCTCTAATCCATATTTAGACACAAGCCCTGCCAAAGCCTGTTCCTGCCTGCCTCCCGGGTCATTAAACCAAATGATTAAACGTGCGTTGGCAAAGGGATCAGTTTTAGCCAAAGGCATAACTTCATTTAACCCGCCGGCAGCATACGGCCTGTCGCTGAGCGCGCAGAGCATCGTCCCGATAAACTTAAGGTTGGTAAAGATTATTTCTTCTTTTTGAGAGTTATCCCGGATTATTTTTACCAATTCCGGGATAAATTTTGAGGAGCAGAGCGAATAGTCGTTGGGCCTCTCGGCGCTTTTAGCGAAAGCAGCCAGATTCACATAGGTGGAATTAAAAGGGGCAAGCCCGGGCGGCTGCTTACGCATTAAAAATAGCGCCGGGGAACATATAAACAGAAAGATGAGCAGGAAAAATACGGCTTTTTTACCCTTAAGCCAGACCCTCTCTATTCCCACAGCAGAAAGCAGAATCAAACCTAAGAGCCCCTGCCCGCTGATATAGCGGTAAGGGTAGCTAAACACAAACCCCAGCGTCCCCAGCGCAAAAGCCAATAAAAGATAATGCCTGCCTTTTTTTTTAAAAACTTCAGGCAATGCCAAAACGAATAAAATAACCGAAAGGTTTATTTCCAGGATAAAGCCTTCGTAGGCTGACTTCGGGTTGTAGTAGCTGCTGTTTTGAAAAAGATAGACAAGCAGCGGCAGGGCGGCTAATACGGCAAAAAATACCGTTTTTAAACACCGAGTTAAAATCCCGCGGTTTAACAGTCCGTATATCAGATACACCAAAACCAAAAACCAGGGTATCTGGGCATGGGCATAAAAAGCAAGGGCTAAAAGGAGGCTGGCGGAAATAATTTTGCCGCGCTCAAAAGCCCAAAAAGAAAACAACCCCAGTATAAAGCTAAGCGTCACCGGGATAAAATTTGCGCTGGCTAAGTAAAAAGAATACAGCGAGCTTGAGATCAAGACGGCAAAGAAAGCTATCCGCGCGCTAAAGAGCGAGCGCATAAAAAACCAGATTACCGCAAGCAAGAGAGGAAAACTGATAAAGTCCAGCAGGCGGGCGATAGATAAAACCGGCAGGCCCAGTTTTAAGAAAAGTAAAATGATAAAGTGGAAAAGCGGCGGGTAAAGATGCGCCCGGCCAACCGGGGCATACGACCAGAAATCGTGAGAGCTAAAACCACCGGCCTTGGCAAAACCCTGGGCAACCGAAAGATGATAATAGATATCCAGAAAATTAGGCAGGAGCAACCAGCGCAACCCTAAAAGCAGAAAGAATAAGAATATTATCGCCCAGGAATACAGGATCCATCTTTTTTCCGAGTCTGCGCCTGTCATTTAAAGTATAAACCTTTTTTCTTTACGCAAAGGATGCGCTTTGATCTCTTCGGATATCTGCCGGCTTAAACCGGGCTTACCCAGCTTATAATACATGTAGTTTTTATAACCTTCTACACCGGGCTGGTCAAAGGCATTGAGATTTGTAAGCTCTGCCTCAAAGGCAGTAGCCAGCTCAAAGAAAAATAGCAGCGCTCCCCAATGAAAGGGGCTTACCTTAGGCATAGTAATCGCGCAGTTAGGCCGGCACTCCCTAACCAAGGCCCACTCCGTAGCTTCCTGAGCCAGGCGGATCAACTCTGAAAATTTTCTGCCGGATAATAAATCTTTGCTGCCGGGTATTTTAACCTCGGTTTTAAAGTTCTCCACCTTAATAAAAGTAATGGTCTTGTTATTCTCGCCCTCAATATTATTCTGCTGTATGGAATGCAGGTCATTGGTGCCGCGGGCAGATATCGGGGTCCTGCCCAGATTGATCACCCGCGCTAAATCCTGCTGCCATTTTTCTATGCCATCCTCAACGCGAATCAGCCTTGGGTATTTTTTCCCTAAGCTCTCGGCCAACAGCTGCACGTACCAATCCGCGGTAGATTTCAGGGTTTCGGAAAAAGGCATGACAATGGCAATAGATTTTCTTTTTTGGGCATAAAGAATGTGCTGCAGGCTGGCATAAAGATACGCCGGGTTTTGGAATAATTCCGGGCTTGAACATCTTTCGCACATTGCTTTTGCTCCGTCGAGGACTTCGGCTATTCCAACACCCATTACTGCCAAATGCAAAATCCCCATATTCAGCTCTGAGAACCTGCCTCCTACTCCTTTTAACAGGGATAAGCTTCTAAAACTTAAGGCATCTTCCTCCTGCTTTTGCCGGGCGTATTTACGCAAAGACCCTGAATCCGGGTCAGTGATAACAATAATCTGCCGGCCGTATTTTTTGCCGGCTGTTTTTTTAAGCCAGGCTTGCGCTACCATAAAAGCGGCTTTGGTTTCAGTGGTCTCTCCAGATTTGGAGATCACCACGACACAGGTTTTTTTAGGATTAAGTTTTTTTAATAAAACTCCCAAGGTATCGGGATCAAGATTATTGCCTTCAAAATATATCCTCGGGCCTTGCCTTACAAATTCGTTGTAATAGGGCGGCTTTAACGCATCCTGAGCCGCCTTGAGCCCTAAGTACGAGCCGCCTATGCCTAAGAAAAGCACATTCTCGTATTTTTTGGCTATTTGCCGGCCTAATCTTTGAATTTCTTTTATGGCATCCTGATCTTGAAAAGGAAGCCTCGCCCATTCTAAGCCTAAATTAATCCTTAGGCGCTGGTCAGAAATTATTTTATGCAGATGTTGGTGGGCTTGGCTTATCTGCGCTGACATCTGGGCCAATTCAACCTCGCTTACGCCATGCTCCGGGCCCACGTTAAAGCTAAACATATTATTAAAATCAAATTTTAGCTGTTCCATAAATATCCCCTTTTTATCTTTTAGGTTTTAAGCCTGTTTTTTCCTCTCGGCTTTTTCCGCTAAGATCTTGGCGGAGATTTCTGCCGGCGCCTGCGTATACTTATCAAATTCCATGGAGGCAGTAACCCTGCCGCTGGTTATAGAACGGAAAGTGGTCATATAGCCAAACATCTCGCCCAATGGCACCTCTGCCGAGACGATCTTCTGATTGGCCTTGGTTTCCATGCCTAAGACTTTCCCCCTGCGGGAACAGATATTGCCTACGATGCTGTTAACGTGCTCTTCGGGGACAGTCACTTCTAAAGACATGGAAGGCTCTAAAATCACCGGCGAAGATTTCATAAATGCCTGTTTAAAACATTCGATAGCGGCAAGCCTGAAGGCGATCTCCGAAGAATCCACTTCATGATAAGAACCGTCTATAATATTGACCTTGACATCCACTACCGGGTATCCGGCGTAGACCCCTTTTCTCATCGCCTCGATCACGCCTTTTTCTATCGCCGGAATATATGATTTGGGAATAGCGCCCCCCTTGATGCTGTCTTTAAATTCAAAACCCTCGCCCGGATTAGACGGGGCGATCTCCATCACTACATGCCCGTATTGGCCGCGGCCTCCGGACTGCTTGACGTGCTTGTATTCTCCGCTGCCGGGCCGCAGAATGGTCTCGCGGTAGGCCACCTTAGGCTGGCCGACAATGGTATCAACCGCGAATTCATTTTTCAATCTATCGACGATGATTTCAAGGTGGAGCTCTCCCATGCCGGTTAAGATCACCTCTTTGGTTTCCTGATCTGACTCTACCCGGAATGTGGGGTCCTCTTCTGCTAATTTGGCTAAGCCTTTGCCTAATTTATCCTGATCCTCGCGGGTCTTAGGAGCGATGCTTAATGAGACTACGGGCACCGGGAATTTTATCGCTTCCAGCAATACCGGATTATCCGGGTCGCAGAGCGTATCTCCGGTAACAGTATTGGTAAGCCCTACTGCCGCCACGATATCTCCGGCATAGGCATTTTCTCTGGCCTCCCTTTGATTGGCGTGCATCTGCAGGATCCTGCCTAGCCTTTCTCTTTTATCCTTGGTGGCATTTAAAATATATGTGCCGGTCTCAAGATAGCCGGAATAAATACGTATGTAAACTAATTTGCCCATATGCGGGTCAGTTTGGATCTTAAAAGCCAGGGCCGAGAATGGCTCTTTATCATCCGGGTGCCTTTCGATAGACTTAGTGGAATCGTCAACATCATGCCCCTGGATCGCCGGCAAATCAAGCGGCGAAGGCAAATACAAAGTTATGGCATCAAGAAGCTTCTGCACTCCTTTATTTTTAAAAGATGAGCCGCACAATAAAGGCACGATCTT
>CAYHNY010000024.1:0-11674 GCA_964358115.1 uncultured Planctomycetales bacterium | reverse complement strand
GGTGTCCCTAAATAACTACGACGAATTCGCCGCGGGGTTTTTGCTGCTTCAGGGATTGTAAGATATCTTTGGCGCTGCCTCTTTTAATCTCTTCGAATTTTTTGGTCAGCTCTCTAGCCAAGACTACTTCTTTTTCGCCAAAGATGCCAGCGATGTCTTCCAGTGTAGCTAAAATACGGTGGCAGGACTCATAAAAAATAATCGTCTGCTTGAAACCGGTTAATTCGCTTAGCCGGTTCTTGCGCGCGCCGGATTTATTGGGCAGGAATCCGGCGAAGAAAAAGCTATGCGCCGGCTTGCCGGATAAAACCAGGGCGTTAATAAAAGCAGTTGCCCCGGGGATAACGGTAACCTCGATATTATTTTTTATCGCTAAGTTGATAATCTGATAGCCGGGGTCAAGTATCCCCGGTGTGCCGGCATCCGAAACCAAGGCAACGGACTTGCCCTCTTTGAGCAACCTCAGTAAGTATTGGCTTTTGGTGATTTGGTTGTGCTGGAAAAAGCTGGTCGTGGGAGTGGCGATATTATATTCATTGAGCAATATTTTAGTATGCCGGGTGTCCTCGCAGGCAATCAAGTCTACGGATTTTAAAACTTCGATCGCGCGCAGGGATATGTCTTTTAAATTCCCAATGGGAGTAGCAACGATATAAAGCATTACTCTACCGTAACTGACTTGGCTAAATTCCTGGGCTGGTCCACGTCGCAGCCGCGCTTGACCGCAATATGATAGGCAAGCAGCTGCAAAGGCAGCGCTACAATCAGGGGGGAAAAAAATTCTTCTATATTGGGGATATAAATAACTTCGCGGGTGAGCTCCTTCATTTTTTCATCGCCTTCACTGGCGATAGCGATGATTTTTCCCCGGCGGCTGCGGATCTCCTGAATATTGGAAGCCATTTTTTCATAAACCTTAGAATCCGGAGCAATACAAACCACGGCCCGGTATTCATCGATGAGGGCGATCGGCCCGTGCTTCATCTCACCGGCAGCATAGCCCTCGGCGGGAATATAGGAAATCTCTTTTAGTTTCAACGCCCCCTCCAGCGCCGAAGGATAATTTACATTCCTGCCTAAAAACAAAAATGAGCCAAAATGAGAATGCCGGTAGGCAGAGTATTTAATCAGGTGCTGGTCTTTTAAAATCTTCTCCTGTAGCAGCGGGCATTTCCTTAAAATCTCAAGCAGCTTGGCAATCTTAGCCTGGCTTAAAGACTCTTTGAGGCCGGCTAAATAAAGCGCGAATAAATAAAAAATGGCCAGCTGCGCGGTATAGGCCTTGGTGGAGGCAACTCCGATTTCCGGGCCGGCATGGGTATAGATTACTCCGTCGGATTCACGCACCAGGCTTGAGCCTAACACATTACAAATCGCCAGGATCTTTGCCCCTTTTTTCTTGGCTTCTTTGACCGCCGCCAAGGTATCGGCGGTTTCCCCGGACTGGCTGACTGCGATCACCAGGGTATTCTCGCCCACCAGTGCCCCGCGATAGCGGAATTCGCTGGAAAAGTCTGTGCTTACGGGAATCTTGCACAAATCCTCGATAATATATTTGCCGCACATCCCCGCGTGATAGGCAGTGCCGCAGGCAACTACGGCAATATCATCTATCCCGGCCAATGCCTGAGGGGCAATGTTTAAATGTTCAAAGGAAATCCCGGAATTATCTTTGGCGATCCTGCGGTTAAACATCTCAGCCAAAACCTGCGGCTGCTCATTGATTTCTTTTAACATAAAATGCGGCCAGCCCTGCTTCTGAGCCTGAGAAATATCCCAGGTTATCCGCGTAGGCTGCCGGCTAATTTTTTCGCCGGCGAAATTTGTGATTTTGACCTCACCTTGAGTTAAAACTGCCACTTCTTTGTCCTCTAAAAATATGACCTCTTTGGTTAAATCTAAGAGCGCTGGCACATCCGAAGCGAGGAAATTTTCACCTTCTCCCAAACCTACCACCAGCGGGCTGCCTAACTTTGCGGCGACAACTTTATCCGGCTCTTTTTTCGAAATCACCGCTATGGCAAAAGAGCCTTCTGCTTCAACCATAGCTTTACGCACTGCATCCTCTAAGGGCAGGCCGCGATAAAATTTTTCAATCAGATGCACCAAGACTTCGGTGTCGGTCTGACTAAGAAATTTATGGCCTTCTTTAATTAGTTGGGCTTTAAGCTGGGCGTAATTTTCGATAATCCCATTGTGCACAAGGGCAATTTCGCCTTTGCAGTCAAGGTGAGGGTGGGCATTAATCTGGTTGGGCTTGCCGTGAGTAGCCCAGCGGCAATGCGAGATACCCCGGCTGCCGACTAAGGGTTTTCTCTTTAACAGGTCCTCTAACCCCTTTATCTTCCCGGGAAGCTTGCGCACGGAAAGCGTCTGTTTTTTATCCAAAAAAATACACATGCCGCTGGAGTCATAACCGCGGTATTCCAGCCGCTTTAGCCCGTTAAGCAAAATCGCCTGGGCGTCTTTGTCGCCTATGTACCCGACTATCCCACACATAATGTTTTAGTGTACTACAAAAATCTGCGAGCGTCAATCTTGGAGAATTTAATTCAACCGAAAGATCAGCCCAAAACCATCTTCAGCCATAACCTCAAAACGCGCATCCTGCCTTATCTGGCTGATCAGCCTGGAAAAATAGTTTTTGCTGGCATAGCCGTAGCGTACGGAAAAAACTTCTTTCAACGCCGCGTAAGGATCGCCAGTCCTGCCAAAGGCAATATCGCGATAGAGATTATACAGGCGGGGATCCCACCAATACATATAAATCGGGTCTAGCGTGACAAAATAATCATCCTGGGGATTCAGCCCGATAAAAAACTGCGCATCCGACCAGTTAGCGTGAAAGACTACCTCGCCTGCGGGTAAATGCGCGGCCATCAACTTACCTACCGCTTCGTAGTGCTGGTTGTAGATCCTTTCGGAAGCTGCGCGCTGGCGAAAATCTTTGTAAGCGTTATAACCCAATAAAACAAAAACTAAAATAATACCGGCCATGCGTACGGCCGGCCAGGGCTTAGCCTGCTTAGTTAAACCTTTGTGCGCCTGGCAATCCGAAAAATAGCTCGCCAGGGCAACTAGAATCAAAGGATAGGCGTGCACCAGATAGCGCTGGGAAAAAAAGGAGAAAACAAAGAAAAGCCCGGATAAGCTTAGCCAGATTTGAGTTTGTGTTTTGGGTTTCTTGGCCTGGTTCAAGCTTAAGATGATTAAAGCCAGCAGCCCAATTAAAATCAGAGGATACCCCAAAACAAATTGCCGGGTATCCGTAGGAAAAAACTCCGCCCCTAATTCCAGGCCCCACTTTAAGGCAAATATAGGAACGAGTACGCCGTTTAAATAAAAAATTAAAAAGTTATTGGGAAAGTTCGGATGCAGCAAAAACCCGGCGAGCAAGCCCAGAGCGGTTGCCCAGATCGACTTCCAGTTAAATTCGCGTTCGTTAAGAAAGCGCACGCCTTCGGCCAATAACGCATAAAGCAACAAATAAGGGCTGGAGACATGCGTTAAGGCATAAACGGCGGCCAAGGCAAATAGCACCCGCGGCTTTTTCCGGACCAGCGCGTCTATGTAAAAAAGGGTAAGCGCTAAAACAATGACCATGTTGCGCGCTTGGGTGATGGCGACTAAAAACGGGGCGGAGCAAAAAAAGGCCAAGAGAAAAAAGGGGATAAGTTTTTTCTGGCTGCAGTAGCGCCGCAGGACAAGCCAAAAACCCAAATAAAACATGGCGGTAAACAGGCAGGCGGATAGCTTCGCCCCCCAGAAGATATCGGATAAAAATGTAAAGGGCACCAGCAGGACGTGATAAAGAAAATCTTTGTCGGCAAAATGCTGGGCGAAGACAGAATAACGCGCCCAGTGGAAATTATAGTGCGGGCCGTATTGCCGCAGGAAGTTAGCCATGCGGATATGCAGATATCCGTCTGCGCCAAAAATAGTGGGGATAGAAAACTGGGCAAGGATTATTACGACGATGCCTAAAAAGAGGATTGAGCCGAGGAAGACTTTATAGCGCATGGTGGACAAGGCCCCTTAAAAAATGAAGCCCCCACTAACTTTAGCCCGAGGTTCCCTGAGGCGGAATACTTGAGCGGACACAATACATCCGCCCCTTTGGGGGGGGGCAGGTCCTTGGCCGCGAAAGTATAAAAAATGTCCCCACGGGGATTCCCCTGTTGCCCTGCATAACCATGAGCAACAGGGTCCCGCCGTATCTCAACGCGGGGGCAGGAGAACCCTAAATTTAAAGCGTCCCCAACCGGATTTGAACCGGTGTCGAGAGCTTGAAAAGCTCTTGTCCTAACCAGGCTAGACGATGGGGACTCTAATCTAATCTTCTTCCACCACTACGTGTGCCACAGAAGAAACTTTATCTTTATCGGCGAGCTTGATTAACCGCACGCCCTGGGAAGACCGGCCGGTAGAGCGGATATCTTTAACTAAGCAACGCAAAAACATTCCGTTTTGGGTAATTACCATCAACTCATCCGTATCGGAAACAATCTTGAATCCGACGGCCTCGCCGTTCTTAGCGGTAACTTTAACATTGATAATCCCCTTGCCGCCCCGGCGCTGCAGGCGGTATTGATTTATGGGTGTGCGCTTGGCAAAGCCTAGCTCAGTGACCGTCAAAACCGTATCGTCATTTTGCGCAACCTGTGTCGCGATAACCTCGTCTTTTTTCCCTAGCGAAACCGCGCGCACGCCCCGGGCAGACCTACCCATGGAGCGCACCTGTATACCCGGAAAACGTATGGCCTTGCCCTGGCGGGTGGCAATCAAAAGCTCCTCTTTGCCATCGGTAAGCTTGACTTCGATTAATTCATCGCCTTTTTCAATGGTCATGCCAATAATGCCGCCCTTGCGCGGGTTGCCATATTCATCAAGGCAGGTCTTCTTGATAAGCCCAAGCTTGGTGACCATGATTAAAAATTTATCTGAAGCAAAATCCTTTACCGGGATAGTAGCGCTGACCTTTTCATCGGAAGCCACCTGCAATAAATTGATAATTGCCCGGCCTTTGGCAATGCGGCTGGCCTGAGGTATTTCATAAACCTTAAGCCAATACACCCGGCCTTTATCCGTAAGCATCAAAAGGTAATCCTTGGTGGAAGCCACAAACAGGTGCTCCACAAAATCTTCTTCTTTGACCTCGGCGCCGGTAGCACCCTTGCCGCCGCGCTTCTGTTTGCGATAGGCGCTCACCGGCAGTCTCTTTATATACCCGAAGTGGCTGATGGTAACCACCACATCTTCTTCGGCGATTAAATCCTCTATCTCGATTTCCTCTGCCTCGGCAGCTATCTCAGTAAGGCGCTCATCTCCGTATTTTTTCTTCAGTTCGAAGAGTTCATCTTTAATAATCCCCTCGATTTTCTTCTCCGAAGCCAGGATCGACTCGTACAGCTGAATCTTTTTAATCAGCTCCAGGTACTCCGCCTCAAGCTTATCCCGCTCAAGGGCAGTAAGCCTTTGCAGTTGCATTTCCAAAATCGCCTGGGCCTGGGCGTCGGATAAATCATAATTCTTCATCAAGGCTTCTTTTGCCGCGGGCACAGTCTTGCTGGTTTTAATCAGCTTGATGATCTGGTCTAAAAATTTAAGCGCGATCTTTAGGCCCTCTATTATATGCGCACGCTGCTTGGCTTTCTCTAGGTCAAAAATGGTCCTGCGGCGGATGATCTCTTTGCGATGCAGGATATACTGATGCATCAACTGCTTTAAATCCAGCACCCGCGGCCGGCCATCGACCAGGGCCAGGTTGATGATGCCGAAGGTGACCTCCATTTGGGTGTGCTTATACAGCTGATTTAAAACTATTTGGGGTTCGCTATCGCGGCGCAGCTCAATGACTACGCGCAAGCCTTCTTTATCCGATTCATCGCGGATATCAGAAATACCCTCGATTTTTTTATTTTCTACCAATGCAGCCATGGACTCAATCAAAGCGGCTTTGCTGGTTTGGTAAGGTATCTCGGTAATAATAATCGCGTCCTTGCCCTGCTTCTGCCTTTCAATGGAAGCCCGCGCCCGCAAAGTAAGCTTGCCTTTACCCGTAGTATAGGCCTCTTTAATCCCGCTGCGGCCGCAAATCAGGCCGCCGGTAGGAAAGTCCGGGCCTTTGACATAGCGCATTAAATCTTTTACTTCGGCTTCGGGATTATCTAACAGGTAGGTAATGCTGTCGATAATTTCGCTTAAATTATGCGGCGGCATATTAGTGGCCATGCCTACGGCAATACCCGAGGAACCGTTGACCAAAAGGTTAGGCAAAAGCGCAGGCAATACCTTCGGCTCAACCAACGAGGCGTCAAAGTTAGGCATAAAATCTACGGTGGCCTTTTCAATATCGGTAAGCATCTCATCCGAAATGGCTGCCAGGCGGGCCTCCACATAGCGCATTGCTGCCGGAGAATCTCCGTCAATGCTGCCGACGTTGCCCTGCCCCTCGACCAGGGTATAGCGCAGAGAAAAATCCTGGGCCATTCTGATTAAGGCATCGTAGACTGCCAGGTCCCCGTGCGGATGGTATTTCCCGAGGCAATTATGTGAAATCATGCCCCCTGCTACAAATTCATGAGCGCCTTCTACTTCAATATCGTATGTTTTTTCTGCGGGGGCCGGTTGCACAGACTCTACTTTTAAAAAACAGAGACGATTTTCGATAATATCATCTATGAAAATGGAAGTAGGGGAATCTAGCCTTCTCAATTTTTCTAAAATGCCCCAGCCCATTATCTGGGATAGCCTTAATGGCTTTTCCTGTAAGTCTGCAGAGTATCTGATCTTACAGCCACCCTGATATTTTATCCCCGACCTGAATTTGGCACCTCCCGAGTCCCGATACCAACCGCCGCCTAGATGCAGCCGGCTCAATTCTTCAAAAATATTTTCTCCGATAAAGGGAATAATATCCAGACTAGACCAACAATCTCTCTGTTCTTTGGTAAGTAACGAAGCTATTCTGGATTTTTTATCTTTGTCGGCAAGGTCTAGGCGAGAAGCTAAAGATATGGCATATTGCCCCCGGAACTCCAGGCTATGAAATTCGTACTTGCCTACAACGACTCTACCATTGACTATATGAGCATCTTTAGGCTCGCTCGTATATTGGAACCCTATAATATTCTGGTGTAGCAATAAAACCAGCAATTTATGAATGAGCGATTCTGAAATAGAGCCGTAATGAATCACATTTCTACTGCTGTGGATGCTCCCGTCGCCGTCAATCAAGCCAGAAACAAAAGCAAAAATTACTTTTGGCGCAGAAACAAATATTTGTTGAGGTAAAGTTTTGGTATACGCCCAGGCGTTTTCTAGCCCAAAGGTCTGACTTATAAATTTATTAACGATCTTCTTATTAATCCGTATTTGGTATCCTTTATTCTTAATTTTTTCAGCCCCTTTTGTATAAACATAATCCAGCACTTCGATGGAGGGGCTATAATCGAACTCAACCTTTAATATCCCCGAGATTCTTTCGATTACATCCGGGCTATTCGAATAAAAATAGATTCTTCCGCTTCTTTTCTCTATCCAGCCATCAGATAAAAATAAACCTAACATATAGGCAATGTTTTCATCAAAATCGATCGCGCGAGCCCCAAAATACCCCAACCGGCAATAGTTTTCTATGCCAGGGTAATCACATTTTGTCACAATGTAGTCTTTATCAGTAAGCTGGCGTGCTTCTTTCCATCCATAATTTAAATCTTCCTGAAGGACTTTAAATTTTTGAAGCGGGGTAACAGTATTTTGCAGGCCGTTTTCGAGTTTTATCTGTAAAAGCGGCTTTTCAGGCATTTCGTAAAGCCTAGTAACCCTATTTAATCCACCCTGTGTGAATACGTAATCTCCTACTGCAATATCCTGAATCGGCAACAGTCCTCTATTGGTTAACACTAGGGTATCTTTGACAAAACACTCTCCCACGATGCGCGCGGCTTTTTTAAAGGCCTTGGAGTGCTCCAGGTTTAAGTCTTTCATCGCGTAGAGAATCCGGCGGTGCACCGGCTTTAAGCCATCGCGCACATCCGGAAGGGCGCGGCCGACGATTACGCTCATGGCGTAATTCAGGTAAGAATCCTTTACCTCTTGCTCGATATCAATGGGAACTATTTTTTCGTTTAAGGTATACATTTTAAATATCCAGGTTTTTCACTTTATGCGCGTAGCTTTCGATGAATTCCCGGCGCGGCTCAACCTGATCCCCCATCAAAATTGTAAAAGTCTTGTCTGCCTCTACCGTATCTTCCAAGACGACCTTTAAAAGTGTGCGCTTCTGGGGATCCATGGTAGTATCCCAGAGTTGCTGGGGATTCATCTCTCCCAAACCTTTGTAGCGCTGAATAGTCATGCCTTTCTGAGCCTGAGCCTTGACAAAATCCAGAACCTCTTTCAGGCTGACAAAATCCCAACGCTCTTTTTCATCCACTAGCCGATACAAATATTTGCTGGCCTTTTTTTCGCCTTTTTTAGAACTAGGATCCAACTGCTCAGGCAAGTAATCGTAGGTTTCAATACCCAATCCTAATTTAGCCAGCCTGCTAATAATCTTGTCTATCTCCGCTGACTCAAAGAGTTCAAGGGATTCCACCTTCTCTTCTGCGCTTACTCCAGAGGTCAATTTGGATAATTCAGCATCATTATAGATAAAATGGTCTTTATCATCCACTTTTACCCTATAAATTGGTAATTTTTTGGTCTTTGGGTGTACAAATTGGCTATATTTTATAAAATTTACTCCCTTTTTCTCTAAAACCCTGGCGTAATTTTCAATTTCAACTAATAAGGATAGAATATCCTTAAGTTGATTATCCGTATAGGTTTCTTTAGTTTTTAAATTAGTAAGTTTATGCCCCTCGCGGCCCAAATCTAGCAACATGGCATTCATCTGGGCTTCAGTCTGAATATACTCTTCACGCTGCCCCCGCTTGATCTTATAAAGCGGGGGTTGGCCGATATACACATGCCCACCCTGAATCAGCTGCGGCATCTGCCGGTATAAGAAAGTCAAAATTAAAGTGCGGATATGCGAACCGTCAACATCGGCATCGCAAAGCAAAATAACCTTGTGATAACGCAGTTTGACCACATCAAACTCTTCGCTAATGCCCGTACCTAGAGCCGTAATTATGGTGCGGATCTCCTCATTAGACAAAATTTTATCCAGCCTGGATTTTTCTACATTAAGAATTTTTCCTTTAAGCGGCAGGATGGCCTGGAATCTACGGTCGCGGGCTTGTTTGGCACTATTATGGACAAACACACCACTGGCTAAAGCAAAGTTATGCGTATTGGGCACCTCCATATCATAGACATCAATTTTTTCTTGTATTCTTTCTATATATTTAATTTTATGATTGTAATTCTTTACCGCTTCTAATAAAGCGTCTTTATCGCCACTAAAAAACCTATTTATTAGAATATCTAGTTTAAGTGTGTTGGGATTGCGTTTTGACTGAGCAACCCTCTCCCGGTCATAGAGATTAATATCACCGTAACGCTCATAAACTCTCCTGGCAAACTCTAAGCCGGCGTTCAAATAAGTCTGGTCATACGCGATTTTTCTTTGCTTCCTGAACTCCTCTGTCCATTGTTCCCTGGTTTTTCTGCTCCTCCAGTCTCTAAGATTAACATCAAGCCATTGTGTTTTGGCTTTCTGCGATAAATGCCCTTTCATTTCTGGATGATGGGCAAAATACTGCCTCACTCTGTTTGCCTGGCTTAACCTGTTTTCTGATTTGGACCAATAGGCGCGCTGGGCATGATTTATAATCTCGGCGTTCTGTTTCCTGTAAGCTGGGTGAGTAGAATAAAATTCTAAGAATTTACTTGCCATGTATCTTTTGTAGTCTGGGTTTTCCCATTGTTTTTTGGCTTTGTTGCTTAACATCTTCCCAAAGCGTTCTCTTATGACGCGGCTAATTTTTTTGCGGTACTCAACAGAACGCTTAACGCTATTGCACTTCTCTCGAGCTTTTTTTGTGTGCAGGGTAAGTCTAGCGTGTGTATTATGTAACGCGAGGTGCTCGTCTTTGGTTATTCTTTTTACATTATCGGGGTTGTTATTTAATTTATCGAAGTCGCGGTGATGCTTATGGGAGGCTTCGCCGTCTCGATAAACGTTGTGTTCGATATTGTACCTATCAGCTAATACATGCGTAAATACCCATTTGTGCGTTACGGGATTTAAAACCATTTCGTAACCTTCGATGGTTATTCTACCGCCTACTTGAGATATCTTTTTTTGTAAGGGCATCAGGCTCATTCCTGGCCCTAAATCTTTGGCTTGGACAAATGAACCCTCCCTTAACATAAATTTATGACCGGGGGTACAAATAATGGTTTCGTTATTATCCAAAACTACCTTTACAACATCGGTGTTTTGTCTTGTGAGCCGAGGAGAGGTAATTTTTTCTATGCCTATGCTTCCGTCTTCTTTAATTGTATAACAATAATTAGCTTTGCCTAAGCGCCATTCATCTACGAGCTCTTTAAAGCTTAAGTTTCTACCATCAGTTAAAGTAACTTTGGTGTCTCCCGAAAAACAGCCTCCGGCGGAATCACCTTCAACCAAGTAAACCTCACATAATGCCGGATCGCGTTCAGAGCAATCGGCTAATTTACCCGGCAGGCCTGCCCCTTCCAGCGCGCCCTTTCTACGCGTAAGCTCGCGGGCCTTACGCGCTGCCTCGCGCGCCCGGGAGGCAACAATCACTTTTTCAATTATTTTATTGGCGACCGGCGGATTCTCTTCACAATACGCGCTTAAAGCATCCAGGGAAGCAGAGGCCACTAATCCTTCTACCTCGGAATTGCCCAGTTTGGTCTTGGTCTGGCCTTCAAATTGGGGGTCAGGAACTTTGACGCTGATGACCACCGTCAAGCCTTCGCGCACATCCTCCCCGGAAATAGCGATACCGTCATTCTTAATTAAATTTTTATTTTTCGCATACTGGTTTATCGCCCGGGTCAACCCGGATTTAAAGCCAGACAGATGGGTGCCGCCTTCAATGGTATTGATGTTGTTGGCGAAAGAAAACAGCGTCTCGGCATACCCGTCGTTATACTGCAGCGCCACTTCCAGAATTATTCCATCTTGTGTCTTCTCAAAATAAATCACTTTATTGTGCAGGGGATTTTTATTTTTATTCAGATATTCCACGAAGGAGACAATCCCGCCGCCAAATTCAAAAACCGCCTCTTTATCCGAACGCTCATCAACCAGTTTAATCTTTAAGCCTTTGTTTAAAAATGCCAGCTCCCTTAGGCGTTGCGCAAGGGTGTCATAGGAAAATTCGGTTTTACTAAAAATGGTTTTATCCGGCTTAAAAGTAACCTTGGTGCCGGTAGAAGCGCTCTTGCCGATGGTGGTTAATTTGGAAGCGGTCTTGCCGCGTTCATAACGCTGATGATAAATCTTACCGTCTCTTTTTACCTCCACCTCTAGCCAATCCGAAAGGGCGTTTACTACGCTAACGCCCACGCCATGCAAGCCTCCGGATACTTTATAAACCCGGTGATCAAATTTACCTCCGGCATGCAGGGTAGTCAGGGCTACTTCTACGGCAGGCTTCTTCTCGGTCTTATGCATATCCACCGGAATGCCGCGGCCGTTATCTGCTACGCTAACACTGTTATCGGAATGCACGGTAACTAAAATATTGTC
>CAYHNY010000023.1:0-12831 GCA_964358115.1 uncultured Planctomycetales bacterium | reverse complement strand
CTTAATGCCCTGCCGCCATCTCTTCCAACCGACGGGAGAAATACCCGCCGCTCAAGCCATCGAGCAAAGCCCCCAGCTCTCTCAATCTTAACTCTTTCTCCAGCCTTTTCTTTCTGTCTTCTAAAGTCAGGTTATCCAGCTCCATCTGCACCCGCAGGCGCTCGAAATAAAGCCGGGTGACCTCATCCAGGATATTGTCGCGCAACTCCACCATGAGCTTCGAACGGCTGTCAATGGAAGTCTGGTCGCCATTCCAGATAATCTCGCCTAAATCCCAGCTTAAGGTTACGTCCCAGTTTATACTATCGCGGCCGCGCCTTAATATGTCATCATCGGCCTTTGTAGTTGACCCGCCCTCCCAATGCCAGAGGTCGGTAGTATTCCTGTCTATGCCAACGCTCACTTGAGGAAAAAGTGCTTTTCTTGCCGCCTGTTTCCTCCAAAGCTTGATCTTCTCCGGCTGGACCTCGGCGTAATCAACGGCTACCTGCTGGATTTCCCGAATATCCGGGGCATGCTTAAGATACGCGGATACCGCGCTTTCCTTTCTGTCGTCCAGCGCTAATTTCCTGGCCTTAAATAAACCCGTATCACATCCGGCATAAATATTCCCCAGCTCATCGCAGGCGATCACCCTTACATCTTGAGCCGAAAGCTTAAGGGAAAGCTCCTGCCATCTTTGGCTTCTGTATTCAAAGATCCCGGGCCTGCTTGCCGCATAGAGCCTGCCTTGCCGGGAAAGAAAGATATGTTGCACGTCCTTGCTAAGCAGCCCAAGGCCGCAAAAAGAATCCCAGGATTTACCCTGATCTATGCTTTTGTAAATACCGCCGTATGTAGCAAGATATAAAATAGAATTTTCGCAGTCAATTTCTAAATGCCGGATGTCAGAAGCCGATGTTCCTTTCGCCTCATCCAAATCGCCGCCTTGCTCCTTATCGTTTTCTAAAATATGCGGGCTAAAAATAAGCGCCCAGCCTTCCCGGCTATCCGTAGCTTTAAATACCCCATCCGCGCAAGCAACGTAGGCGCAGCCTGGCCTGTTTTTGTCATAAGCAATCGCCAATATTTGGCTTGTGCCGACTTTGCCCGGCTGCCTCTGCCAGTTGCGGCCATTATCCCGGCTTAAAAAAAGTCCGGACCTTGTGCCTAAATAAATCACCGGGGAGAAAATTGCTATAGCTGTGCATTCATTTTCAAGATAATCCTTGCCCTGAAAGATCCTCTTCCAGGATTTAGCTTTATCTTTGCTATAGAAAAGCCCGTTGCCGGTTGCCGCGTACAGCGCATTTTTATCCCTGGGGTCGGCGGCTAAAAAATTTACTTTTCTATTTCCCCCTTTAACCGATAAAACTACCCGCCAGCTATCTGCGCCATCCTCGGTCTTTAAGACATTGCCGCCGCTGCCCATATAAATAACCTTAGGATCCGCCCGGTCAAGCAATACTGCAGTTACATTGGTATTCGCCCTGCCAATATTCTCCCAATCCAGCTCTTGCGCATGCAGGGGTGCCGCAAAATTCAAAAAACAAAACCCGATACACCCAAAAATCAAAACTAACTTTTCCATTTCTGCCACCTCCTTGTTCACAAGGACAACACTGGCGCAATTTTTGCAAGCAGCGAACACTTGCGCATCATATAACGCAAGGTGCCGATAAGCGCCAGGTGTCTCTACTCTAATAGACGCAAGGAGGGCAAAAATCTCACTTAAAAAAAGGGGGACGTTTCCCGAAACGTCCCCAACTACCCACAAATATTTTACAGCGCCCTCTAGGGCTAATTAGATACCCAGAAGACTTTGCTATCGCTATCGGCAATAATGTTAAAGACTGCTTCTACCACTAACGGATCGTAGACCAAGCCGCTGCCCTGCTTTAATTCCTGCATCGCTTTATCCAGGCCCAAGGCCTCGCGGTAGGGCCGGTAAGAAGTCATGGATTCCAAAACATCGCTTACTGCCAGGATGCGCGCCTCTAAGATAACCTCGCCATTATTCAATTTGCGCGGATAGCCTGAACCGTCAAGGCGTTCGTGATGCTGGTATACGGTCTCGGCTAAAGAAAATGGAAACTCGATATCTTTAATCAGGTCATAACAATTGCCCACGTGCTCCTGAACCAGGCGGTACTCCAAGTCGCTTAGCTTTCCGGGCTTATTCAGGATATCCAGAGGAATACTAATCTTACCCAAATCATGCAGCTCACCGGCCAGCTTTATGCCCAGGACGCGGTTATCATCCCAGCCAAAAGCCCGGCCTATTTTTTCGGCGATAATAGATACGTTGCGGTTGTGTAAAGAGGTATATGGGTCGCGCATCTGCAGGGCCTTGCCTAAGACTTCAAGGCCATTGATCAGCATTGCCAGGCGCTCCCGCTCCAGATTAGCATAAGCGGTCATATCCCGGGTTATGCCCATGGTGCCGATGATTTTACCCGCCTGATCATACATGGGGATCTTGGTGGTGATCACCTGATTCCAGGTGCCGTTACGCAAGATGGTGCGCTCGATTTTTCCGGCTATGGGCTTGCCGGTATTTAGAACATAATTATCATCATCCAGCATCTTCTGGGCCTGATCCGCGGGAAAAAAGTCAAAATCTGTCTTGCCCACGATTGACTCCGGCTCCATGCCTACGCCTTTTGCGTAAAATTTATTCACCTTGATAATCCGGTTGGAGCAATCTTTAAAATAAATGGCGTCGGGCATATTGTCCAGCAGGCTCTGGAGAAATTCTTTTTCCAGGGCGAGTTTCTCCTCGGTCTCCTTGTGCGCGGAGATATTTTCGATGATCCCTTCCAGGTATTCTTTTTTATTCTCGGATATTACCTTTGACGCGGTTATAGCGACCCAGACGTTTTTCCCGGATTTATCTTTAAAAAGGGCTTCGAAAAATTTGATCTTTCCTTTACTTTCTAGTACGCTCACGAAATCCTCTTTATCTTTTGGGTTAGCAAAAAGGTCGGCAAACCTTACTTCAGAGAGCTCATCTTTAGAGGAATAGCCCAGCATCTGGGCTAAGGTAGAATTGGTAATAATGAATTTTTCTTCCGGTACCAGGGCATACTTAAAAAGTCCGATGCCTAGATTATCCGCGGTGGAAAGATTTATATAGAAATTTTCCTGCATGTTAAAAATTGCTTAGCTTGGATGGTTAATTAAATATTAATATCTAAGTATAACATGTATTTTCTATAAATCCATAAGAATATACCTAGGGGTTGTCCAACCCGGGGAATTCCTGTTTGATCTTCTGGTAGGCGGGTAAATCCTTGGCGCGGTAGATAGCTTGCGCCTGGCGCAGGTATTCCCTGGCCTTAAGCGCTTGCCGCTTTTGCTTATACAAAAACCCGAAATTATAATAGCTGGCTGCTTGCTCTAACGGCGCCTTGATTTCTCTCGCTATAGACAGGGCCTGATTAAAATAACTCTCGGCCTCATCCAAATTCCCTATCTCCATGTACAATTCACCGATCATATTGTAATCGCCGGCAATGCTTGGCTTATTATTATGCGCCTGGTCTATGCTTAAGCCCCGCTTATAACAATCCAGGGCCTTCTGATACTGCTTCTCAAAAAGATATATCTCGCCAAGGTTAAAGTAATAATCGCTTAATTCGGCCTTTGCCTTTAGCTGCTCGAACAATTGCTGGCTTTTACGGTAGAATTCCCGTGCTGTGCTAAAGTCATTTTTATCGCTGAACAAAAACCCGATATCAAAATAATCGCAGGCTAAATTATATTTGTGCGCAGAAAAGTTCTGCCTTTCCCGGTTGATCTCGGAGCTCTTGGTAAGAAGCTCAAGGGCCTTATCGTAATCCTCCTTATCAATATACCAGACCGCCAGCTTCCTTAAAGCAACGGCTTCGTTCAATTTATCTTTTGTCTCTACCGCCAATGTTATTGCCTGATTATAAAAATCAAATGCCTTGGCGTATTCTCCGATACCCTGATAAACCCAGCCGATTGCGGTATAGGCGCAAGCCAGGTGATGTTTATCCTGTTTCTTTTGGCTATACATGGCGTAATCAAAATAGTATTTTAAGGCATTCTCGGGCTCGCCCCGGCGCTGATAAGCATCGGCAATCAAAGGGTAAGCCTTCAGGAACAAAGGATCCCGGGCGATAATCTGGGCCGCGGCAGAAATTACCTCTTCATTCTTGCCTTTAGTAAACAATTTATTTGCCTGATTAAATAAAAAATATGTACTGGGGTTTAAGCTAGGCAAGAACAAATACAGGCAGGCGCCTAAAGCAAGAATAGAAAACCCTAATAAAATATTCCTTATGATTTTTTTGGACAAAATAATCTTTTTCCGAGGCTTAGCTGCCTGCGCCTTGGTATCTTTGCTGAATAGCGCAAAGTTAGGGTCGCCGTAAAGCAGGTAGTTTGCCCAGGCCAACCCAGAAAAGGCGGTTTCTTTCGCCAAGGCTAAGCGCGCCTGTCGCACGCATGAGCCCACCGAGCCACCCTTGATCAGCTGCTGGTAAAACTCCTTGGCAAATATATAGCTGACCGGGTCTTCTATCTTCCATGTCGTCCCTATGTAGTGCCTGACTCCGGAAAATAAAAATGCCGAGGCCAGGCTATAAGTCTTCTCCTGATAACCTTTTTGCACCAGCCCCCGGGAGACCTTGGCCGAATTACAGGAGTTAGAAAAAACCAGCGACGGCAAAGACGTGCTCTCCCCTAATGCCACGATATCCAAAGCGGTAAGCCTGCCGTCGGATAAAACCCAACCGGTACGATCAGGGTCGGCATCATCATACTCGCAGTGGCCGGCAAAATGCACGATGTCATAATCGCGTAGGTTCTTTTTTACGTAAAGAGTATCGATATAAGTGGATTTAAAATCAATTTTGATTTCTTTGGCCTTGCGGTCAAACTGGTTTTTGATACCCAACCCTTCGAGATAGGCGGATTTTAAATCGCTGTTTGGATTTGCCAAAACTAACATCTTAAGGCTGCTGTGGATGCTGCGGTATTTTACGGGATTAAGCTGCTCCCGGGTCCTGACCAGCCGGCCCAGATTAAACTTAAGGCAGAGAAAATCCTGGCCGTCATAGAGAATTTCCCAGGGGATATGAATAAGTTCTTCATCTAAAAATAAAGTCAGGTCATGGCCCGAGGCATTCTTTAGCCTCTCCTTGACTGAGCGGCTGAGTAAATGGTCCCAGAGCAGCTGGCCGGATTTTTTTAGGTCATTGTTTAGGTCTATCCCGGAGAAATTGGGTTTGGCGGCTTTGTTTAGGACCGAGTTTGTCTCAAGGCAGAATTTATTTATTTCCGTAAATGACACCGGCCATTGGCTATAATGCCGGATAGTAGAAGCAAGTTGTGCGGATTCAAAGAGGCTCATGCTCAAGTTGTTTTCTTGCTTCAATATCTCAAGGACCAAAGCCCCTTCCTGCGCCTTCATTGTTTTTTTTAGGCCCTCATATCCAGCAATATCTGATAAGCCGGATTATCGGCGGCGGATATCTGGGCTGTATATTTACCCGGCGGCACATGTTCAAAAAACACTTTACCCGTATCGCTAAAATAAGATTCTAGCTCTATATCGTCTTTGAGCAATGTCACCCTTAAGTCTTTGACTATCTGGCTGGTTTCTTTTTCTTTTACCGTGATCAATACGCTAACTACCCTCGCCTGCCTGTTCTCTATTTTTATCTCAACCCGTAGGCCCTTGAAATCTTTAAGGATGTTTACCTCATCTTTAAAATCTTTTACCTGGCGGCTGCGCAAGACCGGCGCCGGCACCAGTTCCTGCCCTAATAAAACATCTCCCGTAGTCTGCAAAAGCTCAAGCGCCTTTTCCTTTAATTTTAAAACCACCTCCAAGATTAAAGGCTGATCCTGCTGGCTTATGATATTTCTGGCATCTTCGATTAACTTCTCCGGGACGGCAGAGAATTTCTCTTCGTCTAATTTTAGCCCGGACTGCAGCGCAAAATTCTCAGCGCAACGCTCGCAAAGGGTTAGATGCTCTTTTATGGCCAAGGTTTCCTGCGCGGGAAGCTTGCCTTCGGCAAAACAAGCCATGTCTTCTTCATCGGGATGCACGATAGCCTCTTTGGCGCGGCCTGACTTCCACTTTTTATAGATTACTTTTAGTATCCTGTCGATTTTTTCCTGCATGAGATTATTCCTTTCCCAGGGTAATAGACGCAAAAACTTCAAAAATCTAACTTAAAACCTTTGCCTTTAAAACAATCCCGCAGGCGGTCGATAATCCTGAATTTACGCATATCCGCGGCTGGGCGGGAAATAAGCAATATATCCTTTAATTCTTCCAGCTTGAGGCTATGGTTAATATGCAACTCTAGAAAATAACGGTCATCCGTATTTAAACCTGCGATGCAATCGGCAAGGGTGGATAGTTTTTCTTTCTGTGAAAGGCTGTCTTTGGCGGATAGCGAGGGATCGGCAATTACGTCCTGGAGGCTGAATTCATCAGCATTCTCCTGCTCCAGCGATACTGTGGGCTTAATCCTGCGGATATAATCAACAGTGGCATGAATGGCGATTTGCCTCAGCCAGCTGGCCAGGCTGCAGCCGTTCTTGCCTTGAAAGCTTCTTAACTTCTTAAAATCATCTTTTACCAGCGAAAGGAAAATTCCCTGAAAAAGGTCATGAATATCATCTGGGGTTAATTGATGCGTGCCCTTTAATTTTAAAACGCTGTGGATATAATTGTAGATCAGGCGGGAGTATTTAGCGACGAATGTATCCCAGGATTGCTTGTCCCCTTTGACGCAGCTCTGGACAAATTCCAGGTCATTCATATTATGTTTATTATAGCACTAACCTGCGCCAAATAAACAAAAAAATGTAAGCTTTAGAGAGGCATATTCCTCTTGAGAAGTTAGAGGATAAACAATGTCCACCTCGCAACGGTGGACATCGTATGTTAATTCCTATTTTCTCTCGCCTAATTCATGGTCAAGCATGAATAATCCGTTTGTCGAATCCTTGATCAACTTAAGCTTGTCAACTATCTGCTTGGCATGAGCCTCTTCTTCGACCTGCTCATCAATAAACCACTTGAGCATAGACTCCGTGGCAGCATCATTCTCCTGACGAGCTACTTTAAGAAGATCGTTGATCAACGCGGTGACCTTAAGTTCATGCTCATACACGGCTTCAAAAATCTCAAGCGGCGTCTTCCAATTTGTATCTGCTGCCTTAATATCGTCTAATATTATCTCGCCACCCCGCTCTAAGATATAATCGTAGAATTTCATAGCGTGGGTATTCTCTTCCTTAGATTGAATCTTCATCCAATTGGCAAAACCTTGCCAGTTCTTGGCCTCAAAATAGGCTGCCATGGCCAGATACAGATACGACGAATAAAGCTCGGCGTTAATCTGCTTGTTTATTGCTTTTGTTACCTTGTCCTTGATTTCCATCCATTGCTCCTTCTATTTCGTTTTAATTTTGATCATCGCCTTCTGACAACACACGAGTTCACCGCCACCGACTTCTTTAACCTCAACCACATTACCGCAAATATCGCACTTATAAATTTCTCCGGCACTCTTAACTTTCCCCATAATCTTGTCTCCTTTTAACTTAAAGCCACATCAAGAATCATCATTACCAGGAATCCCACTATGGTGCCTGCTGTAGCTAAATCAGTATTACCATTACGCTGAGACTCAGGGATAACTTCTTCGACCACAACAAAAATCATTGCACCCGCGGCAAAAGCCATAGCATACGGCAATAGAGGCCTTGCCCAAAGAACGGCGCCTGCTCCGATTACAGCTGCAATCGGCTCAACAACAGCAGAGAGTTGTCCATACCAAAAACTTTTTAGACGGGACATCCCCTCACGCCGCAATGGCACGGACACAGCAAACCCTTCAGGGAAATTTTGAATTCCTATGCCTACCGCTAAAGCGATGGCCGCAGGTAATGTTGCTTGAGGAAAACCCGCTGCCACGGCTCCAAAAGCCACTCCGACAGCGAGTCCTTCAGGAATATTATGCAGTGTTATTGCCGCAACGAGTAAAATGCTCTTATCCCACGATGTTTTGATACCCTCGGCTTCTTCAATGGGAGCACCAATATGAAGATGCGGGAGGACTTTATCGATTAGCCTTAAGAATATAGTTCCCAACAAAAAACCTGCGGCGGCTGGAATCCAAGGTGCAATACGTTGACCTTGCGACATTGCTATTGCGGGCGCCAACAATGACCAGAAGCTTGCAGCAATCATAACGCCGGCGGCAAAGCCCAACATTGCATCAAGAACTTTCTGATTGACGGTCTTGGTCGCAAAAACGCATGCAGCCCCAACAGCGGTAATCGACCACGTAAAAATTCCGGCTATTAAAGCTTGTAGTATTGGATTAAGATTAGAGATTGCATTAAGCATACAAATCTGTCCTCGTTTCGATATTTTACCATTAAAAAATGGGGCGCCCAAGATAATAATGAGCGCCCTATTGCGCTATTTTACTTCAAGAATTTCCCTACAAACGGAGATGTCTCACCACGGCGTAAGAAGTGCCCGGATGGGCCTTCTCCAAGAAACTCCGAGAACCATGATTCATGCTCGATTTCCTCATTAAGGATTGCTTGGGCTAAATCGTAGGTGCGATGATCCTTGCCTGCTGTCATATTGCATATGTTAGTGTAGCCGTATACCGCGCATCTCTCGGCTTTCACCAAAATCTCAAGCATAGCTTTTGTATCAGTTGGATCCTTCGGTAGTAGAGCCGGAGGACAAGCTGACATATCGTGAAACTCTTTCATGTCTTGCGGTAATTTTCCGCCAAGCTCATAGATACGAGGCATCAAAGCTTCAAAGTGATTACGATCCTCAATCCTTGCTGTCTCAGCTATCTCCTTGACCCCTTCACCCGAGAGGCCTATAAGGTTAGCCCTGAGAATCGTGTAATAATAAAATGTGGTAAGCTCTGCTGATGCATTCTTGATCAGCAAATCTAATAACTTCTCGACATCAACTCCTGCCTTCTTTACTACATCAATCGCTACTTTTGCCATTTTTTAATCCTCCTCGTCCACAAGGACAACACCAGCGCAATTCCATTTAGCGCGGGGTGCAATTAGTAATTTTTCTAAACCAAACACACACCTCACCCTGAATTATACCACCACCTCCTTTCATAATAAATACTAAATAGTAATTAATACTACTGTATAGCCAAAAAAAAATTATTTGCGGCAACTTCCGCAAATACCTTCTAACACCACCTTCTTTCCTGTTACGGTAAACTTGTTCTTAATAACCGCAGGAACCTCTAGCGCATCGAAGCTGCGGTCGTTAAAATCGATGATCGTATTGCATTTCAAACACTGAAAATGGTGGTGATTACCCATATCAGGATCAAAGCGCTTAGGCCGCCCATACCCCTCTACTACCTTTAAGAGCCTCATATCTACAAAAGACAAAAGTGTCCTGTTGACCGTATCGAAAGAAATATTCGGGATCTTTTTTCTGACTCTCTGAAAAACAACGTCTGCGGACGGATGCCCTTTATCATTAATTAAAGACTCGTATATGATTGTTCGCTGAGGCGTGATCTTAAGATTCGCTTCCCTGCACTTGGTACGGAATGTTTCGCTTATATCTTCTGCTTGTTTATTCATGGTTGATACTATATAGGAATAATTCTTATTTGTCAATAGTTTTTTTATTTCTGAAGTGATTCCGGTAAGGACCCACAGGGCCTCGCTTGGCCGTTCGCTTCTTGCTAATGCAATGCGGGTACGGCGTGGCTTTGCGTCCTCGCTACGACCTGTATCGACGCAGATATTTTCTTACCTCGTCATGGTTTCCGGCTAAGACTAAATAATAATCTTCGCTTTCAACCTTGACAATTACCCGTAGTCTTATATCAACGCGAAACTCGTATTTATCGTGGTTAATCTTCTTGAATCCGAAACCGACAGGTATTTCCCCTGAGATAAGAAAAGAATTGAGCTCTTCCAAGCTTTGAGCAAGCTTCTTTTTGTCCGGAAGGGTTAATTTCTTAACCGAACGCTCAAATGAAGGCAGGATTAAGATTCTCTTCATTTAGTTGTTTTCTTGATGTAGCGTGAGAATTCTTTGCCTGGCTTTACTTCCCTTGCCTTGCCTTTTCCCTGCGCTACAAGATGATCAATAGCCTTTAACTCTTCAGCCGTATAGCGCGGTTCAATTTCAACGGGCATAAGCTTAATGAAATTATCCTGGATATCCACCGTAAACAGCTCTTCCGGCTTTAAATGCAGCCTCTTAACGATTGCACTTGGTAAGGTTATCTGGTTTTTTGCTTTAAGCTTGGTAATTGTCATTGTCTTTCACCTCCGCAACAAGTGTAACATAAGTTAGAAAGTATGTCAAGTAGGAATTTCTAACTTTTCTTTATTTTGTGGGGGGCCGGAAACCATAGGACGGCGCTATGCCCCACTTCTTGCGGGTTTTGTTTATAATACCAGGGTAAAGCTCTAATGAAATAGCTTAAATGTACCCGTGCCCCTGCCGGCAGGCAGGCAGGAGTGTCCCTGATTATTTAAAGAAGGAGTTGCGGATGATAAAAGAGGAAAAGACGATGGAAACCATGGACATCAGCTTAATCAGGATGTTTAAACTGGGGCCGGAAGTATCTTTAAAGGGGTCGCCTACGGTATCCCCTACTACCACGGCTTTGTGCGCGGCAGAGCCCTTGCCTCCGTGATGGCCTTCCTCAATATACTTCTTGGCATTATCCCAAGCTCCGCCGGAGTTAGCCATCATCACCGCTAACACAAAACCCGTGACCGTGGCCCCGGCAAGCAATCCTGCCTCTGCCTGAATGCCGATGAAAATGCCTACGGCGATAGGCACAACAATCGCTAAAAGCGAAGGAGCAATCATTTCCTTTTGCGCCGAAGCCGTAGCAATATTCACGCAGCGGGCATAATCCGGCTTGGCCTTACCTTCCATGAGCCCGGCGATCTCTTTAAACTGCCGGCGCACCTCAACTACGATTTTACCTGCTGCCCGGCCTACCGCGCGCATGGTCATAGAACAAAAAAGAAAGGGCATCATCCCGCCGATGAATAAACCCACCAGGACATTAGGATTCATCAGGCTTAAATCCATCTTGATGCCAAAGCTGGCGACCTGATCACGATACGCGGCAATCAATGCCAAGGCAGTCAAGGCTGCCGAACCGATAGCAAATCCTTTGCCTGTTGCCGCGGTAGTATTCCCCAACGCATCCAGGGCATCGGTCCTTTTTCTCACCTCCGGAGGTAAATGCGCCATCTCAGCATTGCCGCCGGCATTATCCGCTACCGGGCCATAGGCATCAGTAGCTAAAGTTATTCCCAAAGTAGAAAGCATTCCTACCGCAGAAATAGCGATGCCGTAAAGTCCGGCGTTGGGATCATTAGCTCCACCGGATAAGAAATAACTGACCAATATCACAGCACCCACTACAATAACCGGAATAGCGGTAGACATCATCCCTACTGCAATCCCCCCGATAATCACGGTTGCCGGACCGGTTAGTGATGCGTCAGCAATGGAGCGGGTGGGCGCAAAACCGCTTGAGGTATAGTATTCAGTTGCCAAGCCAATCAACACGCCCCCGATTAAACCTGCCAGGACCGACCAATAAACACCCATATATTTAGCCCCTAAAGTATAATACACTAAAGGAAAAGATGCGAGCGCAACAATGATAGAACTGGCAAATACCCCTTTTCTTAATGCCGCTAATAAAACTTTTTGGCTCGCCTCTTCCCTGCTTTTAACAAAAAAAGTACCGATCACAGAGGCAATGACTCCTACCGCTGCCATGACCATCGGCACGGTCACGCCGGCTACACCCAAACCGGCAGCTACGCCTAACGCTGATGTAGCCACAATCGAACCTACATAGGATTCATAAAGGTCTGCCCCCATGCCTGCGACATCGCCGACGTTATCGCCGACGTTATCGGCAATAACCGCGGGGTTACGCGGGTCATCTTCCGGTATACCTGCTTCAATTTTACCCACCAAGTCTGCGCCCACATCCGCGGCCTTGGTAAAGATTCCGCCGCCGACCCTGGCAAACAAAGCCTGAGAGCTGGCACCCATGCCAAAACAAAGCATGGTTGAGGTAATCGCCGCAATTTTATCCATCCCTAAAGGCGTAGAGTGGGCTGAATAATACCAGTTGAGAAAATAATACCAGATACTTAAATCCAAAAGGCCCAATCCGACTACGGTCATGCCCATCACCGCGCCGCTGGAAAAAGCCACCCGCAAACCTGAATTCAAGCTCTTCATGGCTGCGGCTGCCGTGCGGTTGGAAGACTTGGTGGCTATGGTCATACCGATAAACCCGGAGAGCCCGGAGAAGAAGCCTCCGGTCAAAAATGCGAAAGGCACAAAGATAGTCAGGTAACCGCTCAGGACCAGCCATAAAAGTATTAAAAATACTACCAGGAAAAATACCGCCACCCCTAAATACTGCCGCTTAAGATATGCCTTGGCCCCGATCCTGACTGCCTGGGCGATTTCGCGCATCTTGTCGTTACCTTCATCTTGCTTCAGGATAAAAACCGCCAAATAAAAAGCAAAACCCAGCGCCAATATCGAACCTACCGGCGCCAGCCACAAAAGGTCTATACCCATCATCTATATTCCTCCTCGATACTTTCACGGCCAAAGACCTTACCCTATAGGGCAATGGCCGCTCAAGTATTCCGCCTCGGTGAACCCCTGATTTTAATCCTAGGGGCTCCATTTTAAAATTTAGGATTTACGATAACATAAAGCAAGGTTATCGTCAACATCTTTATTGTTTAACGAAATGATCTAAGGCAGGATTTAAAGCGGGCTAAATC
>CAYHNY010000022.1:0-13530 GCA_964358115.1 uncultured Planctomycetales bacterium | reverse complement strand
CACTCTCCGCTTTAGATACCCAGCACCTTATCCGCATCTTTTATCGTCGGACGTTCTAATTTTCGCAGCGTTTTGCTGTCGGGATAATCGTTTGATTATTTAAATGAGGAGAGATTACTCTAAATATATATCGATTTGTTTGATTTCAAGTGCGCGTATTGCTTGCGCATAGGGGTGGGGGATAGTGTCGGAGATGATCTCTACGGGTTTTTCGTCACGATCCTTAAAAACTATCCTGTTAGGTTTCACTGCGTTTTTACCAAAAGTATTTTCTCTCTTTGGATTGTGATAGGTTATCCGGATTTTTCCCAGGAAATTAAAGCTATAGGTTTTTTCTTTTTTACTGAATAACCAACCCGCCAGAATCGGGGAAAATTTTAAAATTAACTCACCGTCTTCGATTATAAAGGGATTTCTGCCCACATTCATTACCAGCCAGATATTCAAGAATTCAGCCGTGGACCCGGAGAGCCGGGCGACAAAACCGTTGCCATGGAGCCTCTTGTCCGGGAATGCGCTGGAAACCAAGAATGATGAGTTTTCTAAGATGTTACGCCCATATCTTTCAGGCGGCTGAAAGGGGATAAGGGCGTTTTTAAAATCCGCATAGAATTCTTCGTAAAGGCCGCTATGCAAAAGTTCCAGCAGGTATTTGTATTCCATATGCAGCCATATTGATTCGTGCTCAAGCCATCCGGGAGTAAATACCCGGCAGCGGCCGATTTCTTCAGGCATGCCTTTAAGAGATGACGTGACTTTGTACATTTTTAGTTTTTTGTCATACAGCGGGCTGTTTCTTGTGCCGGCATAAAGCAGTCTTGCTTGTTTTACGTCAGAAGTTATGCGCAGGGCGTGCATCTGTGATTCAAGGAAAGGCGGCAGCTTCTTTTGCCGGAACTTAGTAGGTTTAACATAATGTTCTTTGATGGCCTCATATTCCGCCACCTCATTTATAAAATAGGCAGTAAAGACTTGCCTTTTCTTATTAAAGGCCTTATCAATTCCCAGATCAATTTTTACGATCGCGTTATTTAAAATGGCGGTTAATTCGGCAGTAGAAATCTCGCTTTCTTTGCCGTCAAAGCCGAATCTCACCCTTGAGCGGTATTCTTCTCTGAGCGTATAACTTCTATCCCAGCAGTCAAAGTCCTTATTTTCAGAGTCGCTTTTGAAATATTTCCGGATCAAACCGTCAAGCTCGCTCAAGAACTGTTTTATTTCATCGGTAACATAAATTTTTTCTATTTTTCCCCCTCGCTCCAAAGCCGCTTTTATCATTAAAGCCAAACGCTTCAATTCAAAGGTCTCACATACCGAAGAGCCGAATAGGGCAGGCAGGCCGTTTAAGGCATCAAACCAATTTGGCTTATCCGCTTCCATTTCAATACCTACGCCAAAAGGATCGAGCGAGCTTAGTTTATTTGCGAAGAGGCAGAGCAGTTTATTGATCAGGGTGGTGTGGTAAATTTCGCCGTTGCCGTAACCGGCCCTGACAGTATGCGGATGGATAGTCCTTTTTTTGATCATTTCCTTTTTTGCCGAATCCGTTGCTACCGAGTGCAGCTGTTTTATTAATCCTTCCCTTAAGACATATTTTTCCTGGCGTGGCCTGACTACTTCGGCATTATCAAAGAAAGTAAATACCTTTTTTTCGAAAAATAGTTCCTTTAGATTCTCCGGATAAAGCCTTATATAGCTTTCCAACAAATCCAGATTATAAGTCCAGTGGTCAGTCCAGAAACCTTCCGCGTGCTCGGCCTCGTAATTGGGCCTGGCTTTAGAGATGATCTGGCTTAAAAATTCATCATAAGATTTATTCAGCTTAATCCCGGTATCTTCTATAAAAAGCAACAGTTCACCGGGGGTAAAAGGTTTGGATAAAAACGCGATCAGCCGGCAAGCCTCTTCTTTAGGCAGCATCTTTTCGATTTCGGCGCGTATAAGTTCGGGGTCGTTAAGCTGAAAACTTAAGCCTTTTACTACCAGCGGATTGAATCCGTCGGCCTGCAGGAGATTGAAAAACGTGATAATATTTTCGTCTTTGATCTGGGGGTTGAACCAGATATCGCAACGGCGGTTTTGGTTGACATCCCGGTAATTTCCGTTGCCTTGAGAAAAGTAAGTCGGCTGGATCTGGAATTTGTTATAATCTCTTTCCAGGTCTCCGTGCTTGCGTGAATAAAGGTAAAAAACCGAATTATGGGATTTTGATTTCAGGATAACCGGGTAGCCGCCGCGCATGATATTATCTAAGTAGGTCTGCCTGGCATAAAGGTCAAATTCCGGGCAGCTGCTCTTGGTTGCGATGTCTTCTTGCAAGTCAGCAATGATTTTCTGATTTTCTTTCTGTTTGCCGGCTAGATATCCCGGCTTGGTGATGCGCGATATGGAGGAGTTTAGCATTTCAAGGCTGCGCATATAGCCGATGAGGCAGTGGAAGGTAATTTGTTTATTGGAAGATAGCTGCGTATCTAAAAGTAGGAAGCCGCAGGGAGTCTTGTTTTTGGCCAGCTGCTCTTTAGGATAACGGAAGTTCTTCTGTATTAAGAATTCATGCGGGCAGGAAAAGTCCGTAACCGGGCCAAAGATGGCTTGAGGGTCGACTATGGGTTTGTGGATTTGAGCCTTGCCGTTGGTATGGCTAAAACCGAGGAAAAAATTACCTTCTTTGATGTGTAAAACCTCAGGCCGGTCAGTAGGGTCGACATCCAATTTATAAAAAGGAACGCCCCGGCTCAAGTTTTTAATATCCATCCAGGCCTCGATAGTGCGGCCGAGTTTTTTTAAGAATAAGTTGCTTGTGCCGTAAGGTATGATTTGAGGTAAGCCATCGAGTATCTGGATTTTTTTAGCAGATTTAGCGGTATTTTTAATCGTAACCGTTCTTGCCAGCGCTGCATAGGAGTCGTTGGGTATAGTGAAATATTCTACCGTGGTCTCAAGCCCCATAGATAAATTCTGCTCTTTGATTTTTAAATCGGAAGGACCGATTGACAGGCTGTTAATTAACTCTTGCCCGCGGTTAGCAAAACCGTTATGGAATGGCTCGTAAAAAGAGGGATTTTTTGCGTTTTGGATTTTCAAGAAAGTGCGAAAACCCTGCAGGGGAGTCAACTGCCAGGCTTTGTTTGCCGGGAAGAACTCAACCATACAATGGTCCTTGTCTTTTATGCCGAAGCTGGCTATTGCCTGCCCGCGGTTTACATAAAAGACCCACATCGGTATGCCGTATTTTCCGGCAATGCCGGTAAAAAAATTCGCAAAGGGCTTGGAGAAGTTATAATTCTCAATAACAAATTCTCCGCTGGGATCCAGGTAATATTTTGCTTTTTTTTCTTTGACGCACACGCTCATTTTTTAAGGCTCCCGATAAAAGAATTATTAGTGATATTCTACATATTTTCCTAATTTTGTCTACTACTTTTTAGGACAGGCCAGCCGCAGGTTGTTTTTTTGTTTTATCGAGTGTTATTTGGGGTAAATCTTAAGGGGAGGATAGTCTTTGACTTTTTGGCCAAAGAATGATATTATCAAAAGTTACTGAAGTTTCGCAAAATAATAGACACTAATCTTCCGATGGAAGAAGTGTATCTATTAAATATCGAAACTTCAGTAATTGTGAAAGGGCAAAATATGGAGCTAAGCAAAGATACCATAAAGCAGGTGGCGCACCTTGCGCGCATATATTTAAACCCCGATGAATTAGCGACGCTTTCCGGGCAGCTCAAGGGAATCATCTCATTTATCGATAAATTAAATAAGCTGGATGTGCAAAATATTAATCCTACAAGCCATATTCTGCCTATTAATAATGTGCTCAGGGAAGATAAGCCCATGGGGTCTTTAGCTTCAGGTAAGGCATTGGAAAATGCGCCTTTGAAGCGGCAGGATTTCTTTGGCGTGCCTAAAATAATCGAATAGACAAAAAATGGAACTTGCGAAATTAACCGCATACGAATTAATCCAGAAAATTCAAACTAACCAAGTTGCCTCAGAAGATATTTCCGCTGCGCTTGCTCAAAGAGTCAATGCGCTGGATGCAAAAGTCAGGGCTTATGTCAGGTTGTCTGACTCATTAGATTATCATGCCGAAACAATAAATACTCAATCGCAGTTAAAAGGCATTCCCATCGCGATTAAAGATAATATCTGCACCTCTGGAATTAATACTGAGTGTTGTTCAAAGATCTTGTCTGGTTTTAAACCTCCCTATGATGCTACAGTTATCCGCAAGCTTAAGACCGCGGGCCTCAAGATATTTACCGCCAAAACAAACATGGATGAATTTGCCTTTGGCTCCTCCACGGAAAATTCCTGCTTTGGCCCGACGCATAATCCCTGGGATCTGGAATGTGTTCCCGGAGGCTCATCCGGAGGCTCGGCAGCCTGCGTGGCTGCTGACGAAGCAATTTGGGCCCTGGGCTCAGATACCGGAGGCTCGATCAGGCAGCCTGCGGCTTTTTGCGGCGTAGTAGGATTAAAGCCTACCTACGGGAGAGTTTCACGCTATGGATTAATCGCGTTCGCCTCTAGCCTTGATCAAATTGGCCCGATAACTAAAGATGTGCGGGATGCAGCTTTATTGATGAATGTTATTTCCGGCTATGACTCCAGCGATTCTACTTCCGCGGATATGCCGGTTGCGGATTATACTAAATCTCTGGTTAATGACGTAAAAGGCATCAAAATAGGCATACCCAAAGAATATTTTGTTGAAGGCATAGACCCGGAAGTAAAAAATATAGTAGAAGAGGCGATAGCAAAGCTAAAGGCGCTGGGGGCAAGTGCTCAAGACATCTCGCTGCCGCATACAGAATATGCAGTGCCGGTTTACTATATTATTGCTACGGCTGAAGCCAGCTCCAATTTAGCCAGGTTTGACGGCGTGCAGTATGGCTTAAGGATCAAGGAGAAAAACATCATTGATATGTATAGCAAAACCAGGGACGCGGGTTTTGGCCAAGAAGCCAAAAGAAGGGTGATCCTGGGCACGTTCGCATTATCGCACGGTTATTATGACGCCTATTATTTAAAGGCCCTTAAAGTCAGGACTTTAATAAAGCAAGATTTTGACCGGGTTTTTCAAAACTTTGACTGCATTGTCACCCCTACTTCGCCCACACCGGCATTTAAGATCGGGGAAAAATGCAATGACCCTTTAAAGATGTATCTATCCGATATTTATACCATATCCGTAAATTTAGCCGGAATTCCCGCGATATCCATACCTTGCGGTTTTACTAAGAAAGGCTTGCCTGTGGGATTGCAGATTATGGCAAAACCGTTTGCCGAAGAGATGCTTTTTAGAGCAGCCTATTCCTATGAACAAAATACGCCCTGGCATTTAAAAAAACCTAAAATTTAACCATGGAATACGAAGCGGTTATCGGATTAGAGGTGCACATACATTTAAAAACCCGCACTAAAGCTTTTTGCGGATGCCCTACTGAATTTGGACAGCAGCCTAATTCTCAGGCCTGCCCGGTTTGCTTAGGTTTTCCGGGCTCTCTGCCGGTGCTCAATAGAGTGGCCCTGGATTATGCGATTAAGGTAGGGCTGGCCTTGAATTGCCAGGTGCAGGAATATACAAAATTTGACCGCAAACATTATTATTACCCGGATTTGCCGAAAAATTATCAAATTTCGCAGTATGACCTGCCTATATCCAAAGATGGTTTCTTAGATATACAATCAGGCGATAGCCTTAAGCGCATCCGCATCAAACGCGCGCACCTTGAGGAAGACGCGGGCAAATTAATCCATGAGCAGGACCTAAGTTTGGTGGATTTTAACCGCGCCGGCATTCCTTTATTAGAAATAGTCACTGAGCCGGATATAAATTCACCATTAGAGGCATACGAGTATTTGACTAATTTAAAGAGCATAATTGAGTATCTGGAAGTCTCGGACTGCGATATGGAAAAAGGCTCGCTGCGCTGCGATGCCAATATTTCGATACGGCCAAGGACAAGCTTAGGATTGGGGACCAAAACCGAACTTAAAAATATGAATTCTTTTAAAGGAGTAAAAGACGCCTTAGCTTATGAAATAAAGCGTCAGACAGAGCGGGTTAAATCCGGTGAAAAAATCGTGCAAGAGACCCGGCTTTGGGATCCCAAGGAATCAAAGACCTTCATTATGCGCACCAAGGAGGAAGCCAAGGATTACCGCTATTTTCCCGATCCGGATTTACCGCCGTTTATCATCAGCAAAGATAAAATTGAAACTATCCGTAAAGACATCCCTGAACTTCCTCAGGAAAAAATGCGGCGTTTTATGAAGGAATACCTATTGCTTGAATCGGATGCTAAGATCCTTGTGCCTGGTAGAAAAGAAGCAGATTTTAAGGAGCACCTAATCAAAAAATATCCCGGCTCCAATAAAAAGCCGATTGTTAACTGGATTATTGGCCCCTTGACGGCAATTGCATCCAGCAGCAACTTAAGCATTTCATCGGTTAATATCCCGGGCGGCGGCGAGGAGTTAATTACCCTGATAACATACGTAGAGGAAGGAAAGGTCTCAAACCTTAAAGCGAAAGAAGTGCTTAGCGAATCAATCGCAACCGGTGTAGCGGCCTCTCGGATAATTCAAGAGAAAAATTTGTTTCAGGTTTCGGATACCGATGCGCTCGATGCTGCCATAGAGACAGCGATACAGGAAAATCCCAGGTCAGTCCAGGATTACAAGTCCGGTAAAGCCAACGCGATTATGTTTTTAGTGGGCCAGGCAATGAAAAAAACTCAAGGTAAGGCTAATCCCAAGATGCTCCAGGAGATACTTAAGCGGAGGTTGAACCATGCGTAAGAATTTTGTTATTGCCGTTATTTTATTTTTAGCCATATTCGCGCTCAACTCAATAGGCATATCCGCGCAGACCCAGAAGAAAAAAGATGATTTATACCGCCAGGTCGAGCTTTTTTCCGATGCGTTAGCTATCATTCAGACGGATTATGTGACCGAGCCTTTACCTAAAGATTTAATTTACGGCGCTTTAAAAGGCATGCTTTCAGCGCTTGACTCGCACAGCCAATTCATGGATCCGGATACCTATAATGAGCTTAAGGTAGATACCGAAGGAAAATTCGGCGGCTTAGGCATTGAAATTACCATAAAAGACAGCCTGCTTACCGTGATTACGCCTATTGAAGACACCCCGGCCTGGAAAATAGGCATAAAATCTAATGACCGCATTGTAAAAATCAATGACGAGTTGACTCGCGATATGACTTTGACTGAAGCAGTAAAGCGCATGCGCGGCAAGCCCGGCGAAACGGTTACTTTGACTATTTTGAGAGAATCGGAGAAAAAAATATTGGAGTTTAAGATAGTTCGCGACATCATCAAGATTAAGGATATAAAAGCAGCCAAAATCTTAGAAGAGGGCATCGGTTATATCCGGCTGGTTGAATTCAGGGAAAATACCCCGCAGGATATCAAAGCGGCACTGGGAAATCTTAAAAAACAGGGCGCGAATGCTTTTATCCTTGACCTGCGCAATAATCCCGGCGGGCTTCTGGATGTGGCGGTAAGGGTAACAGGACAATTTATCGAAAAAGGCAAGCTTATAGTTTTTACTCAAGGCCGCAGGCAATCGCAGAATTTAAAGTTTAACTCAGCCTCAAACGACCCTATCTTGGATTCTCCGCTTGTGGTTTTAATTAACGAAGGCTCGGCATCCGGCAGCGAAATAGTGGCAGGTTGCCTTCAGGATTACAAGCGAGCGATAATCGTGGGTGTTAAGTCATTCGGCAAGGGCTCAGTGCAGACAGTCATTCCTTTAAGCGACGGCTCGGCCCTGAGGCTTACCACCAGCAAATATTTTACTCCCCTGGGAAAAGAAATCCACGGTAAGGGCGTTATCCCGGATATCACGGTGGAAGAAGGCAAGATCGAGCTGGCGGATAAAAAAGAGGAATCCCCGGCGGATAAAAATAAAGAGCTTTTAGGCCAGATAGAGAATAAAGATAAGCTAAAAGATGCAGATACGCAAAACGACTATAAAACCGATAATCAGCTTATGCGCGCGGTAGATATACTTAAAGCGTTGAGGATCTATAAAGGGCAGAGTGGAAAAACTTAAGATATATAAAATAACAGTTGTTTTATTATCCCTTTGCCTCATCATTGAAACAATGCTGTTTTTCTTCTGGCAAGCCCCTGTCCACAAAATAACTAAACCTGCGCCTATAAAAGGCAAGATTGCTATAGTGCTTGATGACTGGGGATATAATACGCACAATCTAAAGTTGCTCGAGCAGATACGCTACCCTTTGACCCTTTCGGTGCTGCCAAATTTACCTTATTCCCGGGTTATTGTCCGGCAGGCCCAGGCTAAAGGCAAAGAAGTGATTTTGCATCTGCCCATGGAGCCACGCAATAAAAATAACCTGGAAAAAAACACCATCCTGGTTTCTATGGATGAAGCCACGATCCGGGGTATCATAAAAAAGGATTTATCTAGCCTGGGGAGCTTGAGGGGTATTTCTAACCACATGGGGTCAAAAGATACCGCGGATGTAAAAACAATGAACATTATTTTTAAAGAGTTAAAGAAAAAAGGGATGTATTTTCTGGATAGCTTTGTCTCCGGGGATTCGGTATGCCAGGACTTGGCGCAGAAAATGCAGATTGGTTTTGCCAAAAGGGATGTCTTTATTGATAACCAGCCGGATATAAATTATATAAAGGCGCGGCTTTATGAATTAAAACTAAAAGCCGCGACTTTAGGACAGGCCATCGGAATAGGGCATGACCGCAAGGTTACTCTGGAGGCCCTAAAGGAAGCCATGCCGGAATTGGAAAAAGAAGGATACAGGTTTGTTTTTGTTTCGGATTTAGTAAAATAAAATGTATGTGCTAGGGATAGAGACATCCTGCGATGAAACCTCTGCGGCAATAGTTAAAGATGGCTCTAGGGTTATTTCTAATGTGGTTAGTTCAAGCCTTGCCTTGCATCGCAAATACGGCGGGGTTATCCCTGAGATAGCCTCGCGCATGCAGCTTGAAACAATAACCCAAGTTTGTGATCAAGCGCTCAATAGCGCGCAGATTAAGTTAAAGGACCTAAAGCTGATCAGCGTAACTTCCGGGCCGGGCTTGTTAGGATCTTTATTGGTAGGAATATCGTTTGCGAAATCGTTAAGCTTAGGCCTGGATGTTCCTTTATTAGGAATCGATCATTTACACAGCCATATCTATGCTGGTTTATTAAAGGGGAGGAAAATACCGCTACCCTTTGTTTCTTTGGTTGTATCCGGCGGACATACAAGCTTGTATTTTGTCCGCGATTTCGATAAAATAAGCCTTTTAGGCTCAACCAATGATGACGCCGCGGGAGAGGCCTTTGATAAAGTAGCCAAGATTTTAGGCTTAGGTTATCCCGGGGGCCCGCTAATAGAAAATTTATCCAGAAAAGCGACTGCCGCGCAGATAAAATTTAATTGCTCGGATACCGATAAACCGCTGGATTTCAGTTTCAGCGGGATAAAGACAGCGGTGTTTTACTATGTCAAAAAACACCCATTAGAAAATGATAATCGCCTGATAAATAATCTTGCTTTTTCTTTCCAGGAAGCAGTTGTTGATACCTTAATCAAAAAATCGTTTCTGGCCTGCAGGCACAAGAAAGTAAACCGCCTGGTAATCGGAGGCGGAGTTGCTGCCAACGGCCGGTTAAGAGAAAGATTATCCCGGAAGGCCAAAGAGGCCGGGCTGGATGTTTATTTTCCGGAAAAAGAATTTTGCATGGACAACGCCGCAATGGTGGCGGGGTTAGGTTACAGGCTTTTTCGCAAAGGCCGGATATCAAGCTTAAGTTTAAGCGCCGAGTTAGATTAAATAGAGAGGAGGCAGTATAGGCATGCTTACCGATACGCAAATTTTAATACGCTTATCTTTGACTTTGGTACTCAGCGGGCTGATCGGCCTTGAGCGGCAGATACATCGCCGCAGCGCAGGTTTGCGCACGCACATTCTGGTGGCGCTAGGCTCATGTCTTATCATGTTGACATCACTGTATGTTTTTGATATATATAAAAATGAAGTTAATGTTGACCCCACCCGGATTGCCGCAGGGGTGATTACCGGGATAGGTTTTTTAGGCGCAGGCACGATCATCCGCGAACGCGAAGGTATAAAAGGCTTAACTACCGCGGCCAGCCTTTGGGTAGTGGCAGGCATAGGTTTGGCTATGGGCTGCGGCTTTTATAGCGCCGGTGTTTATACCACGGTTTTAGCTTTAGTTGCCCTGATATTCCTAAGGTATCTGGAGGATATGATTCTGGGGAAAGAAGACAAAAAGAGGGGGGGCAGTATAAATGGCATTTAAAAAGAAGACAGAGGAAAAGGTTCTGGATGTAGATGCGGCGATGCAGGGGACTTTAAGCTTTAAAGACCCGGTGAACTTGCGCATAAACGGCAAGTTCGAAGGAAATTTAGACACCCGCGGAAACTTAACCATTGGCTCGACCGCAGTATTAGCTGCCGATATTAACGGCGACAATATCGTCATCGGCGGCAGGGTCAAAGGAACAATTACCGCCCGCGAACGCCTGACCCTTTTGCCTACGGCCATTATGGAAGGAGATATCTATCCGGCAAGGTTAAATATCGCCGAGGGGGCGATACTGGAAGGCAGATGTTCCATGCTGCATGATTTTATGAACACCGAAGAGCTTGCCCGCTATCTGGAAGTAGATTTTAAGTCAATACTGGATTGGGCAAACACAGGCAAGGTTCCCGCGGTAAAAGATGGCGAGCAATGGAAGTTCGAAAGAAAGGCCATAGACTCCTGGGTAGCGGCGGATAAAATCGGGAAATAACTATGTCAGAAGAAAAACTTTTAACCATACGTGACGTTTCTATTATTCTGGGGATCTCGGAAAAAGAGGTCATTGATTTATCCGAAAGCGGCAAGATCCCTGCCTATAAAATCGGCGGGGTTTACTTAAGGTTTAAGCGGCAGCAGATAGATGAATTCCGCAAGTCATCCGCGCATGCCCCTAAAAATGCCCAAGTATTATCCAGGTATCCTTTAGGGGAACGTATCAGCGATTTTTTTTATTTTAATGATTTTTACATATTGGCAATTTTAATCATATTCTTATTGCTAGTGGTTATATTCCGGGGATATTAAAGATATTTATGGTTCAAGAAAAAGGTTTTTGCGATCTGGGCTTTGCCAAGATAGACATCGACAGAAAGATGCGCCGAGGTTTCTCAGAAGCTATCTACTGTCAAGGCAAGAGTCAACACCAGCTTAAAACTATCTGCGGGGAATTCTTAAAGAATAAACAGGATATTTTACTGACAAAATTAGATCAGCCTACCTTTGCTTATCTTAAAAAATCCATATCAGGGTTACGCTATAATTCTTTAGCTAGAATAGGTTATTTTAGCCAGAAAAACAAAACAAAGAAAAAAGGGCTGGTGGCGGTGGTTTCTGCTGGCACGGCAGATATGCCTGTAGCTGAAGAGGCAGTAGTTACTTTAGAGGTAATGGGAAACCGCACCTTGAAGTTTTATGACGTAGGTGTCGCCGGGGTGCACCGGCTGATGGATAATATGGAAAAAATAAGAAAAGCTAGTGTTATCGTCGTAGTAGCCGGGATGGAAGGCGCATTGGCAAGCCTGGTAAGCGGGTTGGTGAGTTGTCCGGTGGTTGCTGTGCCTACCAGCTGTGGCTATGGAGCAAACTTCCAGGGGTTAGCGGCATTATTGACCATGCTCAACAGCTGTTCACCGGGGATAGCCGTGGTGAATATTGACAATGGTTTCGGTGCAGGATATTTAGCCAGTCTCATTAATAGATAATAGGGATTAGGTTATAGGTGTTAGGTATATGGGCAAGCGGATTACATTAAAACAGGGAATAGGGTTTCACGGGCATTTAGGGCCGTATCTGGTTTTAGGAATTTTAGCGGGAGAAATTGCCCTTAAGAAGCTGAATGCCAATAAATATTTTGGCTTAGATGTTAAAATTTGGGGAGCGAATAAGAAACCAAAGTCTTGCCTGATAGACGGATTGCAACTTTCAACCGGCGCAACCTACGGTAAGGGCAATATCCGTAAATTAAAAGCCTCAGCGATTAAGATAATGTTTAGCAATAGGCTTAATCATAAAAAGCTTATCCTGGGATTAAAAGAAAATATTATTAAAAAGTTAGAAGAGGTAAAGACTCACAAGGATTCTGAATTATTGGCAAAAAAGTTATATAGGGCCGGTTATTGCGAAGTTTTTAATCTTACGCCCGGCACCTAGTTGAACAGGAGCTACCATGGCACTTTCAGGTCTGGATATTTACAAATTATTACCTAAGACTAACTGCCGCGAATGCGGGTTTGCCACCTGTCTTGCCTTTGCTATGCAGCTGGCAAAAAAGGCAGCCAAAGTAGAAAAATGCCCCCACTTAAGCGCGCAGGCCAAAGTGACGCTGGAGGCCTCCAGCCTTCCGCCGATAAGGCTGGTTGCCGTAGGTGCCAGCGAGGGTAAGTTTGAGGCAGGCAATGAGACCGTGCTTTTTAGGCATGAAGAAAAATTCCATCATCCTTGCGGCTTAGGGTTTATAGTCGAAGACAGCCTATCTCTTGAGGCAATAAAAGAAAAGCTGAAACAAATCAATCATTTAAAACTTGAGCGCATCGGCCAGGAATTAAATGTAAACCTGATTGCCCTAAAACAGTCTTCCGGCAAAGACGCCTTCTTAAAGTCTCTAAAGCTTATAATGGATAATACCAAATTAGCACTTGTCTTGATTAGCGATGATCTGGATTCTTTAAGGGATGCGCTGGAGATCTGCAGGGAAAGGAATCCGCTTGTCTATCATGTCACAAAAGAAAATATCGAAGAAGTTTCAAAATTAGCCCAGGAGTTTAAAGTTCCTCTGGTGGTTTCGGCCGCAGATTTAGAAGGGCTCTCTGATTTGACTGCGAGATTGGCAGAAAAAGGCATTCAGGATTTATTTTTAGATACCGGCAGAAAATCAATCTCGGATAAAATCTGGGATTTAACCCAGGCCCGCCGTCAGGCGCTGAAAAAATCCAACCGCAGCTTAGGTTACCCGTTCTTAGTGATAGTAGATAACACTGACCCTTACGCAGAGGCTGTTGAGGCAGCTACGTATATCTCCAAATACGCCGGTATTGTTTTGATCAAGGGAACGGAATCTTGGGCCGCGCTTTCGCTTTTAACTCTAAGGCAGAACATCTACACCGACCCGCAAAAACCATTACAAATAGAGCCTAAAGTTTACGCTATCGGCAAGGCTGGCTCAGAGTCACCGGTTTTAGTCACTACCAATTTTTCTCTTAGCTATTATACGGTATTGAGTGAAGTTGAGGCCAGCAAAATAGGCGCGCACATTATCAGTGTAGATACAGAGGGGATGTCGGTCTTGACTGCCTGGGCAGCGGAGAAATTTACGGCCGCCAAGATCGCCCAGTCTTTAAGCAAGTTTAATCTCTGTGATATCGTGGCGCATAAGAAGTTGATTATCCCCGGTTATGTGGCAATAATCAGCGGTGACCTGG
>CAYHNY010000021.1:0-13760 GCA_964358115.1 uncultured Planctomycetales bacterium | reverse complement strand
ATTTGTCTGAATTTTGCTTGACAAGGGGCTTCAAGTATAGTATTTTAATGGGACAATTTTTTTACTTTCGCGGGCTTTAAACTAGCGCCCTTTAAGGCAAGCCTGCCGGCAGGCAGGGATGGACAATGCCCGCTCAAGTATTTCGCCTAGGAGAACCTCGGACTTTAGTCCTGGGGGCTCAATTTTTTAGGGCTTATTTGTGATGATTTTCACAAAGTCAAGACCCTCCATTTAGCTGTTCCCCTTTAGATTAACTATGCATAACGTATATTATAGCCAGTCGCATAAGCTCAATGAATTTGTCAGCCGCCTTAAAGCAGACTTTCGGGTATTCGTCCCGGCGGTAAAATTAGCCGAATCCGGCAAAGAGGCGGAATATACCTATATAAGGTTAGCCGATGATGCGCCGCTTGTTTTTAACCCCTACAGGGTTATTGAGCCTCTGAAGGCTTTTTTTACGCAGTTTGCGGAAAAAGTTGCCGGGTATTTCAGGCCTGATGCGGCCCCTAAACAAGAGGAGAAAACAGTCATCTTCGGTATCAAAAACTGCGACCTCTACGGGCATAAAATACAGGATTTTGTCTTTTTAGAGGGGGTGGAGGTTGATGCCGCATATAGCTTAAGAAGAGAAAACACCATTTTTATCTCCGGTGATTGCAACGATTTTAAGTCTGTCTGCCATTGTTTGGCCTGGGATGTCCTGCCCTATCCTTTCGAAGGTTTTGATTTGAACCTTTCGCCGTTAAACGAAGGATATCTTGTCGAAGTGGGCTCGGAAAAGGGCCGGGATTTGATTGAGCGATATAAGGAGTATTTTACTCCGGCTAAAGACGCGCAGATATCGGCGCGCAAGCAGAAAAGAGAAAACCTGGTTAACCGCCTTAAGAAACACCTTCTGCCGCAAAATCTGGTGGCAAAAGACAGTGTCCAAAAATTGATGCGCCAAGGCTATCATCTAGATACCTGGCAGCAGTTTATGCTCACTTGCGTTGAATGCGGAGGCTGTAATTTTATTTGTGACACCTGCCATTGTTTTCTGCTGGCGGATGAAAAAGAGGGCCAGCAAAATTCCAAGCTTAGGGCCTGGGATTCCTGCCAGTATGTCAATTATGCCCGGGTTGCCGGCGGAGCCAATCCTTTAAAGATCAGGACGCAAAGGCTGCGCTTCAGGTTTACCAAGAAATTTGATTTTTTCGTGGATAATTTAGGGATACCCGCCTGTTGCGGCTGCGGCAGGTGTATTGAAGCCTGCCCGGGAAAGATTGATTTACGAGAGGTGCTTAAAGATTTAGCTAAAAAGATTGAGATTAAAGCATGATGAAAAATATCTACTCTCCCATTGAGGCGGCAATCGAAGATATAATCACGGAGACCCAGAATATTAAGACGTTTGTAATCAGGCCAAAAGAAGAGTTTTCTTTCCGGACCGGCCAGTTCATTGAATTAACACTTCCCGGCATCGGAGAAGCGCCGTTTACGCCTTCCTCTGATCCGAATGTGAAAGAAAAAATCGATGTGACCATTATGAACGTGGGCAAGGTTACCCAGAGGGTGCATAACGCTGCCAAAAATACTGCGGTAGGTATCCGCGGCCCTTATGGCAAAGGATATCCTTTAGAGCAATTTGCCGGAAGAGACATTTTAATCGTAGGCGGAGGAGTAGGGTTAGCACCGCTGCGTTCTTTGTTATTTAGCCTTTTCGCCGATATTGATAAATATAACAAGGTGGTACTTTGCTATGGCGCGCGTACTCCCGGTGATATCATATATAAAGAGGCAATACCGCAGTGGTCAAAAATCAGAAAAGTTGAAGTCAGGATTACGGTAGATGTGGGAGAGCCTGGCTGGAATGGCCACGTAGGCCTGGTTACGACCATATTAAAGGATTTGCCCGTAGATTTAAAAAATGCCAAGGCGATAGTCTGCGGACCGCCGATTATGATGAAATTTGTGAACTTGAAGCTTTTAGATTTGGGTTTCGCTCCAGCGGATATTTATCTGTCTATGGAGAAAAATATGTCCTGTGGCCTGGGTAAATGCGGACATTGCCGTCTGGGCAGATACTATACCTGTAAAGACGGACCGGTATTTACTTACGAACAGATAAAAGATATACCGGAGATTTGGGAGTAGTTTTTTATGCAGCGTTTATTTATTGATTTAGATATTTGTGACAAATGTCAGGATTGCAAGGCCGTCTGCGATTATTTTTATCATCCCCAGAATAACGGCGTAAGCAACCTGCGCGAATACGCTACTTTCGCGACTATCTGTCGCCACTGCGAAGAAGCCCCGTGCGTAAATTCCTGCTATCATAATGCCCTTGAGAGGGCTGCGGATGGCCACCTCAAGCGCTACAAGATGCGCTGTACCAGTTGTAAAAGCTGTACCCTGGCCTGTCCTTTTGGGGTGATTTTCACTGATTTTATCCCCTACCTTGATTCTAAATGCGACTATTGCTTAGGGTTATCAGGGAAACTTCCCAAATGTATCGCCAGCTGTCCAGAGAAGGCTATAGATATTAAAGAGGTAACCGAGAGTATAGAATCAAATGTTTATTTTGTTGGCGAGCACCTGGCTGTGCATTCTCAAAGGTGGAGCAGGGAAGTTATTTCAGGAAAAAAACGATGAAAATTCTTTTCCAGTACCTTGTATTTCCGGGTTTTTTGTTTTCAGCCTGCGTAGGATTACTCGCCTGTTGGGTTGACCGCAAGGTCAGCGCCCGCATTCAATGGCGCGTGGGTCCGCCCTGGCATCAGAATTTCACCGACGTAATTAAGTTATTAGGCAAAGAAACGATTATGCCGCAAAATGCCAAGCTAACGTTTTTGTTGTCTCCATTTATAGGCCTCTTAGGTTTAATCCTGGGGGCAGCTATCCTTGGAGGGGCGCTCTTTTTTTCCGGAGCAGGTTTTAGCGGCGACCTTATTGTTGTAGTTTATATTTTGGCTATACCTGCGATTGCCATGATAATTGGCGCCTCGGCTTCGGGAAATCCTTTAGCTTCGGTCGGGGCATCACGGGAAATGAAATTATTGCTAGCTTATGAATTGCCGTTTATCTTTACGATACTAACGATTATAATAAAATCAAACGGTGCAATTAAATTTGGCCAAATCTTAAACCAGCAGGCTGCTTCCGGCTCGTTCATTTTTTCTTTGTCAGGGGGCATTGCTTTTATCGTAGCTATTCTTTGCACCCAGGCAAAATTGGGCTTTCCGCCATTTGATATTGCGGAAGCCGAGCAGGAGCTCATGGGCGGTACACTGATTGAATATTCGGGCCTGCCTTTGGCGATATTTAAACTGACTAAGGCAGTTTTAATTACTGCGGCTTCGCTGTTTTTGATTATACTTTTCTTAGGTAAAGACTTAAGCCCTTTATTCTTACTTCTAAAATTTATTATGATACTGGTGATAATCATATTGATCAAGAACACCAATCCCCGCGCGCGCATAGATCAGGCCTTAAGATTTTTTTGGGGGCCGGTTACTATTCTAGGGTTACTCAGCCTGATCTTGGCAGTAAAAGGATTATAAAATGGATTTTCGGCTAAAAGCGCTAACTAAATCAATCTGGGTTTTCCACGCCAGCGTAGGCTCCTGCAATAATTGTGATATTGAGATACTCGACTGTTTTACTCCCAGATTTGATGTGGAGCGCTTCGGGATCCAGCTCGTTGGTTCCGTCAGGCATGCGGATGCGATTATCGTCACCGGGGCAATGAACAGGAAGTCCGCACCTATCTTAAAAAAAATATATGGGCAGGCCCCCAAGCCCTGCGTGGTAATAGCCTGTGGTATCTGTGCCTGTTCACAACATATGTTTAAAGATAGCTATAATGTCCTTGAGCCATTAGATAAAATCTTGCCGGTTGATGTGTATATCCCGAGCTGTCCACCTAAGCCCGAGGCCATCATCTCTGGGATTGTGAAGCTGGTGAATAAAATAAGGGGCGGAAAATAATGAATGCAACCACCAAGATTAAAGAAAAATTAGGTAAGCTGATTATCTCCTGGCAGGAGAGTTCACCCCGAAGAATTTATTTTTCGGTAGCCCAAGAGGATATTTTTAAGACTGCGCAATTTCTCTTTAAGGAATTAGGCTTAAGGTTTTCCACTGCCTCTGGTGTTGATACCCATCTAGGCTTGGAGATTCTTTACCACTTTAGCGATGATAAAACCGGCGTAATTTATTCGGTGCGGGTTTTAATCACGGACAAAAATAATCCCCAGATAGATGCGATTACTCCAATTTTTCCCGGCGCAGAATGGATTGAGCGGGAGATGTGGGAGTTATTGGGCATAAATTTTAAGGGGCATCCGAATTTAAAACGATTGCTTTTGGCCGAAGACTGGCCAGAGGGAAACTATCCGCTGAGGCATAAAGATGAGCCATAAAGTCATTGTTCCCATAGGGCCGTATCATCCCTTGCAGGAAGAGCCGGAATTTTTCCGTCTTTATGTAGAGGGGGAGAAGGTGGTTGATATTGATATTATTATCGGATACAACCATCGCGGTATTGAAAAGCTTTCCGAATCCAAACATTTTGACCAGGTGGCATTTCTGGTCGAGCGCATCTGCGGAATCTGTTCCTCCAGCCATCCGTATGCTTATGTTTTGGCTGTTGAAGATATTTTAGGGGGAGAAGCTAAAATAGTCCCGGAAAGGGCATTATACATCCGCACGGTTATCGATGAACTGCAGAGGATCCACAGCCATCTTCTCTGGCTAGGATTAGCCGGGCATTTTATCGGCTACAATACCGTTTGGATGTGGGCCTGGAAATACCGCGAACCGGTTTTAGATATGTTCGAGATGATCACCGGTAATCGCAATAACTATGGAATGTTCAAAATCGGAGGGGTGCGCCGGGATATCAAAGATGAAGACGCACCCATTTTAAAAAAGACGCTGGATGAACTAATGCCGGCCTTGGATATGTTTAAAGGCGCGGTTATGGATGATCCGGTGATCCAGGCGCGCTTGAAGAAGGTAGGCATTTTGACTAAAGAGCAGGCAATTGATTGGTGCGTAGTCGGCCCTACTGCCCGGGCCTCAGGCGTGGATATCGATGTCAGGAGAGACGAGCCTTACGGTGTATATGAGCGCCTGAATTGGAAGGTGATCGTAGAAAAAGACGGAGACATTTTTGCCAAGACCGTGATCCGCATCCTGGAGATGTATGAGTCTGTGCACATCATCCGTCAATGCCTGGACAAGATGCCCAAGGGGGCAATTGATGCCGATGTTAAAGACATCCCTCCGGGAGAAGGGATAGGCAGGGTAGAAGCCCCTCGCGGCGAATGTATTCATTATATAAAAAGCGACGGCACTAACCGTCCGGTAAGGCATAAGATCCGCGCCCCCAGCTTTATGAATGTAGCTTCAGATAAAGTTGCGGCAGTAGGAGGAACTATTTCTGATGCCACGATTACTTTAGCAGCGGTTGACCCTTGCTATTGCTGCACAGAAAGGGTGGTTGTGTTGGATAAACGGGATAACCGTAAAATTATGAGCGGCTGGGATTTAATTAAATTATCCCAGGATAAGACCGCCAGGCTGAAAAAGGAAATGCAGATAAATGAATAATCTTTTTGCCTATCCCTGGTTTAAATTGGACCAGCTTAATGGTTTTATAGTCTTGGCTATAGGCTTGTTCTCTATTTTAACTTTAATTTATTCTTTAAAGTTTATGCAGGGCAAGCCCCAACTCCTCCAATATTATACCTATATTATATTGACGGCGCTTGCTTCTATAGGCGCTGTGCTGGCTAATAATCTCATCCTGCTTTTAGTATTCTGGGGATTTTTAGGTATGACTTTGTATCTACTTATCAATATGGGCCAGGCAGGCTCTGAGGCAGTAGCCAAGAAAACCTTTATTATTGTGGGCGGCTCAGATGCGCTGATGTTGTTGGGGATAGGGATAATTTATTATCTCACCGGCACCTTTCAAATGGATAATATTAAAATTACCTTGAATTCCTTTCATGACCCGTTAGTTGCGCTTGCTTATCTGTGTATTGCCATCGCTGCTTTTGCCAAGGCCGGGGCTATGCCGTTTCATTCCTGGATTCCGGATTGCGCCCAGAACGCCCCCATACCCGTGGTGGCATATTTACTTGCCTCTCTGGATAAATTATTAGGGATTTATCTATTGGCCAGGATTTCCCTTAATTTATTTGTAATGGATGAGACGATGAACTTGTTGCTCATGCTGGTAGGGGCTTTTACCATAATGGCAGCGGTAATGATGGCTCTGGTGCAGCATAATATGAAGAGGCTCTTAGGTTATTGTGCAGTTTCGCAGGTGGGTTATATGGTTTTAGGAATCGGCACCGGAAATCTCATCGGTATCGCCGGCGGGATTCTTCATATGTTAAATCATGCGCTATATAAATCCTGCCTGTTCTTTACCGCCGGCAATGTTGAATATAAAACCAAGACCTCTGAGCTTGACGAGTTAGGAGGTTTAGCCAAGGCAATGCCTATCACCTATGTTTGTTGTTTGATCGCCAGCCTTTCCATATCCGGGGTGCCGCCTTTTAACGGTTTTGTTTCCAAATGGCTGGTTTATCAGGGGCTGATAGAACGTTTAACCACCGGCGGCCACCATTTGGCGGTTGGATTGTGTTTATTGGCGGCGATGTTTGGTTCGGCTTTGACATTAGCCAGTTTTATGAAATTGCTCCATGCGACATTTTTGGGTAAACCGGCACACAACCAGACAATCAGGCAAGTTAACGATGTGCCTTGGCAGATGTGGCTGCCTGTGGTTATATTAGCGCTTACCTGTGTTAAGTTTGGCATATTTTCCCAGCAAATCCCGATAAGGTTTTATATCGCCCCGTTACTTGGCAGCATAACTTTTATCGGAACCTGGTATGCCGGGTTAGCCACTTTATTGGTTATTGTTGGTTTGATATTAGGGTTCTTGATATTTAAATTAAAAGAATTAAGGCCCGTCATACGCCAAGATACGACATTTATCGGCGGAGAGACTTATGATTTAGAAGAAACCCGGATTACGGGTACGGAGTTTTACAATACTGTCAAAGAGATATGGATTCTGAAAATTATCTACAATAAAGCGCAAGCCGGTTTTTTTGATATTTATGAACAGGGCAAAAGATTGGTTTTTGGCATAGGCGGATTCTTTCAATATTTGCATAATGGCATTCTGCCGACTTACCTGGTCTGGACCCTGTTAGGGATGATCGCCTTGTTTTTTCTTCTCTTGAGGTAAGATGGAACTGCACTTACTTTTATTATTCATGATTTTTGCTGCGGTGGTCGCGGTTGAAGTTAAAGACCTACTCTCCAGCGTTATTGCTGTAGGCTCGGTAGGCTTTGCTTTATGTTTGGCATTCCTGATTTTAAAAGCCCCGGATTTGGCGATTACCCAATTAGTGGTTGAAATTCTCTGCTTGATAATTCTGATCCGGGCTACGCTTAAGAAAGATTTACCTCTGGTAATTGAAGGCCGCTGGGTTTTTAATACTCTTTCGACATTGGCATTTATTGGCGTATTTCTTTTCTTTGCCTATCTGGCCTTGAAAGAGCTGCCTGCCTTCGGCCATCCCCTGATGTCAGTGGCAAAGAGATATTTAGACGAAGGGGTGAGCAAAACCGGAGCCGTAAACATAGTCAGCGCGATAATTCTGGATTTCCGTGCCTATGATACCCTTGGCGAGGCCACGGTGTTATTTACCTCGGTGATCGGGATCATGGCCATACTGCGCAGGCCAGGCAGGAGGAAGATAGAATGAAGCAGGCGATGCCTGGTAATTCTAAAGCCGGGATGTCTTTAATAGTTAAGACGATTACCCGCCTGACTGTGGGCTTGATATTGCTATTCGGCATTTATATCGTTTTGCACGGGCATCTGTCTCCCGGAGGCGGTTTTGCCGGTGGAGTCATCATCGCCCTTTCTTTTGTGCACCTGATGCTGGCTTTTGGTAAGGATGTTGCGGTGAGAAAGTTTCCCAAGGATATGGCTTCGAATTTAGAGAGCCTGGGGGCGCTGATGTTTTTATCTATAGCCCTGCTCGGGTTGCTCGGCGGTTCTTTTTTCTTAAATATCCTTGGCAAAGGCAAGCCTTTTAGCCTATTCAGCGCCGGGACTATACCCTTGAGCAACATAGCCATAAGCTTAAAGGTAGGCGTAGGCTTATTTGCCATATTTCTGGCATTGGTCATATTAGAGAAAGCGAAGAAGGAAGAATGACGCTATATTTGCTTTGTTTGGTTTTATTCTGCATCGGCCTTTACGCAGTTTTGCGTAAGCGTAACCTGGTAAAGATTATTATCGGATTAGGTATAATTGAATATGCGATGAATTTATTCTTTGTTTTATTGGGTTATCGTTTTCACGGCCGGGCCCCTATCGTCGCCCAGGGCCAGGATATCCTGGATATGGTTGATCCCCTGCCCCAGGCATTAGTGCTTACTTCTATTGTTATCGGCTTAGGGGTGACGGCCCTGGTTATCTCTATCGCCATCAGGATTTATGAAAAATACGGCACGTTCGACATCACCAAAATAAAGAGGCTAAAAGGCTAAATGCGCGGAGTAAATAGCATTCCCTGGTTTGTAATTATCCCACTGTTTAGCGCCTTTTTTATCTCGCTTATCGGCAGATTTGTAAAGCGCGCTATAATTAATGCCCTTGCCGTTATTTCATGTTTTGCGCTTTTGGCCTTTTCTTTTTATGGCCTGAGTATTTTACGTCATTCTGATGGCATGACATTAGTCTATAAAATCGGCGGGTGGGCTCCTCCCTTTGGTATCTCTATGGTTTTGGACGGCCTTACGGCTTTTATGTTGGTTACGGTAAACCTGGTGGCTTTTTTTGTCAGCGCCTACTGTGTTAATTATATGCAGAAATACACTGACCGGACGAAATTCTTTACTTTATTTTTCCTGATGCTCACCGGGATGAACGGTTTAATCGTCAGCGGAGACCTATTCAATATTTTTGTATTTTTAGAGATCGCTTCAATTGCCAGCTATGCGCTTGTGGCCTTTGGTACCGAGGCAGAGGAATTGGAGGCGTCTTTTAAGTATGCAATCATGGGTTCCATAGCCTCTAGCTTTATATTTATCGGCATCGCATTTTTATATGGTTATACCTCAACCTTGAACATGGCGGATATGGCCCAGATATTAAGTGCCAGGCCGAGCACTTGGCTTATACATTTTGTCGCCGTACTTTTCTTGATGGGATTTGGTTTAAAGGCAGCGTTGGTGCCCTTCCATGCCTGGCTTCCGGATGCGCATCCTTCTGCCCCGGCTTCCATCTCCGCAATGCTCTCCGGTGTTTTAATTAAAACGCTGGGTGTTTACGCCATGGTACGCATTTTCTTTAATGTTATTGGCATGACCCAAGCCTATCTGTCCGTCCTGATGTTCTTAGGCGGGCTATCCATGATCGTGGCGGTAATCCTTGCGCTATCCCAGTGGGATTTAAAAAGATTATTGGCGTATCACTCCATCAGCCAGATTGGCTATGTAGTTTTAGGCATCGGTTTAGGCACCCCCTTAGGAATATTCGGCGGGTTATTCCATCTATTTAACCATTCCATATTTAAGTCCCTGCTTTTCTTAAACTCCGGCGCTATAGACTATGCCACTGGCACGCGGGATTTAAGAGAGATGTCCGGCCTGAAAGAGAAGATGCCGGTTACCGCCAATACCAATTTTATTGCCTCAATGGCTATTGCCGGGATTCCCCCTTTTAACGGGTTTTTCAGCAAACTGATTATTATCTTTGCCTGCGTTCAAAAAGGTTGCTGGGGTTATGCCCTGGCCGCTGTAATCGGCTCAATATTAACCCTGGCCAGTTTTATGAAGGTGCAGAAATTCGCCTTTTTGGGTGAGCTTAAAGAAAAATATAAGAGCATAAAAGAGGTGCCCTGGGTAATGAAGTTTTCCATGGTAAGTCTAGCGGTTATTTGTATCCTGGGAGGTATTTTGTTGCTGCCTTCTCTTAGATTCTTTATTAACGATGCTGTAAACGCACTATTGAGAGGCACGGGTTATGCCACAGTTGTATTGGAGGCAGCCGTAAAATGAACCATTCGGATTTACGCTTTAGGGTCATCCTGAGCGGGCGAAGGCGAGTCTAAGGATGAAAAGCCGCATCACACTGTTTATTATCGGATTTATAATCTGGATGCTTTTAGTTTGGCCGCCTGATATCCAGCATATTGTGGTTGGTGTTTTAGTGGCCGGGCTGGTTTCCTTTTTGACCGGCGATATATTTATCCGCAGGGCGCATCATTTTATGCATGCCAGCAGGTATTTGTGGTTTGGTTATTATATCCCCCTGTTTCTCTGGGAATGCTTAAAGGCAAATATCGATGTGATGTTGAGAGTTTTAAACCCCAAGCTTCCGATAAACCCCGGCATTGTTAAGGTCAAGACCACCTTAAGATCCGACACCGGCCTTACTTTTTTAGCCAATTCCATTACCCTTACGCCAGGGACATTCTGTGTTGATATAAAGCCTGAAGAAGGCATTCTTTATATTCATTGGATTGATGTTAAGACCGAAGACCAAGCCATGGCTACGCAGTTAATTGTGGAGAAATTTGAACACGTATTAAAGAAGATTTTTGAATAAAAGAGATGATGACCAAATCTAAATATCTACGATGGTTTTTAGGCCTGTCAGTAATATCGGCAATATTATTATTTATTATTATTTATCCAATACCGTCTTTATTAAGCTGGCAGTCGCCATTTTTATCGCGCTGCTTTTTTATCCTTATGCTCTGTTTTGCCTTATGTCTATTCAGGGTGATGCGCGGTCCGACATCAGCAGACCGTGCGGTAGCTGTAGATACCTTGGGAATTTTAATCGTGGGTTTCTGCGCGATTTTAAGTATACCCACAGGAAGAGATTGGTACATTGATATCGCTATTGCCTGGGGTCTGCAGAGTTTTATCGGGGCGTTAGCCTTAGCGAAATATTTAGAGGGGAGAGGGTTTGATGAATGAGATTATTGGATACGCTTTCATTGTGGTCGGGATAGCCTTTGACATATTTGGCTGTCTCGGGTTAATCCGACTTCCGGATGTTTATAACCGTCTGCAGGCGACCACAAAGTGTGTTACCCTAGGTACCTGTAGCATACTTTTCGGCACAATCATCATCAAGGGTTTTACTACAACCGGCGTAAAGGCATTTTTGTGTATAATATTCTTAATCCTGACTTCACCTGTAGCTGCGCATGCGCTTTCTCGGGGAGCCCATATTTCTGGCGTTAAGCTTTGGGAAAGATCCGTCTGCGACAAATACGCAGAAGATAAAAAACAGTAGGCAGTAGTCAATAGATGGCAGATAGCTAGAATGAGATATCCTAAATTAAGAGAGCTGAAAGAGGCAATCCGGGCGCTGATTAAAGGTCCCTATACCTCAAAATTTCCTTATGAGGCGCATAAGCCTTATGAGAGATTCCGCGGCAAACCGGAATTTCATATTGACGATTGCACTGGTTGCGCTGCCTGCGTTCAGGTATGCCCTGCCGGGGCGCTTAGCTTTACGGATTCCTTTTTTGAAGAGAAGGCCAGGAGAAAATTGACCATACGCTGGGATACCTGCATAGCTTGCGGGCAGTGCCAGGCTAATTGCCTGACCGCTAAAGGGATCATCCTTTCCCAGGAATTTGATTTAGCCACTACCGAAAAAAGAGAAGAGCTTAAGCAGGAAATTGAGAAAGAGCTTATTCTCTGTGATTGTTGCGCCGAGCCCGTCGCTCCATATGATCAATATCTGTGGGTAGCCCGCAAGCTCGGGGCTTTATGCTTTTCTAATGCCTCGCTGGTTATGTTATACTTGGCGCACTTTAACCTTGCCCTTAGTTCAAAATCTTGCGCTGAAAAAGATTTTGAACTAAGCCGTTCTGACCGCATCAAAATTCTCTGTCCGCGCTGCCGGCGGCAGGCAGTTTTAAAATCCTGAAATGTTTTCTTCCTTCAAGGTAAAAAATTTCCGTCTTTATTGGATAGGTATGTTTGTTTCCCTGGTCGGGACCTGGATCCAAAGCGTTGCCCAGAGCTGGCTGGTGTTTGATCTTACCCATTCCGCTTTTTTATTGGGGCTGGTGGGATTCTTGGGTGCCATTCCCGTATTTGCCCTTTCTTTGTTTGCCGGTGTTTTTGCCGACAGGATAAATAAAAAGACCATACTCTTATTTACGCAAAACGCCTTTATGCTTTTGGCTTTTATATTGGCGGCCTTGTCCCAGTATAAACTAATCAGCCCAAATCAGATTATGCTTATCGCTGTTTTAAACGGGGTGGTCATGGCCTTTGACGCCCCGGCGCGCCAGGCCTTGGTAGTAGAACTGGTGGGCAAGGATAATTTGCTTAATGCCATTGCCTTAAATTCAGCGGCGTTTAACTCCGCGCGCGTAATCGGGCCGGCATTAGCCGGGATATTGATTTCGGTTATCGGTATGAGCGGCTGTTTCTATATAAACGGGATAAGCTTTATGGCGGTGATAGTCGCGCTGCTGGTGATTAAAATGGAACCCCCCAGATTAAAGCCCGGGGATAAAAAAGAAGTGCTTAAAGATCTGTTGGAAGGATTATTTTTTCTTAAAAATAACCGGCTCATTTTAATTCTGGTTATTATCGTAGGTATTACCAGCTTATTCGGCATCTCTTATGTTATACTCATGCCGGTTTTTGCGCAGGAGATTTTGCATTTAGGCGCCAAGGGCTTAGGCGTGCTTATGTCGGCTGCGGGCGTAGGAGCGCTTTTAGCCGCGTTATTTTTAGCCTCTTTAGGCGATTTCAAATTCAAAGGGAAATTATTATTTGCCTCATCGCTGATGTTTTCGCTATCGCTGGTGGTATTTTCTTTATCGCGCAGTTATATCTTTTCACTGGTAACTTTATTATTCGTCGGATTTTCAAGCGTTGCCTCGGTCAGCCTGATCAACACTTTACTGCAGACGTATGTGCCGGATGAATTCAGGGGAAGGATCATGAGCGTTTTTATGTTTACCTTTGCCGGTATTTTGCCTTTCGGCAATCTTTTGTCCGGCGCTCTTGCCCATATCTGGGGGGTGGCTCAGGCCATAGCCACCGGCGGGGTTATCTGCGGAATAGCCTTTGTGATTATAAATATGCGTTATCCGGAAATAAGAAAAATATAAAATTTCAGATTTTATTTGATTTTTTAAAAATAAGTAATAAAATAGATGATATCATATTTTATGAAGGGAGGTGAAAAATAATGGTGAATAAATCCGTATTTATTATTTTAGCGCTGCTTTTAAGCGTTTATTTATTCGGCTGCGGCAAAAAACAGAAATCCCTGGAAGAGATGCAGGAGCCGATGTCCATGGAGCAACTAAGCACGCTCAACGCAGAGAATAGGTCCCAGCCTGAGGGCAGGATCCAGGAGCCTCAAGCTTTGCCTGCGCAGCCTTCCGCTGCGGCAGTTAGCCCTGCTGAGCCGGCAGCTACACCCGTTGCTGGAAAATTAGAACCGTTACCTCCATCCGGGCCTTTTGCGCCCAAGGCTACCGATATTCAGCTCGCTCTTAAGAACGCCGGTTATTACACCGGTAATATCGACGGTAAAATCGGGCCCAAAAGCAAAAAGGCGATTGCAGAATTTCAGAAGGCAAACGGCCTTAAGGCAGATGGCAAGGTTGGGCCGAAAACCTGGGCAATGTTGAGCAAACATTTGAATTCGTCACCCGCGCCTATCGTTTCAGCCGCTGAATAGCCGGTTGCGAATA
>CAYHNY010000020.1:1697-13887 GCA_964358115.1 uncultured Planctomycetales bacterium | reverse complement strand
GCTTAGGCGACCGGATAGTAGAGATTGCCGCGGTGCGGCTGAAGGGCGCAGAACAGGTCGCTCAATTTGAAACTTTAGTTAACCCTAAGCGGCAGATCTCTGAAGCTGCCTTTATGGTCAACCAGATTAGCGAAGAGATGCTCCGGGATGCCCCGGCGATGGAAGTAGTGCTGCCGCGATTCTTGGATTTTATTCAGGGCAGCTGTCTTTGTTCTTACAATGCCAGCTTTGATTTGGAATTTTTAAATCACGAGCTAAGTTTAATGGGCAAGGCAGAGCTAGAGGGGATTATCGTAGTAGATCTGTTAAAAATGGCAAGAAGGCTTCTGCCGGGGCTGGAGCGTTATTCTTTGAGTTTTGTCACCGGACACCTGGGGATAAAATTTACACAAAAACACCGGGCATTATCCGATGTCCAGCTTTCTTTAAAGCTGTTCATGAGGTTAAAAAAAATGCTTAAGGCTAAAGGGATCGTGGATTTTTTAAGCTTTAGCCGTCTTTTCGCGATCAAGGCGAATTTTTTAGACGACATTATTAACCAAAGGGCCTCTGAAATCCAGGAAGCCATAGATTTAGGGGTGCGCCTGAAGATAGAATATCTTGGCGTATCGGATGCCCGGGTGACGCAGCGCCAGATTATCCCCAAAGAGATCCGTAAGGACAAAGGCCGCAGTTATTTGGTGGGGCACTGTTGTTTGCGCAATGCAGAGCGTGTCTTTAGGCTAGACAATATATTGAAGCTGGAAATAATATAGATGGAAATAAAAATAATCAACTTGGCCTTTAAGGTTAAGAAACCGATTTTAGCGTTGGGCGCGCATGCCAAAAATACCGTGTGCTTTGTGCAGGGCAAGTTTGCCCATCTAAGCCCTATCTTGCAAAACTTAAACCAACCCGATGATTTTTTAAGATTTGAGAAAACCGTCAGGTTATTTCTTAAGAACAAGCCCAGGATTATTGCCTATGACCTGCACCCCGAATACCAGTCCGCCAAATATGCCCTGGACCTATCACCTAGCGCCTATCACCTATCACCTATTCAGCACCACCATGCCCATATCGCTTCTTGCATGGCGGATAACCAGCTTAAAAATCAAAGCGTAATCGGCGTGGCTTTTGATGGTACGGGCCTAGGCAGCGATAACCGTATCTGGGGAGCGGAATTTTTATTATGCGATTATAATAATTTTCAAAGACGCGCGCATTTAAAAGAGATTCCCCTGCTGGGAGGAGAATCTGCCATATCCGAACCCTGGAGGCTAACCGCAGCCTGGTTATATCAGATTTACAAGGATAAGTTTTTAGACTTAAGCTTAAGTTTTCTTAAATCCATCGGCAAAAATAAGTGGCGGGTTTTGAAAAAAATGTACGCATCAGGCTTAAATTCTCCCTTAGCCAGCAGCATGGGCAGGCTGTTTGATGCCGCAGCAGTCTTAACATTAGGAAAAACTAAAGCTAAGTTTGAGGCGGAATTGGCTATGGAACTAGAGAAATCAGCTTCAGGGTATCAATCTCAATCCACGGCAGGTTATAATTTTAGCATACTTAAGACCAAAGATGGCTATATTATAGATCCGGCTAATATTTTCCAAGGGATCATCGCGGATTTAAAAAATAAAGAATCAAAGGCCAAAATGGCATGGCGTTTTCATTTCGCTATCGCCCAAATGATACACAAGACCTGTTTGATTTTAAGAAGAGATTCCGGTTTAAATAAAGTAGTTTTATCCGGGGGAGTTTTTCAAAATAAGCTTTTACTTCGCCTGGCTTTGGTCTTATTATATAAAGACGGATTTACTGTTTTTACGCACCGGCAATTATCCTGCAATGATTCCTGTGTTTCTTTGGGGCAGGCTTTAATCGCCGGTCATTCTAAAGGTTAAACTTATGTGCCTGGGTATCCCGATGAAAATAAAAAGCATAACCGGCGATTTTGCCGAAGTCGAATCCGGCCGGCTTATCCGCAAGGTGAATATTAAAATGCTGCCTAAGGTTAAAGCCGGGGATTACGTGATTGTGCACGCCGGTTTTGCCATTGAAAAGATCGATCCGGATAAGGCCAAGGAGACGCTAAAGTTAATTGATGAAATATGTTGATGAATTCCGTAAGTCCGGTTTAATTCATAAGGTAGCCGGCGCTATTCGTGCCATTAATCCTCAGGGCGAAATAAATATTATGGAAGTTTGCGGCACGCATACCCAGAATTTTTTTAGATTTGGCCTGGATAAGCTTTTACCCCGGAATTTAAATTTCATCGCCGGTCCGGGATGCCCGGTATGCGTATCTAGCCAGGAATATATCGATCAGGCAATTGCCTATACGCAAGACAAAGACATAATACTGGTTACTTTCGGAGATATGTTGCGGGTCCCCGGCAGCCGCTCTAGTCTTGAGCAGGCAAGGGCAAGAAGAGGAAACGTGTTCGTTGCGTATTCTGCATTAGATGCGCTTAGTTTTGCCAGAAGATATCCGCAAAAAAAGATTGTTTTTCTAGCCGTGGGTTTTGAGACCACCGCTTCTACCATTGCCTTAAGTATCCTGCAGGCCAAAAAAGAAAAGCTAAGGAACATATTTTTCCACTCCTCGCTTAAGACCATACCTATTGCTATACAATATTTGCTTCGGGATAAGAAACTTAGCCTCTCCGGATTTTTATGCCCGGGGCACGTCTCAACGATTATCGGCAGCCGGGCCTATGAGTTTATTCCCGAGAAGTACGGCATTGGTTGTTGCGTGGCGGGATTTGAGCCGCTGGATATTTTAGAAGGGATATATCTTCTTTTACGTCAAATTGTTAAGAAAAGCCCGGCCGTAGAAAATCAGTATAAGCGCGCGGTTACCGGAAGCGGTAATCTAAGAGCGCAGAAGATAATCGCGGAAGTTTTCAGGCAATGCGATGCCTCTTGGCGGGGCTTAGGCCGGATTCCCAAAAGCGGGCTTAGGCTTCAAGATACTTTTTCTTGTTTTGATGCGCAAAAGATGCTTCCCGTCAAAGTAAAACTGCCGGCTCCCGGGCCAAGGGCAAAAAAATGCCGCTGCGCCGAGGTAATCAAGGGATTGATTAAACCAGATGCATGCCCTTTGTTTAGCAAGGCTTGTTCTCCGGAAAACCCCTATGGCCCATGCATGGTGTCCGCGGAAGGAACCTGTAACGCTTATTATAAGTATAAAAAAGATGCATAAACTGATCCGGAAAAACATTTTGCTTTTTAGCCTTTTTTGTTTGGTTTGCTTAAATTTATTCGGCTGCGCCCGTAAATCCGATTTAGAGAAAGCCCGTAGCTATGTAAAACAATCTCAAAATTCTTATACCCGGGCGGTGAATTCCTATAGGGATTTGATCGCCAGAACTAAAGATACGGATAGCCTGCGCATGGAATTAGGCGAATTATATTACCAGCATGGAGATTTTAAAGAAGCCGCCGAGGTGCTTAAAAATGCCTCTATCCGGCAGGCCAAGAAGTTTCTCGCCCTTGCCTATTACCGCTTAGGGAATTTTACCGATGCCCTTGAAGTCTTTAGCAAGAATGATTTTTCCGAAGGCCAAGACCTGTATTATTACGGCCTGACCTGCGAGAAGTTAAATTTATTTGACCGGGCGGTGGAGATCTACAAAAAAATCAGATCCGGAAAATTTTACCCTTTAGCTATAGAGCGTTTAAATATTATCACCAAAGAGGCTGCTCCCCTCCATATCAAAGATATCTCGCCCGAGATTAACGCGATGATTGCTGCCGCCACTGGCCTTGATCAATACCCGCAGGCAGGCGCGCTTGTCTTGCTTGCCGATGAGCAGATCCGGGTTAACCGCCAAAATACCCAGGTTTCCCAGTTACATTACGTAATTAAAATCTTAAATGAAAGAGGAAGAGAGGATTTTTCCGAAAGCCATATCGATTACGATTCTACCTATGAAAAAGTGGAGTTGGAATATGCCCGCACCATAAGGCCCGACGGCACAACGGTAGAGGTGGGTTCCCGGCATATACGCGATGTATCCAGATACATGAATTTTCCGCTTTACAGTAACGCCAGGGTATATATCATTTCTTTCCCCGAGGTGGCTATCGGGGCGGTCATAGAATACAAGCTTAAAGTCTACCGCAACGAGTTGATCAATAAGAAAGATTTTGTGATAAGCTATCCCGTGCAATCCGGCGATCCGATTATTGCGGCTAAATTTACCCTGGACCTGCCCAAAGATAAAACCGTGCATATGAAAATATTAAACGAAAGATACAACGATTTTTCCGCCAAGCTTAAGCCGGAAAGCAAAGAGCAAAACGGCCGTTTGATATATTCCTGGGTTTTTAAAAATATCCCCCAGATTCTGCCTGAGCCCAATATGCCGCCGGCAGTAGAGATAAACCCCACGATCATACTCTCTACATTTTCATCATGGAAGGAAATTTATGACTGGTGGTGGGGCTTGGCTAAAGATAAGATAGCCGCAGACGCGGCGATAAAAGAAAAGGTTAAGCGTTTAACCGCGCAGGCAGTTTCCGACGAGGAAAAAATCAGGGCCATCTACAATTTTTGCGCCAAAGAAATCCGCTATGTGGCGGTGGAATATGGGCAGGCAGGATACGAGCCGCATCAGGCCACGGACATATTTAAAAATAAATACGGAGACTGCAAGGACCAGGCGGTGCTTTTGGTAACTATGCTTAAGGAGGAAGGATTTTCCGCCTGGCTGGTATTGATTTCCACCCGGGACTATTATAATTTAAGCGCAGATTTTCCCTCGATGCTTTTTAATCATTGTATCGCCGCGGTATCTTTGAATGGCAAGACCGTATTTCTTGATCCTACCGCGGAAACCTGTTCGTTTGCGGATCTGCCCGGAGGCGATCAAAAACGCAAGGTCCTGATATTTAAAGAAGGCCAATATGTTATCGCCGATACCCCGCTTTATCCGGCGGCGCATAATTTGCTTACGCAGGCGCTGCGCATAAAGATCAATCCTGATGAGAGTATAGATGCGGACCGGGACCTTTTTACCCACGGGGCTTATGATCAGGCCCAGCGTTACTGGTTGCTCTATACCCCCCCGCAGCTTATCGAAGAAAGACTTAAGGAGAGGATCCAGGAAATTTCCATAGGGGCAAAGCTTAAGAGTTATAAAATCGAGAACCTGGATAATCTGAATAAAGAGATTGTTCTTAAATATTGGTTCTGGGGCCCGGAGTATTTGATTCCCGCGGGAAAATTAATGATCATGCCTCAATTAGCAAGCCTGGATGTGGCGCTGGTAGCTAAAGACAGCCGTAGATATGCCCTGGATTTTGGCCTGCTGGATACCAGAGAAACCGCGGTGGAATTTGAGGTCCCCAGCACTTTTACGGTAAAATATATACCGCAGAGCCTCGATGAAGATACTCCATGGTTGAGGCTTAAAGCAGCATATGCGCAAAAAGGCAGGGGCATAAGCTTCCGGCAGAGAATTGAGTTTAAAACTGAAGCTATCACTCAGGAAGACTATCCTGCATTCAAGAAGGCATTCACGGATTTAGCTAAAAAAATCAAGCAGAGCATAGTTCTGGAAAGGACGCGATAAAAATGCCAGGCAGAGCAAAAATCCTGCCCGCAGAGCGCCGGAAATACGTGCGTTTGGATTCGGTGTTCCCGGTAGAGTTTCAACTCTTAAGCCTCGACGGCAACATCTTGTTATCCGAATGGATCCAGGGCTTTACCAGCGATGTGGGTAAAGGCGGCATGTGTCTTGGGGTGAATAATTTAAAATCCGAATTAGCCGTGCTAATTCGGACCCAACAGGCCAGGCTGTCTTTAAAAATAGACATGCCCATATTCGGCGAGCCGGTTAAGGCTCAGGCAAAGATCGCCTGGATTAAAGATACGCCTGGACAGCCCCGGAGTTATCTTATAGGTTTAAGTTATGAAGTGATAAACACTAGCCACAATGCCAAAATCCTGCGCTACGCCTTGGCCAAAAAGTTTTTTCCTGCGGTATCCTTAAGCATTATTGTGCTCTTTGCGATAGCCCTGGCCTTTAACGCCTATTTTAACTACCGTTTGGCTAAAGGCAACAGGGCTTTAGTGCAGCAGCTGGTGGGCATCCTGCAGAATTCCAATATTGCCAAACAAAAGATCAAACAGATCAGTCGGGATAAGGATGAACTGCAATTAAAAATTCAATCCTTGCAGCAGAATATCCAGAGCCTCGACGAAGAAAAGCTAAAAAAGAAAGAGGAGGCCAACAAGATAGACCAGCTTAATAAATTGATCGCCAAGCTAAATCAGGAGAAGTCCTTTGTACAAGAGCAGTTAATCAATCTGCAGCATAAAGAAAGCACGGTTACCGATGAGCTTTTAAGCCTGGAAAAAAAGAAAGTCATTGTAGAGAAAGAAAACTTTGACAAGATGTACCAGTGGCTTAAAGTCCATCAAAATCCTCGCACCGGTTTGGTGATGAGTTTTGAGGGTGACCCCAGCCTTAACAACTGGGCCTTTGTCTATGACCAGTCCTTGGTCGCTCAGGTTTATGCTAACTTTTCTGATTTTGAACGCGCCAGAAAAATACTTAAATTTTTTGCCAGCAAAGCCGACAGGCAAGAGGGAAAATTTTTCAATGCCTATTATGCCGATGACGGGTCTGCGGCAGAAATGGTGGTGCATAGCGGGCCGAATATCTGGCTGGGGATTGCCATTCTCCAATATACCCGGAAAAGCAAAGACGCCTCATTTCTAGAATTAGCCGAGCAGATCGCCTCAGCCATTATTTCCCTGCAGGATGAAGATCCCGAGGGCGGCCTGCGCGGCGGGCCTAATGTGAGCTGGTACGCCACCGAGCATAATCTGGATGCCTACGCCTTTTTTAATATGCTCTTTAAGATAACCAAAAAAGAACAATACGCCCGCGCCCGGGATAAAATATTGAAGTGGCTTATTGGGCATACCTATGACCGCACGGACATACCTATCAAGCGCGGCAAGGGGGATTCTACGATTGCCACAGACACTTACGCTTGGTCGATTGCCGCAATCGGCCCAAAAAAACTGGAGGAATTAGGCATGAATCCCGACCGCATTATGGAATTCGCGGAAGCCAACTGCGTGGTCGAAGTTTATTATAACCGGCCGGAAGGCCAAAGCGTGAAGATCAAAGGTTTTGATTTCGCTCCGCAAAGGCATGTCTCGCGCGGAGGGGTGGTTTCTTCGGAGTGGACCGCCCAGATGATTATATCCCTTCGGATCATGGCGGGTTATTATTATCAGAAGAACATGCCTGCCAAGGCCAGGGTTTATGAAGAGAAGGCCGAGGATTATCTGGCGAATTTAGGGAATATGTTTATTTCCAGCCCTTCGCCTTCGGGACAGGGCGAGGCGTGCCTGCCTTATGCCACGCAAGATTTCGTGGATACCGGCCACGGCTGGATGACGCCCAAGGGAAAATCTACCGGTTCTCTGGCCGGGACTTCCTATGTGCTTTTTGCGTATTATAATTACAATCCTTTGGAACTTAAAGAGTGAGCCGCAAACTCTACGCTATTTATAAAAAATTATACCGCTGTTTTGGCAGGCAACATTGGTGGCCGGCGGATAGCCCGTTTGAGGTCATGGTCGGAGCGATCCTCACCCAGAATACCAGCTGGGGCAATGTGGAGAAGGCGATCGGCGCTTTAAAAAAAGAGAAATTATTATCCGCAGGCAAGCTTTACCGTTTGGCGCATCGCAAGATCGCCTCTTTGATCAGGCCGGCGGGTTATTACAATATTAAAACCAAGCGCTTAAAATCATTCCTGAGTTTTTTCTTAAAAAATTATCAGGGCAGCGCTGAAAAGATGTCTTTGGCGGATATCCAGAAATTGCGCCGGCAGCTGCTTTCGGTCAACGGCATCGGACCGGAAACCGCCGATTCTATATTACTCTACGCGTTGAATAAGCCCGTTTTTGTCGTCGACGCTTATACTAAAAGAGTGCTTTGCCGGCACAGGCTTATTAAAGAAAACGAAGAATACGCGCAGGTCCAGTCATTATTTATGCAGCATCTTAAAACCGATACGCGCCTGTTCAATGAATACCATGCCCTTTTAGTTAAGTTAGGCAAGGAATTCTGTCATAAAAATAAACCTCTCTGCCAAGGGTGTCCGTTAAATTAAAAAATATGCCTATATACGAGTTTGAGTGTTTAGATTGCGGCTCTAAATTTGATTATCTGGTGCGCAGCCAAACTGAGGCCGTGCATTGCCCGCGCTGTAAGCTCAGGAATTTAAAACGCCTCATTTCTTCTTTTTCTTTTAACCCTAAAGATGCCGGCGGGAAGATTGCTTCTTCTTCGTCCGGCTGCAGCGGCTGCGCAAGCCACAATTGTTCAAGTTGCGGAAGGTAAAATATGGTTAATAAAAAACGGCTTTTAAAACTTGCGCAAGATCTCATCCGCATAGACTCTCAGAATCCCCCCGGCGATGAAGCAAAAATCGCCCTATTCGTTAAGAATTATTTAAAGGCATTGGGATTAAAAGTTAAAATTTTTGAGTTTGAAAAGAAGCGCGCTAATATATTAGCTTATTTAGAAGGAAAGGATAAGGAACGCTCTCTCCTGGTTACCCCGCATCTGGATACTGTCCCGGCAGGTAAAAATTGGAAGGTTAGCCCTTTTGCCGGGAAGATATTTAAAAACAGGCTTTACGGCTTAGGGGCGACTGATTGCAAAGGCAACCTGGCTTCCGCCATGGAGGCGATGAATAGTTTGGTTGAAGACAAAGCCGTTTTGGATTATAATGTCATCCTGGCTGCGACTGCCGATGAGGAGAGCGGCTCAGGTTTAGGTTTAATTCCGCTGTTGGAAAAAGGCCTGTTGCGCGCGGATGCCGCGGTGGTTTTAGATGCGGATGATTTTAATGTTATTGTTACCCAGAAAGGGCTGGTTCATCTTAAGGTCAAGATAGAAGGCAAGAGGGCTCATGGCGCCTATCCCTGGCTTGGGGTCAATGCGATCGATACGGCCATAGATATACTTAGAGACTTGAGAAACAATTTACCTCGCTCATCTAAAAATAAATATCTTAAGCCGGCGACCCTGAATATCGGCACGATCAAGGGCGGAGATAAGGTTAATGTAGTGGCAGACTGGTGTGAATTTGAGCTGGATTTTCGTTTTCTTCCCGGCGAGTCGGCGAAAGAGTATTTAAGGTATTTAAGAAAAGCTATCCGTAAATATACGCAAAAGTTTACCATTGAAATCCAGGGTATCCAGCAACCCTATTCTATAGATAGGCAGCATTCCCTGGTGCTTTATTTTAACCGGGCAATGCGGCGTCTTGGGATTAAGCCCCGTATCCGCGGCTCAGAGGGCGCTACCGTAATAAGTTTTTTCCAAGACCAGGGGATTCCGGCGATTGCTACCGGTTTTGGCGTTGAGCGTTGCGCGCATGCCGCCAATGAATATGTGGATATAAAAAACCTTTACCAAGGAACGCGGGTCTTAGAGGAATTCCTCAAGGCCTATCGTTTTTAACAGGGAGATATTTAAATGGAAGGAATTAAAATAACCAAAAAACCAAAACTTAAAAGTCCCTATCTTGTTTGCGCCTGGCCGGGGATGGGAGAGGTGGCTTTTAAGGCCGCGCAGTATCTGGTTGACAAGCTTAAGGCTGAAGAATTCGCTCAAATTATTCCGGAGGATTTTTTCTACTTTTCGGCCAGTTCTGTCCAGGCCGGCGTCATCGGATTACCCGAGCTGCCATACAGTAAATTCTATTACTGGAAGAACAAATCCGGCAAGAATGACCTGATTATATTTATCAGTAACGCCCAGCCGGATTTGGCTAAGGCTGAAAGTTATTGCCAGAAAATTATTTCTATCGCCGCAAGCCTTAAAGTAAAAATGGTCGTAACCTTCGCCTCTATGCCGCAGCCGGTCGACCATACCCATCAGCCGAATACCTGGGTTACCGCCACTTCGCAGCAGTTGAACGATAATTTGCGTAAATATAATCTTGACCTTTTGTCCGAAGGCAATATCAGCGGTATGAATGGATTATTCTTAGGCATTGCTAAAAAAGAAGGCTTCGCAGGGTTCTGTCTTCTGGGGGAAGTCCCGCTTTATACCATCCAGATTGAGAATCCAAAGGCATCATATGCGGTATTAGCGGCTTTCGCCAAGATCCTCAATATCCAGCTGGATTTTACGCAAATCCTTGAACAGGCCCGCGCCATGGAGGAAGAAATCGACAGGCTTTTGGACTATCTTCAATTAGACTCAAGCCTGGGGCCTATCGGGGAAGAAGATATTGAAAAAATAAAGAAGTCTTTAGGCCAGTTGACCAAGCTGCCCGTTTCGATAAAGGAAAAAATAGACCAGCTTTTCCTGCAGGCCTCCAAAGACATCTCTAAGGCGCAGGAATTAAAGGCGCAGCTCGATAAATGGAATGTGTATAAAGAATACGAAGACAAATTTTTAGATTTATTTAAGAAGGCCAAGGGCGAAAACAACTAGATGGTTAAAAATCTAATACAGGCGGTTGTCTTTGATTTAGGCAATGTCTTAATTGATTTTGACTATAACATCGCCGCCAAACGCATCGCGGAAATTAGCGATACCAGTGCCGATGAGGCACTTGCCATTTTTTTTGATTCGCCGCTTACCGGTTTATTTGAAGAAGGCAGAATCAGCCCCCGGGATTTCTTTGTAAAAGTAAAAGAAACGCTTAATTTGCCGCTGGACTACGAAAGATTCTTGCCGATTTGGAATGAGATATTTTATTTAAGCCGGGGGAATCTTAAGGTTTATGACCTGGCCAAAAGTTTAAAGAATGATTATCGCTTAGCACTCTTGTCCAATGTCGATATCCTGCACCTTGAATATTTAAAAGATAAATTTCCGGTGTTTGATGTGTTTGACGCCATCATTGCTTCTTGCGAATTAAAGGTGAAAAAACCCGACCCCCGGATTTACCAAAAAACCCTGGAGGCTCTCGGGGTTCAGCCAGAACATACTTTCTATACCGATGACCGGCCCGAACTAATCCAGGGTGCCAGGCGTTTAGGCATACAGGGTTTTATTTTTAAGGGGATCGAGCAGTTAAACCAGGACCTTGCCTCAGTCGGTATAACGCTTAATTAAAAAATGTCGGCAAAAAAGATATTGCTGGGCCATGGTAGCGGCGGCAGGCTTACGCACAATATCATCAAAGAGCTGCTGTTGGCCAGATTTAAAAATCCCATCCTTTCGGAACTGGCGGATTCTGCCTTAATAAATTATAAAGAAAGGATTGCCTTTACCACCGATTCTTTTGTGGTCAGCCCGCTAAAGTTTCCCGGGGCAGACATCGGTAAGCTTGCGGTCTGCGGCACAGTAAATGATTTAGTCATGCTGGGCGCTGTGCCTGAATATCTATCTTTGGCATTTATTATCGAGGAGGGCCTGGATTATCAAGTATTAGAATATATCACTGATTCTATCGCCTCCGCTGCCAGGTCAGCGAAAGTTTCGATTGTAACCGGAGATTTTAAGGTGGTAGAGAAAGGCTCTTGCGATAAGATCTTTATTAATACTTCAGGTATCGGCAGGATTTTGAAGGGCAGAGACCTATCTATAAAAAATATCGAGGCCGGGGATAAAATTATTATTACCGGTAATATCGCCGAACACGGCCTGGCGGTTTTAGCAAAAAGGCAAGAGCTGGATTTAGGCCTTAATATCAAAAGCGACTGTGCGGCGCTTAACAGTTTGATCATACCCCTGCTTAAAAAGACCGATGCCGTAAAGTTTATGCGCGATCCCACCCGGGGAGGCCTGGCTACTACCTTAAACGAGATTGCCGAGGCAACTGGCTTAGGCATAATTATAGACGAGAAACAGATTCCTATTTCGACAAAAGTAAGGGTAGCCTCGGAATTGCTCGGTATAGACCCTTTATATATAGCTAACGAAGGAAAGGCAATATTAGCAGTAGGAAGTTCCCAATCCAAGAAAATTTTGGCCTTATTAAAGAAACATCCTTTAGGCCGTTGCGCCTGTCAAATCGGCGAGGTAATAAAAAGACCTTCCTCTAAAGTAGTGCTCAAGACTATCCTGAACACGCAACGTATCGTCGATATGCTGGCCACAGAGCCACTGCCGCGGATATGTTAATCTTCGGTTTTTGCCGCACAGAGTTTTAAGACATTCTGCTCAAGGCTAAGTACATGAAAACAAGCAGGCATCAAAAAAGATTTTATCGGGAT
>CAYHNY010000020.1:0-1597 GCA_964358115.1 uncultured Planctomycetales bacterium | reverse complement strand
GTCGGGCATTCTTTAAGCTTTGGTTGCGCCGATAGCGTAGTCATTTTAGCCAGGAATCCCTCTTTAGCTGACGCAGTGGCTACTGCCGTGGGCAACCGCGTAAAATCTAAGGCTGACATAGAAAAAGCCTTAGCTTTTGCGCGTTCGGTTAAAGGGGTTTTGGCAGGGGTAATTATCTATAAAAACAGCTTAGGCAGTTGGGGAAAAGTGAAATTTTTATCTTGAATTTTGACATTTCGCAACCTATAATATTAATTTAGCTTTATGCGTAAAATTAACCTGGTTTATATTATTACCAAGCTGGAATTAGGAGGAGCGCAAAAGCAATTATTAAGCCTTATCCGGCAGTTAGATAGAGAAAAATTCAACGTTTTTTTATTTACTGCCCGGGAAGGTTTAATGATGCAGGATGCCTTGTCTATACCTGATTTAACTCTAAATAAATCAAGGTGTTTGGAGCGTGCAATAAATCCTCTAAAGGATATTTTAGCTTTAATTGAAATATACCTTTTTATTAAGAAGAATAAAGCCGATATTGTCCATACGCATAGTTCCAAGGCCGGGATTTTGGGCCGGCTGGCAGCCGGGTTTGCTAAGGTTAATTTAGTGTTGCATACTGTCCATGGCTGGAGTTTTAATGACTATCAACCAGGATGGAAACGGGGTTTTTTTATCTGGTTGGAACGTCTGGCCGCGGCATTTACGCATAAGATAATCGTGGTTTCACAACATGATAAAGTTAAGGGTTTGGCTAACCGTATCGGCTCAGATTATCAGTACCATCTTATCCGCTACGGTATAAGTTATAGTGATTTTGCCATTAAAGATCAAAAGATAAAAGAAGAACTAGGGATTACGCTTGAGGATTCCGTGGTGACCATGGTTTCATGTCTGAAGCCTCAAAAATCTCCCCAAGATTTTGTGCAGCTTGCCGCCTTAGTGGCTAAACAAATACCCGGCGTAAAGTTTATTCTGGCAGGTGACGGCATATTACGCTTGACCGTTGAGCGCTTAATTAAAAATTTGAATTTGCAGAATAAAGTGATGCTCTTGGGTTGGCGGCAAGATATCCCCGGGATATTGTCCTCGACGGATATTTTTGTCCTGACTTCCCGGTGGGAAGGCTTACCCATATCTTTGTTAGAAGCCATGGCATCTTCTTGCCCGGTCATTGTTACGCATACCGGCGGGGTGGCGGAAGTGGTTTTAGAGGCAGAGAATGGCTTTCTGGTTTCTCCCGGGGATATGTATGTTATGTCTGAGAGGCTGATCGGGTTATTAAAGGATAAAAATATCAGGCAGGCCATGTGCCTGCGCGCGCGCAAGTCTTTAGATTACAATTTTTCTATTGAGGGCATGGTAAATAATACCCAGGATCTTTATCGGAATTTAATCAGCAGTAAATTGTCTTGGCCATGTTAACTAATTATCTCTCCATTTTTCTAAATGGGTTTTTCTTGGGGTTGTTTTTTGTCTTGATCCTTAGGAAATCCAAGTTTTTAATTTGTAAAAGCATGCCTGCGGTCGGCGGCATGGCGATAGGCCTTTCTTTTGCCCTGGCCGGTTTATTCGGTTTCTGGATTTACTGCGGCAGCTT
>CAYHNY010000019.1:0-14740 GCA_964358115.1 uncultured Planctomycetales bacterium | reverse complement strand
TGCAGAAGGCTAAAGAAGCAAATATGCCTTCGGATAACGTGAAGATGGCGATTAAGCGCGGAACCGGTGAACTCCCCGGGATAGTTTATGAGGCGGTGATGTATGAGGCTTATGGCCCGGGAGGGGTGGCGATTTTAGTCGATTCGCTTACTGATAACAAAAATCGCTCCACTGCTGAGCTGCGAAATATTATGTCGAAAAGAGGCGGGAATATGGCCGGTGCTGGTTCAGTAAGCTGGATGTTTACTCAAAAAGGTTATATTTCAGTGGCTAAAGATAAAATTAATGAAGATGAGCTTATGAATATAGTCCTGGATGCCGGAGCTGAAGATATGAAGCGCGAAGATGATGTCTATGAGATTTTTACTTCCGTTCAGGATTTAGAAAAGGTCAAACAGGCGCTTCAGGATAAGGGAATAAAATGGGAGGATGCTGAATTAACCATGATCCCTTCTTCTACAGTTAAAGTAACAGGAAATGAGGCAAAGCAGGTTTTAGCTTTAGTGGAGTCCCTGGAAGAACATGATGATGTACAGCAGGTCTATGCTAATTTTGACATACCGGATGAGATTATCGTAGAGGTAACTAACCAGTGAAAAAATGAGGATACTGGGGGTAGATCCGGCTTTGAGCGTTACCGGATACGGAGTGGTTGATTTTAACAAAAATAAACTTAGCGTAGTAGAGGCAGGGATAATTAAAACCTCAAGCCGCCAGCCATTACCCGCACGCCTCAATAAAATTTATCAATCCATGATCAGCTTAATCGCGGATACGCAGACCGAGGTGATGGTTCTGGAAAAGCTATATGTGCACTACCGTCACCCCACCACATCTTATATTTTAGGCCAGGCCCGCGGGGTGATTTGTCTTGCCTGCGCTCAACGCAATATTCCGTTAGTTGAATATTCAGCTACCCGGGTTAAGAAGGCAGTCGTAGGCAAAGGGTTGGCCTCTAAATATCAAGTGCAAAGAATGATGGCCGAGACGTTAGGCCTAAAAACCTTGCCGAAATTTTTAGACGTAACCGATGCGTTAGCGTTAGCTGTTACTCACAGCCATATTATAAGGCCTAGATTATGATCGCGCGTATTTCCGGAAAGATAACCGAAAAAGGAACCAATTATTTGAACATTGACGTTGGAGGTCTTTCTTACGCGGTGCTTGTGCCTGCGGCAGTCATGCAGCACCTGGATGAAAGCACACCCGCTGATGGCAAAATAAGCCTGATCACCTACCACTATTTTCAGGTGGAGCCGTCGCGCAGCACGCCGGTATTAATCGGATTTTTAAATGACATCGAGAAAGAATTCTTCGAAGTCTTTATCACTGTTTCCGGCATTGGTCCGCGGGCAGCTTTAAAGGCTTTGAGTAAACCCATATCTTTGATTGCCAAGGCTATCGATGAAGCGGATGTAGAATTTTTGAGGTCTCTTCCGGGCATTGGCCAGCAGAGGGCAAAGGAGATTATTGCCAAGCTTCAGAATAAGGTGGGCAAATTTGGTCTCATACAAGATAGCCAGGCAAAACATCCCGCAGCCAAAACCAAAGATATTGAGGAAGAGGTTTTGGCGGTGCTTATGCAGTTAGAATACAAGAAGCCAGAAGCCCAGGCCATGATCAGAAAAGCGTTACAGAGAAATCCGCTCCTGCAAACCACAGAAGAGCTGTTAAATGAAGTTTACAAACAAAAGAGATCAAGATGAGCCAGGATAATACTAAGGCCGTGATTGAGGCTATGATTTTTGCCAATGAAAAACCATTGGCGATCGAGCAGATAAAAAAAGTACTGGATAATCTAGAGTCTGCCGATATACGCAAGATCATCGAGGAGTTAAGGGATGGGTATGCGGCTTCGGGACGCGGGATACGCATTGTTGAGGTTGCCGGGGGATTCCAGATGCTCACTGCCCCGGATTTCGCCAGCTTCTTAAAGAAGCTTTATAAACAAAGGCGCGTAGAAAAGCTTTCTAAGCCGGCGCTTGAGACATTGGCCATCGTCGCCTATAAACAGCCGGTGACTAAGCTAGAAATCCAGTCCCTGCGCAGCGTTAATATCGACGGGGTGATATCTAGCCTTGTTGAAAAGGGCCTTATCCGTATTGCCGGTAGGAAAAAGGCCCCGGGCAGGCCTTTTGTCTTCGGCACCACCCGGCAGTTTTTAGAATACTTCGGCTTAAAATCATTGGAAGAATTGCCCAAGATGGAAGATTTTAGCAAGTTGGTGAATGAAAATACGCAAGCGGATAGTATAAAAAATACCGCGCAGGATTTGTCCAAGAAAGAGGAAGCTGTTTTGGCTTCCGATAACCCGGAGAAAAAAGATGAGCCTGAAAAACTTACGCCATAAGATAGATGCCCTGGATCAAAAGATAATCCGGTTTTTGAACGCGCGCACAGAAATTTCCCTTGATATCGCTAAGTTCAAGCTTAAATCCGGCAAAAGCGTGTATTCTGCGGACCGGGAAAGGCAAGTTTTGCGTAAAATTGTCGGCATCAATAAGGGCCCGTTAAAGCCGCCGGCATTGGAGGCGATATACCGCGAGATAATGTCTTCGAGCCTGGCGTTAAGCTCGCCGCTTAAGATCGCTTATTTAGGGCCTCAGGCTACATTTACGCATTTAGCCGCATTAAAAAGATTCGGCTCGCAGGTAGAATATTTACCTTGCAATAGCATCAGCGATTGTTTCCTGGAAGTAGAAAAAGGAAATGCCGCCTACGGGGTGATACCTATTGAAAATTCCATAGAAGGAGTGGTTACGCATACCCTGGATATGTTTATGGATTCGGATTTAAAGATCTGCGCGCAGGTAATTCTAGACGTCGCGCATAACCTGCTGGCAAATTATGCCCAGGATAAAATAAAACGCATATATTCTAATCCTCAGGTTTTCGGGCAGTGCCGCATATGGCTGCAAAACAATCTGCCGCTAGCCGAACAAATAGAGGTCTCCAGCACCACTCGGGCAGCTCAGGTCGCCTCTAAAGAAAAATTTTCAGCCTGCATCGCCTCGTTGTTAGCGGCTAAAGTGTATAAGTTAAAGGTTGTTGCTTCGGATATCGAAGACTCTCCGCATAACATCACCCGATTTATGGTGATCGGTAAAACTGATGCGGGCTCAACCGGATACGACAGGACCTCGATCATGTTCTCGATTAAAGACCGGGTGGGGGCTTTACATGAAATGCTTATACCATTTAAGAAATACAAGATCAACTTGACCAGGATTGAATCCCGCCCGTCAAAAAGAAAGGCCTGGGATTATTACTTTTTTGTTGATTTGGAAGGCCATCAGGGTTTAGCCAACGTAAAAAAGGCGCTTTCGGAACTTGAAGGCAAATGCAACTTTTTAAAGGTGTTGGGCTCGTATCCCGTAGGCGATTAAACCCCGTTAGAAAGAACGGAGGTTTAATATGGCGAGGTTTTCTAACGGGGTAAAGAAAGGATTTATTAAAAATGGGGTTAGTGAGAAAAAATATATTGAATGTCACCCCGTATATTGCCGGCAAGCCCATTGAAGAAACCAAAAGGCAGCTGGGGCTTAAAGAAGTGATTAAGCTTGCCTCTAATGAAAATCCTATCGGGGCTTCCGGCTTAGCGCAGGAAGCCATAAAAAAAGCCATCTCCGGGATTAACCGCTATCCGGATAGCAGCGGTTTTTATTTAAAAAGAAAACTGGCTAAATTTTTAAGCATAGAGCCTTCATGCATCGTATTGGGCAACGGGTCAGATGAGTTGATTGATATCATAATCAAGACTTTTGTTGAGGATGACGAAAATATCATTACCGCGGACGTCACCTTTGTAGAATATGAGATTATCTCCAAGGTCAACGGCAGAGAAATCATCACCGTCCCTTTGAAATATTTTAAATACGATTTAGAGGGGATTAAGAAAAAAATAGATAAAAAGACCAAGCTTATTTTTATCGCTAATCCCAATAATCCTACGGGCACCTATGTTACCAGGTATGAATTAGAAGATTTTATGATGGGTTTGCCCGCAGACGTGATCTTGGTTTTAGACGAGGCCTATGATACCTTTATTGATGTGGATGATTTTTCAAATAGCTTAAACTACATCGCAAATAGAAACGTGATCGCGCTAAAGACGTTTTCAAAGGCCTATGGTTTGGCAGGCCTAAGGGTAGGTTATGCCATCGGCCGCCCTGAATTAACCGCTTATATGGAGCGGGTAAGGCAGCCTTTTAACGTCAATTTATTGGCGCAGGCGGCAGCTTGCGCGGCATTAGATGACAATAAATTCCTGCGTAAGACCAGAGAGGTAGTCTTGGAAGGTAAAAAATACTTTTATGCGGCCTTGCAGGAGATGGGCATGGCCTATGTGCCGAGTGTCGCCAACTTTATACTTGTGGACGTAGGAAAAGACGGCTTAAGCGTATTCAAAGAAATGCTAAAATACGGGGTTATTGTAAGAGATATGGAGCAATATGGCCTGCAGAATTTTATCCGGGTGACTATCGGCACAAAAACCGAGAACGAAAGATTCATAAAAGTATTAAGGAAAATATTATAGGAGGTTATCATGATCGTAGTTTTAAGGCCTGACGCAACCGAGGCGCAGATAAATCATATCATCGAGAAGGTGCAAAAATTAGGATTAAAACCCATGGTATCCAAGGGTACCGAGCGGACCATTATCGGGCTGATCGGCCCCGAAGATATCCTGAGGGTGACGCCTTTGGAAGTTTTTCCCGGCGTCGAAAAGGTTATGCCGGTCTTGGCACCCTACAAGCTTGTCTCCCGGGAATTTAAGCCTCAAAATTCGGTTATCGATTTGGGCAAGGGGGTCAAGGTCGGAGATAAAAAGGTTGTGGTAATAGCCGGTCCTTGCGCCATTGAAAATGAGCAGACATTATACGAGATTGCTAAACAAATAAAAGACGCCGGGGCAAACGTTTTGCGCGGAGGCGCATTTAAACCGCGCACCTCGCCTTATAGCTTCCAAGGCCTGGGAGAAGAAGGCTTAAAATACCTGCAGGAAGTGGGGGAAAAGTTGGGGCTAGTCACCGTTACTGAAGTGATGGATACCCGCGACGTAGAATTAGTGGCTAAATATGTGGATGTCTTTCAGATCGGTGCCAGGAATATGCAGAATTTTAACCTGCTTAAAGAAGTGGGCATGATCAAAAAGCCGGTTTTATTAAAACGCGGGCTGTCTTCAACGATTAAAGATTTATTGATGTCCGCGGAATACATATTAGCCGGGGGAAATTTTAACGTGATATTGTGCGAGCGCGGCATAAGGACATTTGAGGATTATACCCGCAATACCCTTGATATAAGCGCGGTTCCGGCGGTAAAGCAGCTTTCGCATTTACCTATCGTGGTTGATCCGAGCCACGCCGCCGGTAAATGGAGCTTAGTTCCGCCTTTAGCTAAAGCCGCGGTAGCCGGCGGTTGCGATGGCCTGCTTATCGAAGTGCACAGCCATCCGGAAGATGCCCTTTCTGACGGCGCGCAGTCGCTTATACCGGAAAACTTTTGCCTGTTAATGAAAGAGTTAAAGGCCTTAGCCAAGGCAGTAGGAAGAGAAATTTAATGAAAATTTTTAAAAAGGTGGCTATTGTCGGCGTAGGCCTTATCGGCGGGTCATTGGCTTTGGCAATAAAACAGAAAAAAATAGCCGATGAAATAATAGGAGTCAGCCGGCATAAAAAAACTATCGAGTTAGCAAAAAATAACCGGATAATCGATTGCGGCTCTCAGGATATGCGCAGCATTGCTACGGCAGACTTACTGATCTTGGCTGTACCGGTGCGCGCCATACTTGATTTGGCTAAACCCATCTCTAAAATTGTAAGTAAAGATTGCATCGTAACTGACGTAGGAAGCACAAAACAGGAAATCGTTGCCAAGCTAGATAAATTATTCCGGAATTATTTAGGCGCTCATCCATTAGCGGGGTCAGAAAAAAGGGGGGCATTGCATGCTACACCTAATCTCTTTAAAAATTCTCTTTGCATATTGACCCCGACCCCAAAAACCAAGGCCTTAGCCTTTAGAAAAATTAAAGGCCTTTGGAATCAGGTGGGCGCAAAAACTGTTTCTCTTAAGCCCGCAGACCATGACCGGATTCTGGCATTCGTCAGCCATCTTCCGCACGCAGTAGCCTTTTCTTTAATTAATTCTGTACCCGGAAATTATTTAAGATTTTCCGCCAGCGGACTAAGGGATACTACGCGCATTGCCGCTTCAGACGCCGGCATTTGGGAAAACATATTTTTAAGCAACCGTAATAATATGGTAACGGCTATAGAGAGCCTTGAGGAGCAGCTTAAACGTTTAAAATCAGCGATTAAGAAGTCAGACCAGCAACAAATAAATAAGATCTTAAGGCTGGCAAACCAGAAGCGAGAATCCTTAGGATGATCATTGCCGTTGACGGGCCAGCCGGAGCAGGTAAAAGCACGATCGCGAAAAGAATAGCCCAGAGAATGGGCTATCTTTATATAGACACCGGTGCAATGTACCGGGCCCTGACCCTTAAGGTTATCGAAGAAAACATAAATATAGGCGATATTGCTGCCATCGTTGGGATGGCCGTAAATACCAGCATTGATTTAAAGAATAATCAAAACGGTACGTTAGAGGTATTTTTAGACGGCCGCGATGTTTCGCAGCAGATACGCCAGCCCCGGATCACCAAGTTCGTTTCGGATATTGCTAAGATAAAAGAGGTAAGGCAGATCCTGGTCAAATTACAGCGTAATTTGGGCCAGCAGAGAGACAGCGTTTTAGACGGCAGGGATATCGGCACGGTAGTTTTTCCCGATGCGGATAAAAAATTCTATATGGACGCTAAATTCGAAGAAAGAGTAGCCCGGCGCTATAAAGAATTAAAGGCACAAGGCGAAAATGTTACCTTTGAAGACATATCCGCGGACTTAAAAAATCGCGACACCATTGATTCTACGCGTAAAGTCGCTCCTTTAAAAAAAGCCGATGACGCCGTATATATAGACACTACGAACTTGAACATCGAGGAAGTGGTAAATAAAGTCTTAAATTACCTCTCTTAATTATGGAAAAATCTTTAATCCGCAATTTCAGTATCATCGCCCACATCGACCACGGCAAATCCACCCTTGCCGACAGGGTCCTGGAGATAACCGGGGCAGTGGATAGAAAGCATAAGGGGGCTCAGCTTCTAGACGATATGGATTTAGAGAAGGAGCGCGGCATTACCATTAAGGCCTCCATGGTCAGATTGTCTTACCGCTCTAAAAAAACCGGCCGGGAATACATCTTTAATCTCGTTGATACCCCGGGACACGTAGATTTTACATATGAGGTATCCAAGTCTTTGGCTGCCTGCGAAGGCGCGATTTTAGTCGTGGATGCCGGGCAGGGCATCGAAGCCCAGACCGTGGCCAATTATTACTTGGCTAAAGACAACAATCTTGCGATTATACCGTTGATTAATAAGATTGATTTAAGTTCTGCGGATGTGCCCAGGACGAAACAGGAGATTATTGACGTGCTGGGATTTAAGGAAGAGGAAATAATTTTAGCTTCCGCTAAAGAAGGCATCGGCGTAGAAGAGATGCTTGAGCGGATAATCGAGGTCATACCTGCGCCTTCGGGAGAAATCTCCAACCCCTTAAAGGCCCTGGTGTTTGATTGCCGTTTTGACGCCTATAAAGGCGTGGTTATTTTTGTCAGGCTGGTTGACGGCACGTTGAATAGCTCGACTCAATTAAAACTTATGCAATCAGGCAGGGTTCTAAAAATCGAAGAGTTAGGCGTGTTTAAAAACCTGAAATATTCCAATGTGGATGACTTGTCTTGCGGCGAGGTCGGTTATTTTACCGCCAATATACGCGATCCGCGTGAAATAGTCATCGGCGATACTATCACTGACGTTAAGAACCCCTGCCTCCAGGTCTTCCCCGGATACCGTAAAGTCAAGCCTCTGGTATTTTGCGGCGTCTATCCGGTCAACGCAGCGGATTTTGCCAATCTGCGCGATGCCATGGATAAACTTAAGCTTTCGGATGCCTCATTTGTTTTTGAACCGGAAAATTCACAGTCTTTCGGCGCCGGTTTTCGCTGCGGCTTCTTAGGGCTTTTGCACATGGAAATAGTGCAAGAACGCCTGGAAAGAGAATATGACCTGAATTTAATCTTGACCGTGCCCAATGTAGTTTATCGCATTAAAACTACTGGCGGTCAGCTAATAGAAGTAGATACGCCGGCTAAATTTCCCGCACCCCAGGATATTACCGAGGCACAAGAACCGTATGTCAGCCTTTTGATGATCATACCGGTAGATGCCATTGAGGCAGTCTGCGATTTTACCAAATCCAGGCGAGGTGTTTTTCAGGCTAACGAGTATCTTACCGAAAACCGGGTAAAGTTAATTTTTGATATTCCGCTTTCGGAAATCATCGTGGATTTTTATGACCTGATTAAATCCTTGACCCGCGGCTACGGTTCTTTAGACTATGAATTTAAAGATTATCTTCCCACAAAACTGGTTAAGCTGGACGTCATGCTAAATGGTGTTGTCTGCGATGCTTTTTCTTCATTGATTTATAAAGACAAGGCAAACAGCAAAGGCCGTGCATTAGTCTCTAAGCTTAAGGAATTGATTCCCCGGCAGCTCTTTGAAATTGCTATTCAGGCGGCGGTAGGCAGCCAGATCTTGGCGTCAGAAAAGGTTCGTTCGGTAAGCAAACATGTTACCAGTAAATGCTATGGCGGCGACATCACCCGTAAGCGCAAGCTCTGGGATCAGCAGAAAGAAGGCAAGAAGCGCCTGAAGCAATTCGGAAAAGTGGAAATTCCTCAGGAGGCATTTTTGGAGGTGCTTAAAATATGAGCCTTAAGAAAAAATCGGCGCTGCGCGAGTGGATCGAGTCAATTGTCGTTGCCTTTGTCCTGGCTATGATTATCCGCGCGTTCGTGGTGCAGGCATTCAAGATACCCACCGGATCAATGCGGCCGACACTTTTAGAGGGGGACTTGATTTTGGTAAATAAGTTTATTTATGGGGCAAAGGTTCCGCTTACCGAATTAAGAATCAAGGCGTTAAGGCAGCCAAAGATAGGAGATGTGATTGTTTTTATTTACCCTGAGAACCCTAAAAAAGACTTCATCAAGAGGGTGGTGGCCGGCGAAGGCCAAAGCGTTGAAATAAAAAATGGCACCGTATATGTTAACGATAAACCTTTGCTGGGACAGCAATTTACTCAGCGTTATTATTATAATAAAGGAGATTACGGCAAGGAGGACGTTAAAATTACCGTTCCCAAAGACAGCCTCTTTGTTTTAGGGGATAACTCAGCGTCTTCCCAGGACAGCCGGTATTGGGGATTTGTGCCCAAGCAAAATGTTTTAGGCAAGGCAATATTGATTTATTGGCCGCCGCAGCGCATAAGGATTATCGAATGAATTTCGCCAATAAGATTTCTACTTTCAGGATATTAAGCGTGCCGTTTTTTGTTGCCAGCATGGTGTATTATTCTCCTGGCCGGGATTATCTGCGCTTTTTGGCTCTTTTTATTTTTTTGCTAGGGGTCATTTCAGATGCGGTAGACGGATATATTGCCAGAAAATCTAAGCAATATTCAAAGGCAGGATTGATCCTTGACCCGCTCGGCGATAAGCTATTATTGATGAGCGCTTTTATCTGCCTTTCCTTAATTCCGGAATACCCGCTTAAATTTCCGCTTTGGGTTACGCTGGTTGTGATCAGCCGGGATGTGATTATTCTTTTGGGCGCGGTTATAATTTATATGCTTAAGCAGACTATCGATGTTTCTCCTACGCACTGGGGGAAATTAACCACTACTTTTCAGATGTCGGCGGTGATTTCCGTATTTTTAAAATTAGATTTTGCGTATATGTTCTGGTGGCTGGCGGTACTTTTCACGATTATTTCCGGGATAGATTATATAAAGAGGGGGTTTAAGACTTTATATGCACCTGATAATTATCGCGCTCATCATTAGTTACCTTATTGGCTCGATACCTACAGCTTACATATTCGGCCGCCTGATTAAAGGCATAGATATCCGCAAGTTCGGCTCCGGCAACGTCGGGGCAACCAATGCCTTGCGCGTATTAGGCAGGTGGCCGGGGATAACCGTATTAGCTTTGGATATTTTTAAAGGTTTTATCGCAGTAATCCTTTTAGGAAATTTTTTCTTTTCCAAAATAAACCTTGCGCAAGAAGTTTACAGTATTATTTTAGGGATAGCCTGCATTGCCGGGCACAATTGGACCATATTCTTAAAATTCAAAGGCGGCAAAGGTATTGCCATTACTCTGGGCGTGTTATTGGCGTTAGCCGTCCAGCTGCCCGGCATAAGGATAGTTATTTTTTGCCTAATTGCTTGCTGGATAATTATTTTTGCTATCAGCCGGATCGTGTCTTTGGCTTCGCTTGCCTGCGCGGTTTTACTGCCGGTTTTTATGCTCGTTTTTAAACAATCGGCCGCTTTAATGTTTTCCAGCATTATCCTTTCCGCCTTTGTTATCCTGCGCCATAAAAACAACCTTTCCAGGATCATCCAACGTAAAGAATCCCCGATTAAGTTTTAAAAAATTGAGCCAGCGCCCGGGCTAAAGCCTAGGGTACCTAAGGGCGAAATACTAAAGCCGTCCTTATCCCCGCCCTTAAGGATGGGGATTGCAAGCGGCGTAGTATCAAAAGAAAACGCTTTCCTAAAAACGCCTCATTGCCTTGAAAATCAATAAATTACAGTGTTATACTTGGATTGGGTCAGGGGGTTTCTAGAATATCCTTTAGCCACGAAAGGATAAAAATGTTTAAGAGCATGAGCGATAAAAGGAGCTTTGTAAGATTTGCCAGGATCATACCTATCAGGTTTAAAGATTGCGATAAGGATGAAGAAGGTAACGGCAAGACCAAAGATATAAGCGCTAAGGGTGTTGGCTTTGTCACTGACGTAGCATTGACTTCCGATGTAAATTTAGAATTATGGCTCTATATTCCCGATAACTACGAGCCATTATGCGCTCAAGGCAAAGTTGTCTGGTCATCAATGATCGCTCCAAAGACATACCGCATCGGCATAGATTTAACCAAGGTTGATTTCTTGGGGATAGCCAGAATATTAAAGATAAAACAAAATGATCCCCACCAGCCCGATTAAGCGAAGGGGGACAAGCCGGGTTACCAATTAAAGGGGGAATCTTAAAGATACGGTAACCCGGATTCTTTTAAGCATTAGATAAGGAGCTTTAGACCAAATGCGAGATTTAGTTTTTAAAAACCTTATTTCTCAAGATAGAAGAAGAAGGATAATCGCAAGTTCCGAGATTTCGGATGCCCACGGTATGCACAGCGTAATCCGCCGGCATTTTATCTGCTTGGTAAAAGAAGCTAATGCCCGGGCAGCCACAGGGACACTGCCTTATATGCGCGTTTTAAAGGAGCATAACAGCAAAGAGCAGAAGAAGAAGTTTTTCTGCAGGGTTAAGGGCAGTTTCTATTTTAACGCCAACGGCCGCAGATTTATTGCTCTTTTTACGCATTCCTTAAAGATAAGCCTCAGCGCCTCCAGCCAAGTTTTAGAAAAAGCCTAAAGAAGTAATATTACCTAATCCGCTGCAAAATAAAGACTTTTAGCCTTGACAAAATCCATAAATTAGTATATACTCTCCGCAATTGTAAAGATGAGCTAAAAATCCGGTAGGCCCTGGTTTGGAGGTAATCAGGGCATGCCAACTAAGTTTTCTTAGGCCGGAATAAAAGGGTTTATTCCGGCTTTTTATTTTTTAAGCCATTCTTAATAAAATAAATAAAATTTCTTGACTTACGTCGATAAAATGATAAAATATTTTTAATAATGAAAATAAAAACCTCGATTTTAATCCTCTTAAGCTTAGTATTAACTTTATGGGGTATAGCTTTTTCGGATAATACAAGCGTTGATGATTATTGCAATCTGGGTATTGAAAATTACCGCGCGGCCAAATTTGACGCAGCCCTGGTTGAGTTTCAAAGAGCGTTAGCGCTTGACCCTAAAAATGCTACCGCCAAGAAATATATAGATTTAATCTTTAAATATGGCCTTTCAGCAGCTTCCCCTCAAATTAGCGAGAGCCTTGCCCAGCCGCCGGTAGTTTCCAAAGAAGACCCTGCCCTTACCCAAAGAATAGAAGAATCTTTACAGTTTGTAGAAAATAATAACACAGATAATCTTTGCCAATCCGGGATCGATTATTACCGCCAGGGCAAATATAACCAAGCCCTGCAAGAATTTAAAAAGGCTTTAGCGCTTGACCCTCAAAATGCCATAGCCAAGAACTACATTGATATGATTTTTAAAGAAGACATGCCCGTAGCTTCTACGGAGAAACCTGCGCCTGTTGTTTCTGCGCAGCCTTCTACCACCGAAGAGGAGGTCGCGGCAAATTTAAAAAAGGGCCAGGCATATCTGGGGGAGAGCAATATTGACGAAGGCATTATGGTGGGAGAAAAACATAAAGAAGGATTATTGGATGTAAGCGGAGAAATACGTTTAGGCATGGGCATTACCCCGGATCATTTCTACTGGAAAGACGCAAATGCGGATAAGATCGGCATTCCCAGAGAGAAAAACTGGCGTTATTTATGGGGCGATAAAAGGCACAATACTTTTGACCCCGAGATTTATGACCGTTTTAAAGTTAACCTGCTCACTACATTTGATAGCCCGCTTAATGTCTTTACGGAAATTAACATTGACCCTTGGACCTTTATCGGTAAAAATCATGTTACCATTACCTCTGCGAGCGGGGCGGATTCGGTAGATATGGATTTGAAATACTGGTCAAACGCTACGCGCACGATCAATGAAATTTACCGCTCTAATATGGGGAATATTATAAACTTAAGCCAGATCAAAGTCATCCACGGCAGGACTACTCCTTCAACCCCTAAAGGCATTACTGATTGGGGTACGCAATTTAATCAAATTGACCCTATGGCAATTAACCGGACCTACCGGCCGGTGAGAAAGCTTTGGCTTAACTATGTCCAGGACGATTACAATCTAAAAATTTTTCCGCTTTCCGACCAATTTGAAGCCTTAACCAGCAATGATCCTTTAAAACTATCAAACACCCACATGTATTGGGAAGAAAGCCCATGGCTGGATGAATATGAGCCCAGCAGGATCTTTGAAAGGGCCAATAACCCGATTAAAAAAGGGAAATGGATCCGCAGGACTTCTTTTTATGCCAAAGATAGCAGTGAAGATTTCCCGCATCGCCTTACTTTTTTAAGGGGCGTTTCTTTTAACGCCGACACCGATAGTTATTCTTTGCGCAGCACCGTAGCCACCCCGCTCAGTTTCTGGGATGAATATGAGCGCTCTAACAGCATTGAACAGGCGACCCAATTAAGATTGCCTGTAAATGATGCGTTAAATCTCGGGTTTCTGGCTACGACAAAGATAGGTGTCAATGGCGGCAGCATGGAAGCATTAAACCAGCTTGAGTCAGTAGATGTAAGTTATAAGCCTGAAAACGATACTTTTTATGCGCAGATTGCAGAAAGCCATACCAGTATCCAGGAAGCAGCCGGGTTCAATACTACCTATGATGGCGTGGGGGCGAAATTAGGCTGGAGTTATGACCAGTCCCGCGATAAAAATCAAGGTATTTATAAAAGCGGGGCTTATCTGGCGCATATGGACGGCAAATTTTATCCCGGCTTATCCAACTATCGCTATACACGCAGGGATGATCCCTACTTTAGCCGCAATATTTGTTTTGCCGAAATCAACCCGGATGATCAGCCCGGTATCTGGGGTAATGGCATTGACCGCGGCAGGAATGTTTTAGGGTTCAATATTAGCAGCAGGCATTGGCAGGAGCAGCTTAATAACGACCTTGCCTATCGCAATGTGCACAGGGATAGCGGCAAATACATTGAATCGGTGTTGCGGAATGAATCTACCTATAAGGTAAACCCCCGTCTTACCACAAAATTGCTGCTCTATTATCAGAATGCGCATCAGACCCATGCCAAGGAGGATCCTTTAATCTATGCCAAGACTACCTATTCTTTAACCGATTATTTTGCCGAAGATGATGCTCATGTTGAGAATTCAGAGGTATTAGATGGCAAGGACCCTTCGGTAGGATATCTTGATGTCGGGGCTAAATACCAGCTCATAGAAGATATGCTATCCGTAGAAGGTATATACGAGCGCACCAATGATCCCTTAGATTTTCCCCGCACCCTGCTAGATGATACATATGTGACTACAATACAGGAAGATGGCAGGTATTGGGATAAAGTGGTGCCTTTTATATATGACCAGAAATTTTTTAGCCAGCCGCCTTATAATTATTATAACATTGCCAAAATGAAGTTTATCTATACGCCTGCCAAAGAATGGGAGCATATTTTAAGCTACACCTATAACCAGAATCAACATGCCTCAGGCCTGGATGACAATATCAACCATGTAGGTATTGAGACGGCTTATTCACCCACCAGCAAATGGACCTTTTGGTTCAAATATATGTACGCGGCCACTATAGATATCTATAAACAAAACCTGTACCAGACCTCGGATTTCTTTGAGTGGCATCATAACTTCTTTTTTGCCGCGGACTACAAGATTAACAAAAACGAAAGTTTCAGCTTCCTTTACGGCGAATTCGTCAATTACAGTGACCCCTACGAACAAGCCAGCTGGACACTCTCCGCTTTAGATACCCAGCACCTTATCCGCATCTTTTATCGTCGGACGTT
>CAYHNY010000018.1:3152-14894 GCA_964358115.1 uncultured Planctomycetales bacterium | reverse complement strand
TGGTAAAATATTCCGGTTTCTGGCCGGATGCCGCTCAAGCCTGGGAGTGGTTAAATAAAAATACAAGCGGTAACAATATCGCCTATGCCGGCAGGCCGGTGACGTTTCCTTTATACGGAAGCGGTTTGAAAAATAGCGTTTATTATGTTTCGGTCAACGGGACCGAGCCGGCGAAGCTGCATTATTTTCCAAACAGCCGTTATCAGTGGGGAGCAGACGGATTGAGTATGCATAGAGATTTTGAAGCCGCCGGTAATTATCGCAGCAATGCCGATTATGCTGTTTGGCTGCTTAACTTAAAGAAACGCGGCAGCGACTATTTATTTGCCTACTCTCTGCATCATACCAAGGAAATCGAGTTTCCTGCCGAAGACGCATGGGCAAAATTTCATCCCGAGATTTTCAACCCGGTTTTTACAAATCAGACTATACATATTTACAAGGTGGCTAAGTGAAAATATCCATTGTGATACCGGCGCATAACGAAGAAGATAACATAGCCAATGTTATAGATAGGATAGAAGAGAATCTGGAGCTTGATCATGAGCTGGTAGTAGTCAATGATCATTCCGTAGATGCTACTGCCCAAATTGTTACTCAACTTTCCAGGCAATACAATAATATAAAGCTGGTTGAGAACAAACTGGAGCCGGGTTTTGCCAATGCGCTGATAACAGGCTTTGGCAATGTCAACGCAGAGGTGGTTATTCCGATCATGGGGGATTTATGCGACGATTTAACAACCATTAAAAAAATGTTTGAAAAAATGAATGAAGGATACGATGTTGTCTGCGGTTCGCGTTATATGAAGGGAGGTTCCCGCAACGGAGGGTCCAGGTTTAAGGCTTTTTTATCTTGCTTGGGCGGAAAGTCAATCCATTATTTATTGGGTGTGCCTACGCATGATATCCCTAATGCCTTTAAAATGTATAAGAAAAAGGTCATTGATAGCATAGATATTAAATCTAAGGGTTTCGAGATATCCATGGAGATCCCCCTTAAGGCATATTTTATGGGTTTTAAAATAGCCGAAGTGCCTACGGCCTGGCAGGAAAGAACAAAGGGTAAGTCTAGTTTTAAGATTTTTAAATTATTGCCTAGTTATCTTAAGCTATATATTTGGGCAATCTTTAAGAGGTTTTCCGGAAAGAGGTAAAATATGCCGTTACTTTCAGTGGTCGTTCCGGTTTATAATGAAGCAGCTACGATAAAAGAAGTCATCGATAAAATTAACTCCGTAGATATTGATAAAGAGATAGTGGTGATAGACGACGCTTCATCTGACGGCACCGATAAGATCCTGCGCAATATTCAATGCGGTAATTTAAAGGTCATTCACCACACCAGTAACCGCGGCAAAGGCGCGGCAGTATTAACGGGATTGGCCCATGCTGTGGGAGAATTTGTGATCATTCAGGACGCGGATTTAGAATATGACCCCGCTGATTATCATAAGCTCATAGGCGCAATAAAAGATGGCAGGGGGGATATTATTCTGGGGGCTAGATTTACAGAACATTATTCCGGCCTGCTTATTCCAAAACTGGGGAATAGATTCTTAAGCGGGCTTCTAAATTCTTTATTCAAGGTAAAACTTAACGACTGTTTTAGCTGTTATAAGTTGTCCCGCCTTGAGGTGATTAAGAGTTTAAATCTTGAAGCCCAAGGTTTTACGATAGAGATAGAAATAATTGCCAAGGCGCTTAAGAATAAGCTGCGCATAGTAGAGGTGCCGATATCATACCGGCCACGGACTTATGCTGAAGGGAAAAAGATACGTTGGAGTGACGGTATGCGGGCAATAGGCGCTATCATTCGATACAGATTAGTTAAAGAAAATGGAAAAAACTGTTAAATATTTAAATCACGCGATTTATTGGTTAATCGTAATTATCCCATTTTCTATATCTATCGCGCCAGGATTTACGAATGTTTGTATAGGCCTGTTGATTGGGGCTTTTGTCTTTAAGAAAATAATAACAAGGCAAGAAGTAATCATCAAAACAAAATTGAATTTACCCATTCTTTTTTTGTTTCTCATTACCTGTTTATCGATTATTAATTCCATTAATCTACGGGATACTCTTAAGGGTGGAATTTTTCGGTCACTACTATATATTTCCATATTTTTCATTGTTGCCGGAGAAATAAAAAACTCAGCCCATGTAAAGAGAATTATTGCTTCAATGCTCGGCGGCTTGGTTTTGGCCTCAGTTGACGGCATATGGCAGGTTTTAACGGGGGCAGATTTTATGGGCTACCACCCAGTCTCTTTTATAGGCCTGCTGCGCGCCACCGCCTCATTTAAAGATCCCAATACCTATGGGATCTATTTAAGCGCAATTGCGCCGCTTCTTTTCGGTTTGGCCCTGTATTATTTTAAGGGTAGCAAAAGAATCGCCGGTATTTTTTTAAGCCTACCGGTACTCATAGCTATAGTTTTACCCTATTCGCGGCCGACCCTGCTGGCGGTTTATGCGGCCTTATTTTTCTTAGGTATTGTCGGCAAAAGCAAAGTTTTAATAATTTCCTTGATTATTTTCGCGCTAGTTTCTCCGTTTATGCTGCCTAAGTCAGTTAAAGAGTTTGCGAGGGCCGTTGATTATAACCCTGTGCGTTTTATGTGCAACGACGACCGCATCGCAGTCTATCAGCACTCCTTAAATATGATCAAGGACCACCCCATAATCGGGCTGGGCGCAAATACATACATGAAAAACTACAAGAAATATAAGAATAATCCCGAGTACCGTAATGTAGTTACCTCCGATTATTTATACGCCCACAATAATTTTCTCCACATAGCAGCAGAGATAGGCCTGGTAGGCTTGGCCATTTTTATCTGGCTGCTTTATGAGTTGTTCAGGCAATGCCGGCGCATCTTTAAAGGCCTGGATAACCATTTTCTTAAAGTTGTTTCACTTTCTTTAACCGGATGCCTGATTGCGTTTTTAGTCAATGGGCTTACCGAAAGCAGCCTTTATTCTTCAAGAGTGGCTAGTATATTCTGGTTTATCGCCGGTTTTGCGATAGCCCTGAATAAATTTACCGATGCAGATAGACAAAAAGCCTGTTAAAAATATACTGGCAGTGCGCAATGACAGATTCGGGGAATTTTTGCTCAATGTCCCGGCGTTTAGGGCATTAAAGAAAAGTTTTCCGGGGGCAAAATTAACCCTGGTGATAAATTCTAATCTGCGGGAGCTTGCCGCATGCATGGAATTCGTAGATAACATAATTATTTGGGAAAATAAACGGCATAAATTCAGCCAGATTATTAAATTTAGCCGGGAGCTTAAGAATAGTAAATATGATCTTTGCGTAATCCTTAATCCGGCAAAAGAATTTAATATTATTAGTTTCCTTGCCGGTATTCCCATGCGCGTAGGTTATGCCCGGAAATGGGGATTTCTGTTAACCCACAAACTGGAAGATAAGAAACATCTTGGTCAAAAGCACGAAATAGAATATAATCTTGAATTGGCAGGCTTAGCCGGAGCTGAAACTAAAGATAAATCGGCCTCTTTAAATATAAGCCTAAGATCAAATATTTTGTCATACCTAGGCCCTGAGGAGAAATTAGTCGCGATACATCCCTGGACCAGCGATCCGCTAAAACAATGGCCGCCGGAGAGTTTTTTAGAGTTGGCTAAAAGATTATCTCTTTTGCCTACTGTCAAGGTAGTTATTATCGGCGGAAAAGATGAATTAAGAAAAGGCGCGCAAGTTTACCATGGTTTAGGCGATAGGATAATTAATATGACAGCCAAGACCACATTAACAGAGCTGGCGGGGCTTTTAAAGAAATGCAAATTATTGATTTCAGGCGACAGCGGCCCGGTGCACCTTGCCTGCGCAGTAAATACGCCGGTTATCGCCATCTTTAGAAACGATTTGCCAGGCAAAACCGCAAAAAGATGGGGGCCTTGGCAGGTTCAGAGTAAAGTTATCGAGAAAAGTAATCTTTCCGATATAAGCGTAGATGAAGTTTTTAATAAAGCTAAAGAGGTATTAGGATGAATTATGCTGTTATTTTAGCCGGAGGAGTGGGGAGCCGTTTCTGGCCGTTAAGCAGGGAATCTAAGCCAAAGCAGTTCCTGGCGATTTATTCTGACCGGCCATTGATCGAAGAGACTATACACCGCATTTCGCCGCTGATTAAGAAAAAAAATATCTATATCGCCACAAACCGGGCTCAGACCAAGAAGATAAAAGATTGCCTTAAGGTTTTTGATATTCCCCCAAACAATTTCTTTTTTGAGCCTATGGGCAGGAATACCCTTGCCCCAATCGCATTTTTTGCTTCTAAAATTAAAGATATTCATCCGCACGCCGTTATTACGATCATACCCTCCGACCATTTTATTAAAGATAATAATAAATATCTAAAATCATTGTCAAAAGCCATCCAGCTGGCCAGGCATGGCTTTATAGTCACGGTCGGCATCAGCCCTAGCCGCCCGGAAACAGGATATGGCTATATTAAAGTAAACCCGCAGCTACAAAAATATAATAGGGACAATTATTATGTCGTTGATAAATTTATTGAAAAGCCGCAGCTTAAAAAAGCTAAAAGGCTGATTCGGGATAAGCGATATTTTTGGAATAGCGGCACATTCGTATTTCGCGCGGATGTCATGTTAAGCGAGATCGAAAAGTTTGCGCCCGCGGTATATAAAACAATCACAAAAATGCATTTACCCGGGGATATTGATAGGCTATGGCATAAATTGCCTTCTATTTCCATAGATTATGCCGTGATGGAAAAAACCGACAAGGCAGCTCTTCTTCCTTGCGATTACGGATGGCTGGATTTGGGGCACTGGAAGGCGATGGAAGAGGTGCTTAAAAAAGACAAAGAAGGAAACATATTTATCGGCGAGAAGTGTGTTGATGTGGGCAGTAAGTCTAGCCTGGTCTGGTCGAATAACCGGATTGTGGCGACTATCGGCCTGGACAATGTGATTGTGGTGGATACCGATGACGCGCTTCTGGTTTGCGCAAAAGATAAGGCGCAGGACGTCAGAAAGATCGTCCAGATGCTTAAGGCAAAAAATCTAAGGAAGCACATTTGAAAAAGTTCCTGATCATTAATCCTTTTGGCATAGGCGATGTTTTATTTACCACTGCGGTTATAAAAGCGATCAAGGAAAACAACCCGGATAATTTTATCGGCTATTGGTGTAATGAAAGAGTAAGGGATATCTTCAGCGGCAATCCCCATGTAGATAAGATTTTTGCCCTCTCCAGAGGCGACATCAAAAAGATAGCTCAAAAATCAAAATTAAAGGGGGTTAGTAAATTTTTAGGGTTATTGCGGCAGATAAGGCGGGAAAAATTCGATATCGCTTTGGATTTTTCGCTTGATCACCGTTATGCCTTGCCTTGTAAAATATCAGGTATAAAAAGAAGGATAGGTTTTAATTATAAAGGCCGGGGAAGGTTCTTGACCGATAGGATAGATCTTATCGGTTATTCGCAAAAGCACGTCGTTGAATATTATTTGGATTTGTTAGCACCACTAAATATAATACCTAAAAGTAAAGAATTAGAATTATTTGTTTCTGATAAAAGTAACTCTAAGGCCAAGGAAATATTTTCTCAATCCGGCATAAGCGATAAAGATTTAGTTTTGGGTATAGCTGCGGGCGCAGGCTTAAGCTGGGGTAAAGACGCCAGTCTTAAACACTGGCTGCCGGAAAGGTTTGCGCAGCTGGCAGATAAGGTAATTGAAGAATTTGGCGCCAAGGTATTATTGTTAGGGGATGGCTCGGAAATGGCGATTTCCGAGAAGATAATTTCCACTATGAAACACAAGGCCCTAAACCTTGCGGGTAAAACAAGCTTAGAAAGCCTTGCGGGGATTATAGCTAAACTAAAGATTTTAGTTACCAATGACGGCGGCCCGCTGCATATGGCCTGCGCATTAGGCATTAAAACAGTGTCTATATTCGGGCCGGTGGATGATAAAGTTTACGGCCCCTATCCGCCGTCGGATAAGCATATAGTTGTGAAATCCAATTTTGATTGCCAGCCGTGTTATCAGCAGTTTAGAATGCCGGATTGCGAACGAAATAGGCAATGCATTAGCTCAATTGATGTGGGGCAGGTTTTGACAGCAGTAAGGAGGATTCTGTGAAGCAGGAGATACCTTTTACGGATTTGGCTATCCAGCATAAAGAAATTGAAAAAGAAATTACTCGGGCTATAAAGAGAGTAATGAAGAGAAGTGATTTTATATTAGGCGAAGATGTGCAGGCCTTTGAAAAAGAATTTGCCCAATTTTGCCAGGCGCGTTATGCCGTGGGCGTAAGCTCAGGCACAGCCGCGTTATTCTTAGCGCTTGCAAGCTTCGGGATAAAGGCGCAAGACGAAGTGCTTGTCCCGGATTTTACTTATATCGCTACTGCCCTTGCAGTCTCCTATACCGGTGCCAGGCCGGTATTTGTAGATGTAGAAGAGGATACTTATAATATTGACGTTGATAAGATAAGGCAGGCAATTACCAGGAATACAAAAGCCTTGATCCCGGTGCATCTTTACGGACAGCCGACAAATATGCCGGAGATTTTAAAAATAGCCAAAGAATGTAATCTAAAAGTGATTGAAGACGCGGCGCAGGCGCACGGCGCAAGTATCAAAATGCCTGACGGCCGATGGCAGGCTATCGGTAGCATCGGCGATGTGGGTTGTTTTAGCTTTTATCCTACTAAAAACCTCGGCGGCTTAGGCGATGGCGGGATGGTGGTTACGAATGACGAAACTATTTTTAAAAAATTACTCATGCTGCGTGATTACGGGCGGATTTCAAAATACGAACATGCGATGGTCGGCTATAATTCGCGCCTGGATACCTTGCAGGCAGCGATATTAAGGCTAAAATTAAGAAAGTTAAAAAAATGGAATACAATGCGTCAAGAGGTTGCCATGGTTTATAATAAATTTCTGCAAGGAGTCGACGGCATAATTACTCCGCAGGCAGCAGCCGGAGCAAATCATGTATATCATGTGTATGCCATCAGGATTAAACGCAGGGATGAGCTGATTCAGATGTTTAAAGAAAAGGGGATAGGCGCCATTGTGCATTATCCCATACCTTTGCACCTGCAAAAAGCCTATCAGGATTTAGGATACGGGCAAGGAGATTTTCCGGTTTCAGAAAGAATCGCTAAAGAAATAATCTCTTTGCCGATTTATCCCCAGATGAAAAAAAGCCAGGTTAAATTTGTCGTGGAGGCCTTAAAGAAATTTTTGAGGAGCTAAAAACTATGCCGGAAAAAGCCGCGGTTTCAGTGGTAGTTTTAGCCAAGAATGACCAATTTCGCATATCGCGCTGCCTGGATTCGGTGGCATGGGCGGATGAGGTTATTGTAGTCGATGATGAAAGCACGGATCAGACTCCGGAGATAGTTAAAAAATATACAAACAAGATTTTTATCCGTAAGATGGACGTGGAAGGCAGGCACAGGAATTGGGCCTATGCCCAAGCCAAAAACAGATGGGTGTTAAGCTTAGATTCCGATGAGCTGGTCAGCCCGGAATTAAAAGAAGAAATAGAGGGCCTGCTTAAGAAAAACCCGGTAGAAAACGGTTTTACCATACCGCGCAGGAATTATATCGGTGATTATTGGGTTAAATATGGCGGCTGGTATCCCAGCCCTCAGCTGCGGCTTTTTCAGAAAGATAAATTCCGCTATGAAGAGGTGGCAGTGCATCCCCGCGCGTTTATGGAGGATCCCTGCGGGCGGCTGAAATCAGATATGATTCATTATTCTTACCGGAATTTGGAAGACTTTCTCAATAAGCTGAATAATCAGACTACCCGTGAAGCCCAGAAATGGTTTGACCAGAATAAGCCTATGCGTTTTGGTAGGTTCCTATGGAGGGCAATCGATAGATTTGTGCGCACTTATATCGGCCGCCAGGGTTATAAAGACGGATTCATAGGATTTGCGGTTGCTTTTTACGCCGGCCTATACCAGATTATCAGTTATTTAAAATATCGCGAACTGACCTTAAAAAATGGGGGACACCCAACAAATTGAAGCTAAGGGTGTCCCCCATTGGGGACACCCTTCCGATTGATTTGTTGGGTGTCCCTAAGAAGAGGATGAAGACGGCAAAGGTAGTATTTTTAGATAGAGACGGGGTGATCAATAAATACCCCGGGGATTTTCTGTATGTAACTGCATTGAGCGAATTCAGTATTTTGCCCCGGGTGCAGCAGGCGTTAAAGAAGTTAACCCATGCCGGGTATAAAATTTTTATTGTTTCTAACCAGGCGGGCGTGTCAAAATGTGTTTATCCTCAAGAGACCCTGGATTTAATCACCCACAATATGCTGGGTAATTTTAAAAAGCACGGCATTGTAGTTTCAGGGGTTTATTATTGCACGCACCGGCCGGAAGATAACTGTGTTTGCCGCAAGCCTAAAACCGGGCTGGTAGATATGGCTATATCTAAACTTAAAGACGAGGGGCTGGATCCGGAACTTCAAAAAAGCTATTTTGTGGGCGATACCATCAGAGATATTGATACCGGCAGGGCTGCGGGCTTAAAGACAATCCTTGTTTTTTCGGGTAAAGAAAAGCCGGAAAATAAAAATAGCTGGTTGAGCCTTCCTGATTTTGTTGCCCGGGACCTATTCGAAGCGGTAAATATAATTCTTAAATAATGAAAGTAATCATCGTTTATGCCTCGGCCGGCGCAGGGCATAAGACTGCCGCAGAGGCTATTTATAATTATTTAAAGGAATATCGCCGGGATATTCAAGCAGAGCTGGTCGATATTTTAGATAAAAGCGATAATTTCTTTAAGGCCAGTTACCGTTGGGGATATTTTGTCCTCATAAATTATGCGCCCGCGCTTTGGGCTTTAAGTTTCTGGATTACTTACTGCAGATTTTTACGCCCCTTAACCAGAGCGCTTGCCTCATTTTTAAATTCCTTAAATACTTACGAATTCGCTAAATTCTTAGCGGATGAGAATCCTGATTGTATTATCTCAACCCATTTTTTATCATCTGAGATTTCCGCGCGGCTTAAAAAAAAGCAAAAGATTAGCTCAAAGGTGATTACCGCAATTACCGATTTCGGCGTGCATCCTTTCTGGTTAGCCGCGGGCACAGATCTTTATATCGCAGCCTCTGATTTTACTAAAGAAATACTAATCAAGGAAGGTATAGAAGATAAGGCAATCAAAGTTTTGGGAATACCGGTAAATACAAAGTTCCTGCAAGTTTTTGACAAACCTAAGTTGCAGGATAGATTTAATTTGGACAGAAACAAATTTACAATTTTGGTGGCCATTGGCTCATTCGGGCTGGGGCCGATTGAGCAAATAACGGATACCCTACAGGAAGAAGCCCAGGTTTTAGTAGTTTGCGCAAAGAATAAGAAGCTATTTGAGGCCCTGAAGCGCAAAAACTATCCCAGCCTGCGCGTTTTCGGCTTCATTGACAATATCCAGGAGCTTATGGCGGTATCCGACGTAATTATCACTAAACCCGGGGGATTAAGCATCGCGGAAAGCCTGGTAATGGGTTTATTGCCGGTATTTATTGTGCCCATACCCGGGCAAGAAACCGAAAATATAAAAGTTTTGGCAAAATATGGCTTAGGTTTACAGGCCAAGGATGTAAGCCAGATTAAAGAGCATATAATTTATTTGCGCGGCCATCCGGATAAATTAAAAGATATAAAAGTGGCTATTGAGAAAGTTAAGAAGCCTTCAGCTGTAAAGGATATTTGCGATGCTATATGCTAAGGTGGTTTTAGGATTACCGGTTGAGGGGCCGTTTGATTACAGCGTTCCCGGGGAATTCCAGAAACAGATAGCGCCCGGATGCAGAATCTGGGTTGATTGGCGCAAGCAGAAAAAAATAGCTTATGTGGTTGGCCTCTCCCGAAAAACCAGTATAAATAAGGTTAAACCCATAACTTCATTGATTGATACTGTTGCGATATTGGATAAAAATATGCTATTTTTAACCAGGCAATTATCGCAGTATTATTGCTGCAGCTGGGGTGAAGCTATTGAAACCGCTTTGCCCGAAGGCTTAAGAAAAGGCAAAGTTTTTGCCGATGCAGCTGACAGCGATATCAAAACTAAAGGCGTTTCCTTAGTATCAACATCTGCTGAGGATAATTTATTGGTTCATGATTTAACCGGGCTTAAACGCTGGGATATTTATATAAGCCGGATAAAAGAAGTTGTAAATCAGGGTAGGTCGGTGATTATGCTTTTACCGGATAAAAACGCGGTTTTAAAAGCAAAAGAGATTATTAATACTAGAATTAATGTACGCCTTTCGGTTTTAGATAGAAAAGACCCAAAAGAATTAGAGGAGTGGGCTAGAATTAGAGCCGGCAAGGCGGATATAGTTATGGGTACTCGCTCCGCTATTTTCGCCCCCTTAAACAACCTTGGCCTGGTGATTATTGACGAAGAACAGGATTATGCCTACAAACAGGACCAGGTGCCGCATTATCACCCCAGAGAGGTTGCGCTTATGCGGGTAGGGCAATACAAGGCCGGGCTTATATTGGGCAGCGGTTCTCCTTCGCTGGAGAGTTTTTATTTAGCCAAAAAAAGTAAAATAAAATATCTACGCCTGGAGCGGGATAAAAGCAGTCCGGAAATAAAAATTGTAGATATAAAAAATATCCCTCCGTCAGACAGGAAGCGGGGGATGATCATTTCAAGGTATTTACAGGATGGAATAGCCTGCGGCTTAAACGCCAAAAATAAGATATTTTTATTTCTAAACCGAAAGGGTTTTGCTACCGTTGCCTCATGCATCTCCTGCGGCCTGAGCCTGAAATGCCCGCGCTGCAATATTAATCTGGTCTATCATTTTAAAGGCAACATACTTAGCTGCCACTATTGCAGTTTTAAAATGCAGCCTCCATCAATTTGCCCTCAATGCAATGCCGGCTATATCAAATATTCAGGCGTAGGCACGGAAAAGATAGAAAGCGAATTATCGCGCATTTTTCCCCAGGCGCGTATCATCCAGTCGGATTCACCAAAAAATAGCGATATTGATGCGGCAGACATAGTAATTTCAGCTCAAGGGATAATCAGGGATGCTACTTATAATTTTGACCTTATCGGGGTTATGGGAATAGATAATTCTTTAAACCATGTGGATTTTCACGCCAGCGAAAAGACGTTTCAAATATTATCCGGGTTTTTAAAGCTGACGGATAAAAAAATCATCATTCAGACCGGCCTTGCCAACCACCACTGCTTTCAGGCATTGGTAAAACAGGATGCGGATATTTTTTATAACCGGGAGATGATCCAGCGCAAGCAGCTAAAATTCCCGCCTTACCAGCATATCGGCTTATTAAAGATACGCGGCAGCAGGGAAGCCAAGGTTGAAGAGGTGGCTAACAATTTATTTGCGCAGCTTACAGATGCGAATAAAGACAAAGGTATTAAGATTATTTCGGTTAACCGGGCTCAGTTGGCCAAGCTGCGCGGTAATTTCTACTGGCAGATATTGACCCGCGCAGCCTCTGCCGTTAAATTGAGTAAATTTTTAAAAATACGCTTAAAAGATGCGCGGCATTCAGGTATAATAGTTACGGTAGACATAGACCCTATATAATCGTTTAGTCTTCAGCTTTCAGTTTTCAGCTTTCAGCTGATGGCTGACAGCTGATGGCTGACAGCTAAAAGAAATGAATATCGTTTTCTTTGGAAGCGCAGAATTCGCCGTACCCTCGCTTAAGGCAA
>CAYHNY010000018.1:0-3052 GCA_964358115.1 uncultured Planctomycetales bacterium | reverse complement strand
ATGAATATCGTTTTCTTTGGAAGCGCAGAATTCGCCGTACCCTCGCTTAAGGCAATTTTAGGCACAAAGCACCGTATATCCTGCGTAGTTACCCAGCCGAATAGGCAAAAAGGCCGGGGTTTGATTGTTGCCGATACTGCAATTAAGAAAGCGGCTCAAGAGGCGGGCTTAAAGGTTTATCAGCCGCAAGATATTAATCAGGCTGAAAGCATCCAAGAATTGAACAGCCTTAACCCGGATTTGTTTGTGGTTATTGCCTACGGCCAGATACTATCCGAAAAGTTATTGGCTATCCCTAAGATTTTTTCCTTAAATCTCCACGCCTCGCTTCTGCCGAAATACCGCGGGGCTGCCCCGATTAACTGGGCGATCATCAACGGCGAAGATTCAACCGGCGTAACAGCGATGAAGATGGTGCGCCAGATGGATGCCGGGCCGCTGCTTGCCCAGGAAAAAACAAATATTACCAGCCAGGACTCCGCGATTACCCTTGAGGAAAAATTATCTCATCTGGGAGCAGGATTAGTTTTAAGCTGCCTTAACGCAATAGAAAAAGGCAAGTATGATTTAGTAGAGCAGGATGGAAAAAAGTCAAGTTTTGCCCCTAAATTGAAAAAAGAAGACGGCTGCATTAAATGGGATGCGCCGGCTTTGGCTATTAACAATTTAATCCGCGGCTGCGTTGCCTGGCCCGGAGCATTTACCTATTATAGAGGTAAATTGTTAAAAATACATAAAGCCAAAATAATCCAGCCGTTTGAATCGAAGGCCTATAAGTCAGCCGGCCAGATAGCAGAAGTTTCTCAAGCAGGCATATTTGTGATTACAGGTAAAGATGTTTTGATAATTGAACAGCTGCAGATAGAAGGCAAAAGAATAATGAGTGTAAAAGAATTTATCTCGGGGCACAACATAAGCGCAGGGGATATTTTAGGCGATAAAAAATAATAGTTGCTTTTTAGCTAAACTATGATAAAATTTTACTCTATTGATTTTATTCGAAAGTTTTTTCTAAGATAAGCCAATGCCAGAATTAAGAAAAGACCCTATTATCGGCCGCTGGGTGATTATCGCTACTGAACGCGCCAGGCGCCCCGATCAATTTAGCAGCCAGTCTTACGAAAATCCTACAGAGAAGCCTTGCCCTTTCTGTCAGGGGCAGGAATCGCACACCCCTCCTGAAATATATGCCGTCAGGCCGAACAATACTCAGGCAAATACCCCGGGCTGGGAATTAAGAGTCGTATCCAGCATCGCTCCTTTTTTAAAGATAGAGGGCGAGCTTGAGCGCAGGGGCAAGGGTTTGTATGATTTAATGAACGGCGTTGGCGCCCATGAGATTATCATTGAAACTAATCAACATACCGGTAACATGGCAGATTTGAGCGAAGAACAGGTCTTAAGAGTAATAACCTGCTATATAGACAGAATGGTAGACCTGGAAAAAGATCAACGTTTTAAATACGGTTTAGTTTTTAAAAACTACGGCTGGGCAGCCGGAGGAGGCAGGGTCAGGCATTCCAGGTCTCAGCTGATCGCTACCCCCGTTAATCCTAAACGGGTCAAAGAAGAATTAGTGGGAGCCAGGCACTACTATGATTACCATGAAAGATGTATCTTTTGCGACTTGATAAAACAGGAGATGGAATCCAAAGACCGCTTGATTTTAGATATAGATGGTTTTATTGCCGTGGTTCCTTTTGCCTCCCGTTTTCCTTTTGAAGTCTGGATTTTGCCTAAGAAGCACTCCTGCGATTTCATCAATCTGGATATGGAAAGCCGCTTTAACCTTGGCCGGGTAATGAAAAAAGTACTGGCTAAGATCAAGAAGGGTTTAAATGACCCACCGTACAATTATGTTATCCATACCGCGCCTTTTCGCAGGGCGAAATTAGGATACTGGAAGAGCATAGATTACGATTATCATTGGCATATCGAGATTATGCCGCGTTTAACCCGAATGGCCGGTTTCGAATGGGGCACAGGTTTTTATATTTGCCCTTTGCCTCCGGAAGATGCGGCAAAGTTCTTAAGAGAGGTTGAAGTTTAAATGGCAGATTTAAGAAGGGATCCGATTACCAGTAGATGGGTCATCGTGGATAGCGACCATCCGAATAAGCCTGAAGATTTCGAGCATGAGCAGCATGTGCCGAAAGGCGTAGGGGTATGCCCGTTTTGCTACGGAAATGAGGCCCTGACCCCACCGGAGATAGATGCCTTCCGCTATCCTAACACCAGCCCTAATACCCCGGGATGGCAGGTGCGCGTAGTGTCGAATAAATTTCCCGCCTTGCAAATCGAAGGGGATATAGACAGAAGAGGGGTGGGCATTTATGATATGTCTAACGGCATCGGGGCGCACGAAGTGCTGGTAGAGACCCCGTACCATAACAAGGATATCCCCGATCTTTTAAACGAAGAAATAGAAAAAGTGATTTCTATGACTTGCCGCCGGGCGCAGGACCTGATCAAGGATAAACGTTTTAAATACATCATGATTTTTAAGAATTACGGCCCTGCCGCGGGCGCATCGCTTGAGCATCCGCATATTCAGATAGTCGCCCTGCCGATGATACCCAAGAACGTGATGGAAGAGATCAAGGGCGCGCAGTATTATTTTGAATACCGCGAACGCTGTATATTTTGCGATCTTATAAGGCAGGAGACACAGGAAGGCACAAGGATTATTTTTGATAATAAGTATTTTATTTCTTTCTGCCCGTTTGCCTCGCGCTTTCCCTTTGAAACCTGGATAATCCCCAAGAGGCATAACGGTTATTTCTGCCACGTGCCCGATGAGGAAAAGCCTTATTTAGCTTCAATACTTAAAGACACCATTACCACCTTAAAAAAAGTATTCCCTAATGTCTGCTATAATTTTATCATTCATACCTCTCCGGCAAACGGAGACGGAGGTTTTGACGGTTATCACTGGCATTTAGAGCTAATGCCCAAATTAACCCGCGTGGCCGGGTTTGAATGGGGCACAGGTTTTTATATCGTAGCCACCCCGCCTGAATTGGCCGTAGAGTATCTGAAGGCGGCTAAAGAA
>CAYHNY010000017.1:0-15223 GCA_964358115.1 uncultured Planctomycetales bacterium | reverse complement strand
AAGCTGGAGACGGGAATTGAACCCGTGACCCCGTCCTTACCAAGGACGTGCTCTGCCAACTGAGCTACTCCAGCGAAAGTCAAATCACAGGTTATGGTTTTACCTATATATATCTGCTTTGCAAAGACAAAAAAATTCCAGCCCTAAAAAGAATTAAAAAATTCTTTTTTGTTTATACTTAAACCCTATGTTATAGAAAGCATTCGAAAAACTGCTTGGGGTTTACGTGAATGTTAAAGAATACACTAAAAAAATAAACTTGTCAACATTTTTTTTGACTTTTTACAGGCAATTGGCTAAGTCCGCGAAATCGCTCAATGAGAGCTGCTCGGGCCGGATGTTACTACCCAGATTGCGGCTGGTAAAAAACCCGGCCAATTTTTCGGCTGGAGCTAAATTTCTAAGGCTATTCCGCAGGGTCTTTCTTCTTTGATTAAACGATTGTCTAATCACCTTGAAAAATAACCTTTCGTCGTTTACCTTAACCTGCGGCTGAGCGGTTATTGCCAAAGACAAAAAAGAAGAGTCTACTTTGGGGACAGGAGAAAAACTGGTATTTTTTATATGGAATAAAACTTTTGCCTGGGCATAGTATTGCGCAAAACAGCTGAATGCCCCGTAATCCTTTGAGCCCGGCTTGGCGCAGACCCGGGCAGCGAATTCTTTTTGCACCGTCAAATATATCTTATCAATGACTGCGCGGTGCCTTAACAAATGCGCGATGATCTCTGAAGAAATATAATAAGGGATATTGCCGACCACCTTGATTTTGCGCTGTGTGGCTTTGCGGAAATAATCTGTTAAATCAAATTTCAAGATATCCCGGTTAATTATCTCTATGTTCGCCAGGCCATCTGATGCATCTTTGAGCATCCGGCATAACTGAGGGTCTATTTCTAGCGCGCATACCTTGGATACCCTATCTGCGATCAAACGGGTCAGCTCTCCCCTGCCTGAGCCGATCTCTAAGATTATGTCGCAGGGATAAAATTCACAGGCAGCGACGATCTTTCGGCGGATATTGGGGTCGACGAGAAAATTCTGGCCTAGGCTCTTTTTAGGTTTGATGTGCATGCCAAAGCTAGTTTGACCGCCGCAATCAAGGAATCGGGGTTGGGTAGGCTTGTGCCTGCGATATCAAACGCCGTCCCGTGCAGCGGCGAGGTCCTTACAAAAGACAGGCCTAGAGTAAGGTTGACTCCCGCGTTATTGTTGAAAAGTTTTAAAGGTATGAGCGCTTGGTCATGATACATGGCGATAACGCAGTCATATTCTTTGGCTTTAGCTTTTGCTATAGCCACATCCGCAGGCAAGGGCCCGCTTAAACATTTTAACTTCCTGTTCAGGCTTTCAATCAACGGCTTGATGATTTTATTCTCTTCTTTTCCGATTAATCCATTGTCCGAGGCATGCGGATTTAAGCCGCAGACTACCAGGCGCGGGTTTTTAATTAAAAAAAGGTTTCTTAAAGCCTGGTGGGCTAAGATTATGGTTGCGGATAATTTATTTTTATTTAACGCGCCCGGCACTTCTTTAATCGCGATGTGGCGGGTGGCCAAAACAAACCTTAACTCCTGATTTAAAAGCATCATTTCTACGTTTGCCGCGGCAGTGGCCTTAGCCAAATATTCGGTCTGCCCAGAAAATTTATATCCGGCAAGATTGATCGCCTCTTTGCATACGGGCGCGGTAACCAGGCAATCGATCTGCTTCTTACTTATTAGCTCCAGCGCTTTATCAAGATAATCTAGCGAAGCCTTACCGTATTCAGGGCTGATTTTTCCGAATTTAAACCCGCGCCGCCCTACATTATCAATGTGCATAAACTCTATATTCGGCGAATCGCAGAACCTTGCCCCGGCCTGCTCAAATACCGAGCGGTCGCCAATAATAACAAATTGCGCAAGGCAAGCCAAATGGGGAATGGCCTTTTTGATGATGCAGGGGCCTATGCCTGAAGGGTCCCCCATGGTGATGCCGACTTTAATCTTCGAAAATTTTAATGTAGGACTTCTTTTTGAGCGCATCGAGCCAATTGGAAAGTTGTTCTTGCATCTTTTTATTGAAGAGGAAGGTATAAACCTCATCACGCACTTCGGCAAGGGGCTCTTGCCTGGCGGGGATAATGCTGATCAGCCTGAAGATATAATACTTATCGTCTATTTTAACCGGCGCAGAGACCTCGCCCGGGCTTAACTTAAAGACCGCATCTTCTATGTCTTTGCGCAGCTGGCCCCTTTTAGCCGACATTTTATTCACCTCAACCAAACCTTTGCTTACAAAATCCCCTAATTCCTGCTTGGCTTTAAGGCTGTTAAAAACATCCTGCGCTATCTTGATATCGGAGGTATTCGCTGCTTCAATCTGCAGCTCATCCGGGGCCTTAAACTCCGAGGGGTTTTCCTGATAGTATTCCGTGACTTCACGGGGGGTTACTGCGACCTTGCTGCGCACATTGACCTCAATAATGTTATACATAAGCTGCTGCTCTCTTATCCGGGATTCTATGTCTGCCTGGACCAACCCCTGCTGGCGAAGGGCATCGTTAAAATTGGCGCTTGAGCCATAACGCTGCTTTAGCTCTTCAATCCGGCCTTTAATCCGCAGCTCATCAACTTTAATATTATTTTTCTTGGCTTCCTGCAGGATGATCCGGTCATCAACCAATTTATTTAAAAGGTCGGATTTCATAGCCTGAAGCTTGTATTCAGCTTCCCGGGGGCTAAATTCCGCAGACAGCTGCATCCGGGTAAAATTAATAAAATCATCCAGGTCCTTCTGGGTGATTACGTCTTTGTTAACAATAGCCACGATCTTATCCTGGGCAAATACGCTTGCCCCAAGATAAAAGACAAAAAATGCCGCAAGTAAACCTTGAATAAAAAACTTCAAATTTTTAATTCGCCGCATTCTGCGTCCCTTCATTTTGCATCGCCTGGTTGATAGTATCTACGGCCTGGCGCAATAATCTGCAGTAAAGGTCAAACCCTACTGCGGAAATAAAACCGTGCTGCTGCAGCCCCAGGATATTCCCAGCGCCGCGCATTTCCAGGTCTTCCATGGCAATCTTAAAGCCTGAACCAAGCTGTGAGTATTCCTGGATAGCCGCCAGCCTTTTTCTTCCTTCGCTATCGATCATCTCGCTTCTGGGAACCAGAAAATAAGCATAGGCAGCGCGGTTAAACCTGCCTACCCGGCCGCGCAACTGGTGCAGATCCGATAAACCAAAGGTATGCGCGTTGTTAATAATAATAGTGTTGGCGTTAGGCACATCAATGCCGGATTCAATAATCATGGTGCACAAGAGCACGTCGATTTTTGCCTTTAAGAAATCAAACATCACGCTTTCCAAAAGTTTCGACGGCATCTGCCCGTGCCCAACCGCAAGCCTGGCATCTTTTGGCAAAAGCCTGGCTATTTTCTCTCTAAACTTGTCAATATTTTTGACCCGATTATGCAAAAAATAAACTTGGCCCTTACGCCGGATCTCTCTTGAAATGGCCTGCCGGATCAGGTCATCGTCATATTCTACCACAATCGTCTTGATTGGCAATCTATTTTCCGGCGGGGTGTTGATCAGCGATAAATCCTTGGCATCCATCAGGCTCATATATAAAGTGCGCGGGATAGGGGTAGCCGTCAGGGTAAGCACGTCCGTAGTCAATCTTAAGGCCTTAAGTTTCTCTTTAGCCCGCACCCCAAAGCGCTGCTCCTCGTCAATGATCACCAACCCTAAGTCTTTAAATACCACATCATCCGATAACAAGCGGTGGGTGCCGATGACTATATCTACTTTGCCGGCGGCGACTCTCTCGATGATCTCTTTTTGCTGGGCAGGTGTTTTAAACCTGGAGAGCATCTCAATGCAGACAGGAAAATCTTTTAAGCGGCTTAAGAAATTCTGGTAATGCTGCTCGGCTAAAATAGTGGTGGGGACAAGGTAAGCAACCTGCTTATTATCCATGACCGCCTTAAAAGCCGCGCGCATGGCCACTTCCGTCTTGCCATAGCCGACATCGCCGCAGAGCAGCCTATCCATAGGCTTAAGCGATTCCATATCCTGTTTTACCTGCGCAGTGGCTTTAGCCTGATCCGGAGTCTCGGTATAGGCAAAGGTGTTTTCGAATTGTTTCTGCCAATCGCAATCCGCAGAATACGCAAAACCCGCGATACTCATGCGCATGGCCTGCAAAGATAAAAGTTCCCAGGCATATTTCTGAACCTGCTTTCTTATTCTTGCCTTAGTCCGATCCCACTCCGAGCTTCCCAGGCGGTAAAGCTTAGGCCGCCTGGCGGCAAAGGAAAGGTATTTTTGCACCAGATGCATGGAATCCAACGGCACATAAAGTTTTTCCTGACGGTCATATTCGATCACCAGGTGGTCTTTGGGTTTATCCCCGGACTTTAGCCCGGGGGGCTCCATTCTATGTATGCCTAAGAATCTGCCGATGCCATGCTCGGTATGCACCACATAATCACCGATCGTCAAATCCACAAAATTACCGATCGGAGACTCTTCGGTCAAAGGAAGGGGTTTTAAATGCCGGGGTTTTTTTATCGGCAGGATAATCGCCATCTGGTGCTGCCAAAGCGGCGAGCCGTCAGAGGGATTGAAGCTCCTGATAGAAGATATTCTATCTAAATTTAAATCGAGGCGTATAGGTAATTCAAAGGTAAAGGGAAAGATATCTACGATTTCCCCGCGCCGGGAAAAATCCCCTTCCTCTATACAATGCTCTTGCCTCTTGTAACCAAACTCAATTAATGCGCAGGATAAGTTTTCTAAATCGAGGGCGCCGCCGGTATATAATTTGATGGCCTTAAACATAAAGAATTAAAAATAAGGGAAAAATAGTAGGGGACGCTTCCCGAAACGTCCCCAGTTTTTCAGTTTTTGTTTTTAGGTTTTTTTGCGGGTCCAGGCAAGCACTAAAGGTGAAGCGATAAAGACAGTAGAATATACCCCGGATATAAAACCGACCAAGAGAGTGAATGCGAAATTGCTCAATACCTCCCCGCCATAAAACAAAATGGCGATAACCACCAATAAAGTTACTCCGGAAGTAAGTAAAGTCCTGCCTAAAGTCTGGTTCACGCTTAAATTGATCAACTCATAAAGGCTGGCTTTTCGCGCCAGCCGCATATTTTCCCGCACCCGGTCATAAATAACAATGGTATCGTTTATGGAATAACCGGCGATGGTCAGGAAAGCCGTAACGCTTAGCAGGTCGATTTGCCTGCCGGTAATAGCCAGGAATCCCAATGCCACCAGCACGTCATGCAATAACGCAACTACACCGGCTACGGCAAAATTGAAGTGCTTAAACCTAAACGCCACATAAATCAGGATGCCCACCATCGACCAGATCAGCGCATACACCGCTTTAGTCTTTAAGTGCTTTCCCGCCACCGGGCCGACGTGTTCGATACGCCGGATTTGCACATCTTCATCCGGAAAAGCCTCTTTGAGCTTAGTGGTCAAAGGCGTACTTTGATCATTGGCAGTCTTGATTAATATGACCTTAGGGCTATCCTTAAACTGCTGAATCGAAGCGTTGCCCAGATTAAGATCTTTCAAAAGCTGGCGCACCTTATCAATAGAAGGCGGGTTTTTAAAGCTGTATTCCTGCAGCTGGCCTCCGGCAAAATCTATGCCGTAAGCGCCCTGGCCTTTCTTAAAGAAGAAACCCAAACCCACAATAATAATAATTAATGATAGGGCATAGAATATCTTTCTTTTACCGATAAAATCCAGCTTGGTCTCGCCGATAAGTTTAAGCATAGGCAATGATTTTAACCAGCCCAAGCTTAAAAGGAATTCAAAAATAGTGCGCGTGACCACGATGGCAGTAAACATACTCGCCGCCAAACCTATAGTCAAGGTTACCGCAAAACCCCTGATCGGTCCGGTGCCAAACTGAAATAATAAAAATGCGGCGATTAAAGTAGTGAAGTTTGAATCAAAAATGGCAGTAAAGGCTTTAGAGTAACCATTGGTAATGGCCATGCGCAACGACCTGCCTGCCGTCAATTCCTCTCTTATGCGCTCGTTAATCAAGACATTGGCATCCACGGCCATGCCTAAAGATAAGACCATGCCGGCGATACCGGGCAAGGTAAGAGTAGCCGATATCCCGGGAAATAAATGCGGCAGCATGCCTAAACAACCCAGGATCATCAACAGGTTCAAGACAAGCGCTATATTGGCAATAACTCCGGCTAGGAGATAATAAAACGCCATAAAGACCAAAACTAAAGAGCCGCCGATAAGGCTGGCCTTGACTCCGCTGTTAATGGAATCCTGGCCTAATAAAGGGCCGACAGTCCTCTCTTCCTCTATATACATGGGTGCCGGCAATGCGCCTACCCTTAAAACCAAAGCCAAATCCTGAGCCTTGTCCAGGTCAAAACGGCCGGTAATCACCGCTTCTCCGGAAGTTATGGCATCGCGGATAACCGGAGCTGACTGCACCTTGCCGTCTAAGATGATAGCCAGTCTTCTTTGAATATTATTTTTGGTGATCTCGCCGAATTTTTTCGCCCCTTCGCTGTTAAATTCCAGGCCGACCACCGACTCGTTAAAATCGCCCTGAAAACGCACTGAGGCATTGGATAAGGCATCGCCGGTCAAAAGGGTCGGCTTTTCCAAAAGTATGGGCTCGTTATTCTCCTGCGAATATTTTAATTCATAACCATCGGCTACGTTGCCGGCAATGGCGGACTTTAATTTTTCCACATCCGAAGAAACCAGCTTGAATTCAAGAAGCGCGGTGCGGCCGATCAAATCCACTGCCCGGTCACGGTCGGTGACCCCGGGCAACTGCACTACGATCTCGTCAACTCCCTGCTTTTGGATCGACGGCTCTCTGACTCCGAATGCGTCAATGCGGTTACGGATAACTTCAATTGCGCGGTCAGAGGCATCCTCTTTGGCGTTTTCCGGCAAGTGGCTGGTATCCACTTTCAGCAAAAGATGCATCCCTCCCTTTAAATCCAATCCCAGATTTATCCTTTTATCTAAAGGAAAGGCAAAGTAGGCGCAGGCGCCTAACACAACCAAAACCAGAATTGCCTTGTAGGTAAGCCTTCTATCCATTTTCAGACCCCTTCTTGCCCTCTTGCGCGTTTTTTACATGGGCCACGCAATTTTTATCGATTTCAACCTTGACATTTTCGTCTATCCTTAAGATCACAGTCTTATCTTTGACATTGACGATAGTGCCGTGAATTCCGCCGGTGGTCACCACATCGTTATTTTTACTTAACTTATTGAGCATACCCTGATGTTCTTTCTCTTTTCCTTTCTGAGGCCTGATGATGAGAAAATAAAAAACCGCGAAAATAAGGATTAAGGGCACGAACTGAAAAATACCTGCTGCTTGATTAGGCGACATTTGATTGCTCCTTTTTAGTTTTTTTGATCAGATTTTTTACGGCGTCGGAAACCTGCGCGCCGTTTTTTACCCAATAATCCATGCGTTCTTGTTTAAAGTTCATTGTCCCGTTGACCGGGCTGTAAAAACCTAACTCTTCGATAAAGCGGGAGTCGCGGCCGCGGGTCTCCTCAAAAACGCTAAGGCGAAAATGCGGCCTCTTTTTGGGATTCTTGCCTATCCTTCTGAAACGTATAGTTACTGCCATTTTCATCACTCCTTTTAATGAGCACATGACTTAGCGAACGACAGTGAAGCTAAGTCATAGGTGCGAATTAATCCCGACTGCAGCAAGAAAATCTGCCTGGTTTCAGATATCAGATTTTCGCAGCGTTTTGCTGTCGGGATCTGATATAATTAAACTAACTAGCAATCGCCTCTATCAAAGCCCTGGCCTTGCTCATGGATTCAAAATATTCTTTTTCCGGAAGCGAATCCGCCACAATCCCTGCGCCGGCCTGAATATAGGCAGTGTTGCCTTTGATCAATATCGTCCTGATGGTAATGCAGGTATCCATGTTATGCGAAAAGCTAAAATAACCCACGCTGCCGGCATACGGCCCGCGCCGGGTATTCTCCAGCTCATCGATAATCTCCATGGCCCGGATCTTAGGGCTGCCGCTGACAGTGCCTGCAGGAAAACAGGCCCTTAAAACATCATAGCTGTCGTATTTATTGTTAAGTGTGCCCTTGACTTCGCTCACCAGGTGCATCACGTGCGAATATTTTTCTACGTTCATAAATTCACTTACCCTGACCTGCCCGGGCCTGGAAATCCGGCCTAAATCATTCCTGCCCAGGTCTACCAGCATGATGTGCTCGGCCCTTTCCTTGATATCGCGCAAGAGCTCATCTGCCAGCCTCTTGTCTTCTTCTTCGCTTTTCCCGCGGCCCCGTGTGCCGGCAATGGGCCGGGTCTGCACTGAACCCTCTTCGCAACGCACCAGCATTTCCGGAGAAGCGCCGATTAAATAAACGTCTTTGAGCTTCAGGAAAAACATGTATGGCGAAGGATTCAGGCTCCTTAAATTCCTATATATAGAGAATGGGCAGGTCCTAATCTTGGTTTTAATCCGTTGCGATAAGACTACCTGGATGATATCGCCTCTGCGGATATAATTCTTGGCCTGCTTAACGATATCCTGAAATTCAGCTTTACTAAAATTAGACTCAAGCCTAATCTTATGCGGCTTAAAAACCGCCTTTGCTTTTTGCTCAACAATGGCCTTATCAAAATCTCTTTGTATGGCTTCAATTTTTTTCAAGGCCTGATTGTAGATTTTCTTCCTCTGCGCTGTTGAAAGCCCCGGGCGCTCTTTAGGCAAGATGACGTTATTGACAATCTTGATCGTATGATTGATGTGGTCAAAGATCAAAATGGTGTCCGTAAGGATAAACGTAGAATCCGGCACATTTAGATCGTCGGGGTTTTTATCCGGTATATCCTCAAAAAACCTGACCATGTCATAGCCGATATATCCGACAAGGCCGCCGTAAAAACGCGGCAGCCCCTTAGGGGCTATGGCCTTAAAATCCTTCATCAGCTTCTTAATCTCGGACAAAGGATCGCTTGGGCTGACAAACCGCCGCGCGGATTTCTTTTGCGGATAGATGATCTGTATATTCTTACCTTTGCTTTGGAAAACCAGCTCAGGGTTGCCCCCCAAAAAAGAATAACGCGCGGTCTTTTCCTGCCCTTCCACCGATTCCAGCAAAAAGGCATAATCGCCGCCGCAGATCTTCAAAAAAGCCGATACCGGAGTATCCAGGTCGGCATTTACCTCTTTATAAACCGGAATGACATTGCCTTTTTGAGATAACTTCAGAAACTCTTTTAACGACGGAGAATACATATTTTTAAGTTATTTTGCGATAAAAACAGGAGCGGTTTCCGGTATGGCAGGTTGCTGCCACCTGGCGGACCTTGATCAAAAGGGTATCCATATCGCAGTCATAGGCTATTTTCTTTACATGCTGATAGTGGCCCGAAGTCTGGCCCTTGACCCAATATTCTTTTCTTGAACGCGACCAGAAACAGGTCTTGCCTGATTTCAAGGTGCGCGCCAGCGACTGACGATTCATGTATCCCAGCATCAAAACTTCGCCGTTACGATAGTCCTGGATGATCGCCGGGATCAAACCGTTTTTATCGTATTTCAGATTTTTAAGGTTAAATTTATCTTTTTTCATCATAATCTAACCGCTATCCCCTTTTTCCTTAAATATTCCTTTACCTGCCTTACCGAATACTGGCCGTAATGAAAAATCGAGGCGGCTAACCCCGCATCTGCCCCGGCCTTGGTAAAGACCTGGTAAAAATGCTCTAAACTTCCTGCTCCTCCGGAGGCAATCACCGGCACATCTACTGCAGAAGACACTGCCTTGGTCAATTCTAAATCAAAGCCATCCTTGGTGCCGTCATAATCCATACTGGTCAACAGGATTTCCCCTGCGCCAAGAGCTACTGCCTGCTTTACCCAGACAAGCGCGTCCAATTCAACGGGTGTGCGGCCTCCGTTTATATAAACCTGCCAGCTGGGTTTTTTTGCCGGCGAATTCTCGTTTCTCTTTGCATCTACAGCCAGAACAATGCACTGGCTCCCGAATCTCCCGGAAGCAGCGCTAATCAAATCCGGGCATTTAACCGCCTGAGTATTAATCGAGACTTTATCCGCGCCGGCATTTAATAAATCCCGGATATCTTCGATATCCCGTATGCCGCCGCCGACGGTAAAAGGCATGAAGATGTTTTGTGCGATTTCCTCGACTAAGCTGACCAAGGTACCTCTATTTTCCACGCTGGCAGTAATATCTAAAAATACCAGCTCATCCGCTTCTTGCTGATCGTAAGCCCTGGCTACCTCTACCGGATTTCCGGCATCGCGCAGGCCTAGAAATTTTACCCCTTTGACCACGCGGCCGCCTTTAATATCTAAACAGGGAATAATGCGCTTAGTCAACAACTGCCTTACTTCTCTTTCTTAAGTAAATGTTCCTTCAATAGGCTCCAGGTCTTGGGGCCTACATGGCCGTCTGCGGCCAGATTATTTGCTTTTTGAAATTCCTTAACCGCCTGCCGGGTCTTTTTGCCGAGATTGCCGTCAATTGCGCCTTCGTAATATCCGGCATTCTTTAAAGCTATTTGAATCTGTTTATGCGTAGGGCGGTCCTTTGTATCGCAAATCACTTTTTTATGCGCATCTTCCGCCTTATCAGTCTTTTCTACAGCAGGCTGTTGCGTGTTTAAAGACTCTTTTAAAGCCGCTATTTCCTCATCTTTAGTTTGCAGCTGAGTTTCTAAGACAGAAATCTGATTTTTTAATCCCTGCGCCTCCAGGTCATTTTGTTTGCGGGTAGTGGCGCAACCGCCCAAACTAACTACAAAAACCAACAACGCTACACAGGTAAAAATTTTGCTGCCCATCAACTTATCCTCCTTAATGAGGCCACAACTTACGAACACGTAAGTGTGAGTAAGTTGTCTGGCCGAATTAATACCGCTGAGTATGCTAAAATTATCGAAGATAATTTTAGCATTGTTTACGAAGCGGTATCTATAAATTGATACTGAATCGATCAGCTTAATCGCAAGGCTTGCGTCAAAGTAAACCTTCCTTCATACAAGGCCTTACCCACAATTATACCCACAACTCCTTCTTTTTCCAGTTTTTTAATTTTCTTGATGTCTTCCAAAGAAGAAACCCCGCCGGAAACCACTACTTTTAAACCGGTTTTTAATAATGCCTTGGCACCCTGTATGTTCGGCCCCTTTAAAGTTCCATCCTTGGAGATATCGGTATAGATCACTTCTTTAAAACCTAAAGACTTTAAGCTATCGGCAAATTCTATTGCGCCTAATTGAGTGCCTCCGGAATCCTGCCAACCCTGCGTAAAAACCTTTCCATCTTTGGCGTCGATGCTGACGATAACCTTATCTTTGAATCTTTTAAAAGCCCGGTATAAAAAATTTTGATCCTGGGCTGCCTTTGTGCCCACGATCAGACGGGCTATGCCGCAATCAAGCAAATCTTCGATGGCCTGCATGCTTCTGACCCCGCCGCCAAATTCGACCACCAGTCCGCTGGTCTTGGCAATCTCCTTGACGATCTCAATATTCTTAGGCATCCCGCTATATGCCCCATCTAAATCCACAACATGTAAAAATTCAGCCCCTTGTTTAGCCCAATGCCGCGCGGTCTTTACCGGGTCTTTTGAATATATCTTCTTATCCAGTTTACCCTGGACAAACCTGACCACACAACCGTCCTGGATATCTATCGCGGGTATAATCAACATACGTCGACAAAATTTTTTAACATCCTCATCCCGGTCGCCTGGCTTTTTTCAGGATGAAACTGCACCCCGTATATATTATCCTTCCAGACAACCGCGCTAAAATCTGTTATATACGCGCAACTGGCCGCGATAACATTCTTTTCATCCGGCTGCGGATAATAGGAGTGGCAAAAATAAACGTAAGCCTCATCCGTTATGCCTTTTAACAAAGGGCAATCCTTGCTTTTTATTTTAAGCCCGTTCCAGCCAATGTGCGGCACCTTAAAATTTTTTTTAGGCAAAAACTTCTTTACCCGGCCCTTTAATATGCTTAATCCTTTTTCTTTTTCCGCCTCCTGGCTTTGCTCGAATAAAAGCTGCATGCCCAAACAGATCCCCAAAAAAGATTTTTTCTTTTGTACCTGGTCTTTTATCAACGTAATCAACCCCTGTTTTTTTAATTCGCGCATGGCGTCGTCAAAGGCGCCTACCCCGGGCAAGACTAACTTTTCAGCTGCCTGAATCTCCTTAGGGCTATTGCTAACCACGGTCTGAGCGCCCAAAATCTCCAGGGCCTTACGCACGCTATGAATGTTACCCATGCCGTAATCAATGATCGCAATCATCTTTTTAATCAATTATGCCTTTGGTTGAGGGGACACCCTTGCGCCGCGGGTCAATCTGGGTGGCCTGGTCCAAAGCTATTCCTAAGGATTTAAAGATAGGCTCTAAATTGGTATGCAGGTCGGGGTTTTTAGTAGAGAGATTAATGCTTAAGTTCATGCCTAATTTATTCGCGAAAGACTCAAATAAGTGATTAGCATAATCAAAAGAATACCCCTCATTATTCTTATATTTTGATAATTTTGGGGTGCTCGTTATCCCCTGAAAAAATCCTCTGCCGCTGATATCTACCACTGCGTTGGCCACTACATCCTCCATCGGCGCCGAAGCAGAGCCGAACCGCTTAATTCCTTTTTTGCCGCCTAACGCCTTTTTAAAGGCCTCTCCCAATACGATACCCACGTCTTCATTGGTATCATGAATGTCAACCTTTAAGTCACCCTTAGCGATGATCTCTAAGTCAAATAAACCATGAAAGGAAAATAGCTCCAGCATATGGTCCAATATGCCGATGCCGGTTGAGATCTTGCTTTTTCCGCTTCCGTCGATATTCAGCTTAACGCTAATATCGGTTTCCCTGGTCTTACGTTTTATCTGCGCCTTCCTCATTTTATCCTCTAAAATTAAGCCTGCCTCCGGTGCTTAGGCTTAATTTTATCCTGTCCTCTGGACAGGGCCTTATAAGATTAGAACCTAACCTTCACCGAATCCAAATGTTTGCTCAGGCCCTCAATCCCGGCAATCTTCTCCAATGGCTCGCGCATCTTCTCAAGCGCCCTTTTAGAATATCCTATTATATGGCTACTTTTCACAAAGTCAAGCGTAGATAAACCTGAGAAAAATCTGGCCGTTCCGCTTGTGGGTAATACATGGCTTGGCCCGGCAACATAGTCTCCCACGGCAGTAGGGCTATAAGGCCCTAAGAAGATCGCCCCGGCGTGCTTGATTTTTTTCAGCAAACGCTGGGGGTTCTTTACCAGAATTTCCAAATGTTCGGGGGCAATGCGGTTAGAAATCTCCGCTGCCTCATCAAGATTCTTGGCTAAAATAATAAAACCGTTTAATGCCTCTGCCTGGGATTTTATCTCTTTGGCTAAGCTTTTAGAATTGGTAATCAATGTCGCCAAACCCCCGGCATGCTCGGCTTGAGCCTTTAAATCCGCGATAATAAAATCCAAAGGGCTGTGGCGGTTGGCGATAATCGCCAACTCCGTAGGACCGGCGATCATATCTATATCCACATAGCCGAATACCTGCCTTTTGGCCTCGCTGACATAAATGTTTCCCGGGCCCACAATCTTATCCACTTTGGGGATGGTCTTGGTGCCGTAGGCCAGCGCGGCAATGGCCTGAGCGCCTCCTGCCCGGTAAATTTCATCTACCTTCAAAAGGTCGGCGATGACCAAGATATGCGGATTAATCCTGCCGTTTTCATCCGGCGGGCTGACTAAAATTATTTTTTTGACCCCCGCTATCTTTGCCGGCAAAACCGTCATGTAAACCGAAGAAACCAGCGGTGCTGTACCCGCGGGGATATACACTCCCACTTTCTCTAAGGGCGTATAATTTTCGCCTAAAACCACGCCATCGGAGTCCTTCATCCGCCAGGATTTACGCAAATTTTTACGGTAGAATTTATTGACATTCTCAATGATCAGCTTTAAATTAGAGACAAAATTCGGGGTGATGTTCTGATAGGCGCCGCTGATTTCTATCTGAGAAACCTTTAATTGCCTGTAGCCAAGCTTTACCCGGTCAAATTTCTTGGTGTACTTTAATACCGCCTCATCCCCAAAAGTGCGCACATCCTCAATAATCCGCCTTACTTTTTCCTCGACGCGCCTGGAGCGGTTGAATTGGCGCGCGTAGATCTTTTCGATTTGTTTGCTGCCCGGGCGTATAATTTTCATCATAGTTTAATTTGGCTAATTATTTTCTTTAATTCCTTTATTGCCTTTCCTAGATTTGCCGGCTTATCCCCTCCGGCCTGGGCAAAATCTTTTCTGCCTCCTCCGCTGCCCCCTAATATCACGGCGATATTCCGGATAAGCCCGCAGGCATCTACCCCCTTAGCGCATAAATCGCCGGTTACCCCCATGACTAATAAAACCTTACCCGCATTATCGGAAGCTAAGGCCACCACCGCATTATCGGTTTTTTGTTTAATCAGATCCATGGTCTTTCTTAATATATCCATATCTAAATCCGCGGCGACCTTGGTAATCAGCTTAATCCCGTTAATCACCTCAGCGCTCTTTATTAAATCATCAATGGAAGCCTTAACACTGCTTAATTTTTGCTGGCTAAGCTGTTTTTCTAATTCCTTGATTTTGCTCAAGCGCTTTTCTATTTCCTGCCCGATCCTTTCCGCGGGCACGCCTAAGCTTGAAGAAACCGCGCGGATAATTTTATCTTCTTCCTTAATTGCCTCGTACGCGGCAGTCCCGGTAATCGCCTCAATCCTCCTTATACCGCTGGCTACCGAGCTTTCCTGGATAATTTTAAATAATCCGATCTGCCCCGTAGCTTCAAGATGCGTGCCGCCGCAGAATTCCTTAGAAACATCGCTGATGGAAATCACGCGCACCTTGCTTTCGTATTTTTCGCCGAAGAATGCCAGGGCCCCGGATTTCTTAGCTTGCGACAGAGGCATCTCTTTAGCCGCCAGCCTCTGATTATCAAGAATATAATTATTCACCAATTCTTCTATCCTGTCCAGCTCTTCTTCGCTTAAGTCTTTAAAATGGGAAAAATCAAAACGCAAGCGTTGCTCAGCCACCAATGACCCCTGCTGTTTCACATGGGGGCCTAAAACTTTTCTTAAAGCCGCCTGCAAAAGATGCGTGGCAGTGTGATTCCTGGCTATGGCTAAGCGGCGGCTCAAATCTATC
>CAYHNY010000016.1:14778-16354 GCA_964358115.1 uncultured Planctomycetales bacterium | reverse complement strand
TTGATCTCACTAGCGTTCGATCAAGGATTTCGCTAGACTAAAACTTAAGGTGCTCAAATTCGCACTTATAACTTACGCTCGCTATTGCTCGCGTAAGTTATGTGCTCATTAAGGAGGAGAAGATGAAAAGAATATTATTAGCTGTCATGGCTATTCTTTTAGCCTTGAGCTGTGCATATGCCCAGAGCGCAAAAAACCGGATCGTGCTTTTAATTTCCGAGCAGAATATTGAAGGCCCGCAACAGGCCTGGTGGGCAAGCGAGATTGACTTGTCTACTACGGAAAATACTATTGCGCAAAGGCTTATTGAGCAGCGCTATGAGATTGTCCAGCCGCAGGCGCTTAATAAAGTGATTAAGCAGGATAAGGCTTTTCGCGAAGTAAATATGTCTGAGGATAAATCTTTGGAGCTGGGTAAATTGGCCGATGTAGATTATGTCGTAGCTGGCAAAGCCATAGCTTCGGCAGGAGGCAATGTCCCCCAGTCGAGCATGCGTTCATGTTTTGCCAATATCACGGCTAAACTTATCCGGGTAAAAGACGGCAAGGTAATTGCCTATCTTGATTCTGCGGGTAGCTCTGCGCATATGGACGTGATTACCGGAGGCAGAGAGGCTTTAGCCAATGCCGCGGCAGACATGTCCGCTAAGCTAATTGATAAATTAGGCAAGGATTTTGAAGGAGGAAATTAACAATGAGAAAATTCATCAGTTTTTTATTCTTTGGTGTATTTATTATCAGCCTGGCTGGCTGCGCGACTCTGCAGCAAAGTACGCAACCCACTGCCCAGGTAGATAATAATGCCGGGGCTCAGGCCTTGCCGCCTTATTCCGGCCCTAAGGCGCGCATGGCAGTGGCGGATTTTGAAGTCAAGGCTGCTAAGGCCAGTAACGAAATCGGCTCAGGTTTGCGCGAAATGCTGATTACCGCGCTGGTAAATAGCAATCGTTTTTCCGTAGTTGAACGCCAGGCCCTCGAAGCGGTAATGCAGGAACAGGAGCTGGCCAGCTCCGGAGCAGCGCAGCAAGGCACCGGCCCTAAAAGAGGCAATATCAAAACCGCAGACCTGGTGATTACCGCTGCCGTGACTGAATTTGAGCCTCAGGCTTCGGGCGGCAGCGCAGGAGTCGGTGGCGGCGGCGGAGTTGCCAGCGGTATCTTAGGAGGCTTATTGGGCGCGGCTTTAAATAAAGCGCATATGGCATTGGATATCCGCGTTATCGACGCTTCCACTTCGGAGGTTTTATCTGCGACACGGGTGCAGGGCCAGGCATCGGATATCTCAGGCGGTTTCTTGGCCGGTTTTTTGGGCAGCTGGGGAATGGGGGGAGGTTTATCTATTTATTCCAATACCCCGATGGAAAAAGCAATACGCATCTGCATTATTGAGGCAGTGCGTTATTTGTCTCAAACTATTTCTGCAAGTTATTATAAGTACTAATCAGAGAGGAAAAACCTTTGGGAAAACGTAAACGTAGAGGTAAACTCAACTGGCGTTCTAAAAAGGCAAATAAGGGAAGAAAGCCTTGCCTGGGTTAACCAGTAAATGGAAATTAGTCCGCTTGCCAAAATAGCC